>CAJXRS010000027.1 GCA_913060555.1 uncultured Gammaproteobacteria bacterium | reverse complement strand
CAGTTCTTCTCGCTCTACACCGAGCTGACGGTGCGGCAGAACCTGGCGCTGCACCATTTCGTCCACCCGCCCTGCAATCTCGGCAGCGGGCACCTGGAACAGCCGCGCATGCAGCGCCAGGTTCTGCCGCACCGTCAGCTCGGTGTAGAGCGAGAAGAACTGCGACATATAGCCGACGCGGCGGCGGGTCGCCAGGTCGTGCGGGTCCACTTCCTGCCCGAACAGCCAGGCCCGGCCTTCGCTCGGCGGCAGCAGGCCGGTGAGCATCTTCATGGTGGTGGTCTTGCCGCAGCCGTTGGAGCCGAGAAAACCAAAGATCTCGCCCCGTGGGACACGCAGGTTCACATGATCGACCGCGGTGAACTCGCCGAAGCGCATGGTCAGGTCTTCGGCCTCGATCGCGGTATCGCCATCGTCTTGCGGCCGCGGCGGAATCTCCACCGGCCGATAACCCCGGCGCTTGTCCTCCGGCAGCAGTCGGATGAAAGCCTCTTCCAGGGTCGCCGCACCCGTGTGCTCCAGGAGGTTCTGCGGGCTGCCGGTGGCCAGCACCCGGCCGGCGTCCAGGGCCGCCAGCCAGTCGAAGCGTGCTGCCTCTTCCATGTAGGCGGTGGCCACCAGCACGCTCAGGTCGGGACGGGTCCGGCGGATGCCGGCGATCAACTCCCAGAACTGACGCCGCGATAACGGATCCACGCCGGTGGTGGGCTCGTCCAGGATCAGCAGGTCGGGATCGTGGATCAGCGCACAGCACAGGCCGAGCTTCTGCTTCATGCCGCCCGAGAGCTTGCCGGCCGGGCGGTCGAGAAACGGCTGGAGCCCGGTGGCCTGTGTCAGCACCTCGATGCGCCGCCTCCGTTCGCCGCCGTCGTGCCCGAACAGGCGGCCGAAGAAGTCGAGGTTCTCCCGGATCGACAGCGTGGGATAGAGATTCCTGCCCAGGCCCTGCGGCATGTAGGCGATGCGCGGGCAGGTCGCGCGGCGGTGGCGGGCATCGGCCATATCGCCGCCCAGCACGTCCACCTGCCCCATCTGGATCGCGCGGGCGCCGGCGACCAGCGCCAGCAGGCTCGACTTGCCCACCCCGTCGGGGCCGATCAGGCCGACCAGTTGCCCGGCGGGCACTTCCAGGTCGATATCGTCCAGGGCCCGGACCTTGCCGTAGTCGAGGCGCACGGCGCGCAGCCGGGCGACCGGTGCGGTGTTCATGGCTGCAGAGTAACCGCCAGCTCCTCGGGCCAGGCGATGTCGGGATCGAGCCGCACATAGGCCATCCCCGGCACTCCGGTCTTGACCTGGCGGAGGTGCTTACGCAGCAGAGCCGGGTCGATCCGCGCCTTGATGCGGAACATCAGTTTCTGGCGCTCTTCGGCGGTCTCCACGGTCTTGGGCGTGAACTGGGCGACGTCGGCGACGAAGGTGGCGCGGGCCGGCATCACGTGCTGGGGCAGGGCGTCGAGCACCAGGCGGACCTCGGCGCCCAGCGCCACCCGGCCGGCCTGTTCCGTCGGCAGGAAGAAGGTCATGTAGACATCGGTGAGATCGACCAGGTTGAGGGCGACACCGCCCGCCGCCAGCACCTCGCCGGGCTGGGCGACCAGGTATTGCACGCGCCCGTCGCGTGGCGACTCGAGTTCGCCGTCGGCGATATCGGTGGCAATCCGCTCGATGGTGGCGCTCACCGCCTCGACCTCGGCCTCGGCGGACACCACCTGGGCGCGCGCGGTGCCCAGCGTGGCTTGCGCCGCCGCCCGCTGCGCCCGGGCCGCGGCCACAGCGGCGCGCGCGCCTTCCAGGCGGGCGCGGTCGTCGTCGAGGGTCTGCTGCGAGATGGCGTCCCGGGCGGCAAGATTTTCGGTACGCGTGAAGCGCGCCTGGGCGGCGCGGCGCTCTGCCTCGCGCTGGGCGATCAGGGCGCTCGCCGCCGCCAGCTCTGCGTCGCGCTGGGCGATCAGGCTGTGCGCGATCTCCACCCCGATGTGGGCGCGCGCCAGCCCGGCCCGGGCCTCGCGCAGCTGGGCCTGCAGGGCCTGGGTGTCCATGCGCGCCAGCACCTGACCGGCATTCACGAAGTCGCCCTCGTCGACCAGGATTGCCGCCACCCGGCCCGGTGCCTTGGTGGCGATATCGATCTCGGTCGCCTCGATGCGGCCATTGCCGCTGGCGATGTGGGCGGGGCCGTCGCTGTCGTTGAAGTGCCGCCACAGCTGCCAGGCCGCCAGGGCCGCCACGACGACTACAACAGTGGGCCAAAGCCGACGGAAACTGCTGCGCATGAGGTTCCTGCAGGGTGTGGGAGCAGCGTCCAGTGTAGACGCAATCATTGCCGCCGGTCAGTCCGGATCCCCTCGGGCGATGGTCGCCAGGACGCGGTCAAGTACACCGACTGGGCGGTGCGCCACCTGGCCGAGCAAGCGCGCACCCGCCCCTGATTCAGGGATACGGTGCTGGCGGGGGTCGCCGACCTCTGCGCGGGCGGTGCCGGCCAATGCCTACTTGGCTTCGCCGTCAGGACAGTGAGCGCCGTGATTTTCTCAGCCTGCGCCATACCAGGAACACCATGGTCAGCGACAAGGTGCCAATGCCCACGGAGGCGGCGAACCGGTAATCGACGGCTGGAATGACGAACGGCAACAGGCCCACGGCAAGCGCCGGCGGTACATGCAGATCGAACACCCGCAGGATCAGGATGCCGCATACCGTGCTGGCCATCACCGCCAATGGCGCATTTCCAAATGCCGTGACCAGTGCAACGCCGATCAGCGCGCTCAGGGTACAGGCGATCGGCAGCCGGATCGGCTTCCTGGCCCAGGGGCAAACGTTCGAATGCGCAAACATCTCAAAGCCGATCACGATCAGCGGCGGGAACAGGATCAGTCGCCAGCCGGTGGCTTCAGCCAGGACAGCCGTACCGACCAGGAACACCAGAAAAAACGGCCACCACGAATAGCCGCGAGGGGCTTCTTCGGTAATGTCGTCGGCTATATCGCCAGCGCTTCTCACTTGCGGCGGCGGGACGATGCGGCGCCATACAAGGGAGATCAGAGCAAGCAGCACCAGCCCGACCAATAAGGATGCAGGGTAGTTCCAACTCGTGATGTCGAGCGAGATCGGCAGCACACCCGCCGAGATCGCCGGAGCGATCGGCGACTTCAGGACCCGGATGATGAGGATCGCCGCAGCGGTCGCCAACAGGATCGGCAGGATCCCGCTGCCCATGTTGCGGATAAGGATCGTGCCCACAAGCCCGGTGAGCAGCGGTGTGAGCACCAACATCCCCGGTGCTTTGGCCCAGGTGCCGTGCGGCCGTTTGATGACGTCATGGGCCAGGGCGCCCAGTTCGGGAAAAAGAATGTAGTGGATGTGCGTGATCGCAGCGATCCACGCAATCGCGCCCATGTAAAGCGCCGTCAGCAACTCGCCAATAAACCCCAGCGGAGGCGACCACCGCCGCATACCAAACAATCTCATGCCTTCCACTCACGACATTTCCGGCAACGCTTTCCTGCCTGGATGGGCACCTGTTGGTGCCCTGAGCGCAGAAGACACGGCAGTCGCCCGGCTTCGGTTTAGGAAACTCTGACCATTTCGCACGATAGGCGATAATGCGCGCAACGGAAACGATCAGAAGCGTGGAGCACATGCGGCAGCAACCTTCGTCGAGGAAAGCCTCGAGAAGTTGCGCAAGAAGACCCGCACGACAAGACGGGGGCCAAAAGACTGCCCAGCGCCGCGTACCGACTGCTCTGGACTCGGCCTGGTCGAGGGCTGGCGCGGCCAGCTGCTGGTCGCAGGATCCCTCGTAGCACAACTGGGGGCTGCTCGAACACGCGGTGATCAACAACATCGTGCCGGACTTTCCGCCGGTCAATAAGTCCTTCAACCTCTCCTACAGCGGCCGCGACCTGTGAGCGCGGGGGCACCATCAAGCTGAAAACCCTGCGCATCATCGCCCGCAGCGGCCTGTGCACGGGACCCCGCTGCCGAGCACCGACCTGCGCAAATTGCTCGGCCGCGCGCTGTGCAGCCACCATGTGGACGCCAGCTCCTGCAACGGCTGCGAACTGGAGACCAGGCCCTCGTCAATGCCGGCTACCACCTCGAGGGCGTCGGCATCCACTTGTAATTGCCGCGATGAAGCGACCGAATTTCAACAAGGGATCTCCATCTCAATCGTCACTACCGGATGCCCCCAAAAGCCGCGTCGCGTGGCCGACCGAAAGCACACAAAAAGCCGCCGGGGTTTCCTGCCTTCGGCAGCGCTCCCACAGGATGATATAAGCGGATTCAAGGTGGCGTCGAAACCGGTCCGTGGCGAAGAGCGGACAGGTGCCGCGGTTGTGCGCGAGGCGGGCACGGATTTCGCGCAGCCGCGTGGGATTGCGGGCGAGTTCCAGCGCCAGGGCCGCGTAGTGATCGAGATCCTGGGTGATCAGCTCGGGCAGACCGGCCGCACTGAGCAGACTGGCGGCGACCCTTCCCGCAAAGGTTTCTCCCGCGCAAGTCAGCACCGGCAAGCCCGCCCACAGGGCGTCGCTCGCCGTGGTGTGCGCGCTGTAGGGCAGGGTGTCGAGAAACAGATCCGCCAGCCGGTGCCGGGCAAGATGCGCTCCCGCAGCGATGCGCGGTGCAAACACCAGCCGCTCCGGCGCAATGCCCCGTAGCCGCGCTTCCGCGCGCAGGTTGCGCGTCGCGACCGGGTTGTCCTCCAGCAACCAGAGCACGCTGCCCGACACCTGGTGCAGCAGCCGCATCCAGAGCGTGAAAAGATCGGGCGTGATCTTGTAGTTATTGTTGAAACAGCAAAAAACGAAGCCTTCCTCCGGCAGGGAGAGGTCGGCGCGGACGGGGGTATGAACATCAATGTGCCGGCTGTCGTCGGTCGCCTGATAGGTGTCCGGCAGATACAGGATCTGCTCCGAGTAATGCGGATGATGTTCCGGCGGAATGACCCAGGAATCGGCGATGATGTAATCGAAGTAGCTCGCGCCCATGGTGGCCGGCATGCCCAGATAGTTGATCTGAACCGGTGCCGGACGCTGGGCCAGAATCCCCGGGCGGCTGCCCTGGGTGTAGCCTTTGAGATCAACGGCGATATCGATTTCCATCTCGCGCAGCAAGAGCGCGACTTCGCGATCGCTCTTGCCGCGTACGTCGATAAAACCGCTGAAGGCGTTGATCAGACGCTGGCGCATGCCGTCCTGCCGATCCGGGCCAAAGGAAATGGCCGTGATCTCAAAACGGTCCGTATCGTGATGCTCGAACAGTCCTGCCATCAGATGCGTGGTGGCATGTTCGTGAAAATCCGCCGACAGGTATGCAACCCGGATTTTGCCGTGATCGTAACGTTCTCCCGACCACAGGGGTGGGACGGCCTGCGGATACCTGTCCGCGGCATAGGTGCTTGCACAAACAAGCTGTGCCGCTGCCGAGTTCGACATGGCGGCGAAGGAAAACGGATCGCACACGCGTCGACCGGCGCGGACGTCGCCGGTGAGCTGGGCCAGCTGGTCGTGGTAGGACGCCCAGTCGCAACACAGTAACCGCAGGTACCCCAGCTTGCCCGCCGCGTAGGGGCAATCCGGCGCCAGTTCCAGCAACTGTGCAAATGCCAGCGCGGCATCCTCGTAGCGCCTGCTGTCCTGCAACACCACGCCGCGGTTGTAGCGCGCCTCGATATACTCGGGGCGCAGCGCAAGCGCGCGGTCGTATTCGGCCAGGGCATCGTCATGGCGCTGCAATTCCTGCAATGCCAAGGCACGGTTGTAACGAGCTTCCGCCGAATCCGGTCGGATACCAAGCGCGCGGTCGTAGCAGGTAAGTGCCTGCGCGTGGCGACCCAGCTCGCGCAGCGCGTTGCCGAGGTTGGTCAGGGCATCCGCGCTGCGGGGATTCACGCGGATCGCCTGGCCGACCAACGCCAGTGCCGCCTCGGGGTTGCCATTTTGCAGGCAGGCCACGCCCAGCAGATGCAACGCGTCGAAGTGCCTGGGGTGGCTCTGCAGAATCCGTTGATACAACGCCGTCGCTCGCGCTATCTGGCCCTGTTGATGCAGGTCCACGGCCTGCCGCAGGGTGTCGGCAATCTCTGCTGCCATGGCATGATTCCGGAGTGGTCGATGATGCCCATTGTGGCGGAACGGCATGGTCCGCCGGCCTCTGACGTGGCACGTTTGGTTGTGCGGTGTTGCCTCAACTTCCCTACAATACCGGTCCCGATTCGCACTGCCAACTGGATGAGACAATGGCCGATGAAGCTGCCGACCCGCGCCTGCGTATCATGGTCGTGCTGTTTTCGCCCAGCTGGCTCGGTGCAGCGCGACTACCCGGGGAGCTTACCCATGCAAGATTCAGCGTCGCGTCATACTGTCACCCCGAAAGCTATCTGTCGAAAACCCGTTACAACGAATACGCTTTCACCGCGCCCGCAACGGGCAGTGCCTTTCCCAATTTGGTGGCTTCGGTGCGTCAGTATCAGCCGCTGTTCCTGATACCGGCCTGCGAGCTCGCGGTACGTTTTTTTCACAATATCATCGCTGCCGACGCCAACGGGCAGGTCGATGCACAATTTGCCGATGTGGTGGACCTGGTCAGGCGTTCGTCGGGCGAACCTGCATTTCACCAGGCCATGCTGAGCAAGATCGAGACGAGTGCCCTCGCGGAGTCGCTCGGCTTGCGCGTGCCGGAGCAGGTATTGGTCCAGCATCAGGCGGATGTAACGGATTTTGGTGATGCCTACGGCTACCCACTGGTGCTCAAAGGTGAGCACGGCCATGCCGGCCACGCGGTACGCATCTGTGCGACGTCCGCTGCAGCGGTCGCTGCGTACCGCGACCTCCGCGGCCGCGATGAGGGGCAAAGGATACTGGCGCAGCGGTATATTCAGGGTGTTATGGCGTCGCAGCCCAGCGTGGCGTGGCGCGGAGAGGTGCTGGAGACGGCAACCCTGATCAAGCACCTCACTCACCCGGCACCCATGGGCCCGAGCAGTGTCCTGCGCTGGGTCGAGAATCCGGAGGCGGAGCAGGCCACGCGCGCGATGCTGAACGAGTTTGGCTACAGTGGTTTCGGCGCCGCCGACTTCATTATCGAACACCAGACCGAGGCGGCTTACTTTATCGAATTCAGTCCGCGTCCGACGCCACCCGGCATTGTGGCCCGACAGTTCGGCCGTGATCTCTGCCGTGCGCTGTGGTGCCAGCTTTCTGGCGTCGCTTATGAACGGCAGGTGCTTGCGCACTATCCGGAAACCGTCGCGCTGTTTCCGAACGAATGGCTGCGCGACCCGCACAGCGCGTATTTGACCCAGGGCTATCACGATGTGCCCTGGGATGATCCAACGCTGCTGAAAGCGTATGTCAATGGCTTCGTCGGCGAATTTTCCCGATAGCGACTTCGCCGTCAACGCAACGCCGGCAAATTGCTTTCAGTACGAGCCGCCTTGCGCTTGACCTGATTCCTGTTTTGTTTTTGCGTCTTTGTCCTTGTGGTTATGCGGACTCACCGTCGCCGCCTAGATTCATAATAATTTTGAATTCTGGTTTGTTTTCTTTTATTTCTTCTTCTAGTGCTTTTATTTTGCTGTTTAAGCTGAGAATGGAAACTTCCTTTTTTACCAATGCTCTGTTGAGTCGTGCATTCTCTAAAGTTAGCTGTGCAATGTACTCTTTGACTTGGTAGCTGCTTGATGCGATTTCCGTCTTAATATCGTCGTCATTCATATGCTAACCTGTGATTATTTATTGGTGCTGATTCGTTAGCGCAGACTGTCTGCGGGTTGTTGCTCGCATAACGTCGCGCAAGACGGCGCGAAAGAAGAGAGCGTCCGAGGCCACGTTTTTGTGGCCGATTTTCACCGCTTTGTTAGGCCTTAGGTTTCCGGAGTGAACCGCCTCGGGAATGGCCGCGACCGCGAGGCCCACCACCAGGAAGGTGTCGAGCAGCGGCAGCCCGCGGGCACAGTGGCCGTAGCCGAACACCAGGGTGCCGGCGTGCGCCAGGCAGCGGCGATCGCCGACGGTAGCGGTCGCAGCCACCGGCTCGCTGGCCGTCAGTGCGCGCCAGGGCCGTGCCGGCTGTCGATCTGGGGGGGATTGTCCGGTTCCGTCCGCCGGAACATGGCGCCGGCGCTCAGGATTGGGCGGCCGGGCAGTCGCCGATGCGCCTGGTGGAGACGTTGGTATCCATGTTGACGCTCATCCCGCCGATACGCGTCTGGGTGCGCAGCTGGCCGTTGCCGTTGCTGCCATCGGTTTCGAAGTTGCCGTCCACCTGGGTCTGAGCCCCGCCCTCCAGGGAGCAGATCAGGGAAAACTGAATACGGTTGCCTTGCTGGTCCTCACTGACCACCCGGCAGCCCTGGGCCTGGCGCAGGAGTTCGCGCGGGTTGAATTCACGGGTGCGGATGCACTGGGTGCGGGTTTCGGTGAACTGTTGCCCGGTGAGGGCGTTGCTGATGGTCCAGGAGGCCTCCCAGAGGCCGGGTTCCAGAGCCAGCCCCGCGGCCTGGGCGCCGGCGGCCGCCAGCAGGCTCGCGCCCAGCAGTCGAATCGATCTAGCCGTCGACCCCATGGCGGCGCTCCCGAGGTGTGATGTCCGAGCGCCGATGCTAGCACGGAAAGCAAGCATGGAAAGAGAGTGCCGAAGGCCACCGCCCGCGGCACTGCGGTGCCGCGGGCGGTGTGCCGGTTTTCAGTCGAACAGGCCCGGCAGGCGCAGCAGCTGGGTCTCGCCATTGGAGTCGTCGACGCCGTCGTTGTCGTTGACGATCAGGGCGTCGCCGTTGGGCTGTACCGCGAGTCCCTCGATCTTCTCCAGGACCGCGCCGCCAGTCGCCTCCAGTGCCGGTATCAGGTCGGCGACCAGGGTTTTTTCCAGCACCGGGAAAGTCGGCGCGATACCCGCCGCGGTGTCTTCCGCGGGATCGACACCGGCCACCGAGAATCGGTACAGGCGTTTCACCCGGGCATCGGCGCCGGCCTGGTTGTCGCGCTCGATCACCGCGAAGCTGTCGGCATCCAGGGCGACGATCTCGGACAGTCCGATCCAGCCGCCGAAGGGTGATTCGACCGCGTCCAGGGGATAGTGGAAAAACCGCCAGCTGCCCTCGGCCGGCGTATAGCGGCCGATGCGCACCAGGCCCTCGGGGTCGTCCTGCCACTCGCGCTGGAAGGCGACATAGACCTGTTCGGCAGCGCCGGTGCCGACGCGGGCAACGCCTTCGAACCCGAAGCGGATCTGGCGGGCGGCGGTGCTCGCCGGCAGGGAGACCACCTGCTCGATGGCACCGTCGGCGGCCACCGCCAACAGCAGATCGGGCGTGGTGCCCGCGCCCTTGCCTTCCGATACCAGCCAGAAGCCGCCGCCGACACGGGTCGCCAGGCCCTCGGCGTCCAGATTCACGGCGCCGGAAGATTCCACGAGATCCGATGCTACTGCGGCCAGCAGGCCGTCGGCGTCGCGCAGCGGGATCTCGCCGTCGATGCGGGCCGGGCTTGCGCCCAGATCCAGGGTGTAGATCCGGGTGTGGCCGTAGAAGCTGTCGTGGACGCTGTAGCCCCGCGCCGCATCGGCCGGATCCAGGGCCAGCGCGGAGAGCGCGCCCCAGGGCCGCGGGGTGCCGTCGTCGCGGTCGCTGGACACCAGGGTCGGGTAGTCCGCCTGTGCCGCCGCCTTGCGGTAGAGGGTCAGCGTCGAGCGAAACTTGTCGTCGCGCTCGTCGTTCTCGCTGGCTGCCACGAACAGGTCGCGTTCGGGGATGGGCAGCAGACCCTCGGGTCCCACGCCGGTGGGCAGCAGCTGCAGCAACTCGGGATGGTGCAGGCCTTGCAGCCGGTAGACCCCGACCAGGCTGGCGCGCTCGGAGCCCACGAACAGCAGCCGGTCCTTGCCGTAGCGGGCGTAGGCGACGTTCTCGGGTTCGTTGCCCTTGTTCTCGGAGCGGTCTTCCGGATAGTGGCCGGCGCGGATGACCTCGTGCTCGAAGCCGTTGCCGGATTCGAAAAGGAGCTGGCCGCCGAGGCCGAAGACGCTGAAACCGCGGCTGCCGCCGTCGAGATCGCCTTCATTGGCGGTGGCGAAGCTCAGACCCTGCAGCCAGGTCACGCCGTCGGGTTCGCGCAGCACGCCGTCCAGCTCCGCGGTGGGTTCGATCAGGTCGTTCTCGTCGGTATCGATCTGTTGCAGATCGACTGCACCGGCCGGGAAGTGGCGCAGGACTCGTCCGGTAGGCAGATGGACCAGTGCCAGATGGTTGTTCTCCTGCAGGCTCACCACGGCGATATTGGCGGCGCTGATGGCGACGTATTCGGGCTCCGGATCCTCCGGGAAGCGCTCGGCCAGGCCGGTCAGCTCGACCCGGCGCAGCTGCCAGTCCCCGGGCGCACCGATCAGGTCGACTACGGTCAGCCAGCCGGCCGGCAGTTGTGGCGGTGCGCCGTCACCCAGGTCCTCGTCGCGTTCGTTCTCGATGGCGACCGCGGCATGGCGGCCGTCGGGACTGACCGCGACCGAGTCCGGCTGGCCGCCCAGCGGCAGGGTGGCGACCAGGGTGCGGCTGGCGATTTCGATCACCGCCAGTTCGCCGGAAGTGTCGATGAAGTCCGTCGAGGTATTCACCGCGACCAGCGCATGGCCGCCGTGCACCGCCACCGAGGTGGGCTCGCCGGCCAGGTCCAGCACTCCCAGCGGGGCGGGGTGCTCGGGATCGGTGATGTCGACGAAACCGACCCGGTCGTTCTCGCTGTCGGTGTAGATCAGGGTATTGCCGTCTGCGCTGGCGGCGACGATCTCGGCCACCGTCTGGGCGTCGATGGTAGCGTTCAGGAAGACGGGAAAGGTGGCGATCCGCTCGAAATAGGACTCGGGCGCGGGCTTGGCGCCCACCGCGGCGGGCGCCAATAGGCTTGCCGCCAACAAGGTGGGGGCAAATGAACGAAGCAGGGTGTGCATGGAATCTCCAGACCAGGGGTTTGCGGCCCGGATACTCGCGCGCGGTCATGGCAGGGACATGACAGGACTCAGGAATCGCCTCGGTAGCGGCGGTGGAGGATGCCCACCCGTTCGACATAGACCCGGGTTTCGGCAAAGGGCGGGATGCCGCCGTGGCGTTCGACCGCACCGGCGCCGGCATTGTAGGCGGCGGTGGCGAGGCGCACGTCGCCCCGATAGCGGGCCAGCAGGTCGGCCAGATGGCGGGTGCCGGCCTCGATGTTCTGGTGCACATCGAAGGCGTCGGTGACGCCGTAGTCGCCCGCGGTGGCCGGCATCAGCTGCATCAGGCCCTGGGCGCCGGCGCGGGAGATGGCCTCGGGGTTGAAGGCGGACTCGGCGTGGATCACGGCGCGTACCAGCGCGGGATCGATCTGCCAGCGCCGCGCCGCGGCGGCGATCTCGTCGCCGAAAGCCTCCGGGTGCAGGCGCACGGTGCGCCAGTCCACCGGCGAGCGCGGGTCGCAGGCCGGACAGTAGGTCTGCACCAGGGTATAGGCGGCGTCCACCGGGCGCTGGTCGGTATAGTGGACCACTCCCGAGTCGTCGCGATATTTGTAGATGGCGTTGCGCGCGGCGCGGGCGTGGGCGGCCGGGGTCAGGGCGACGCGATCGGCATCGCGTTGGGCATGCGCGCGCGGCACATTGGAGAGGTGGGTGACGCCTTGGTCGTCGACCCAGGAATGCACGGCGCCGCTGCTGGCGGCGACCGGGGCCGTCGCCAGCAGTACGGCGAGCAGCGCCCGCAATGGCAATGTTCTTGGGTTCATGGTGCGCAGATTTTCGCCCAGAACGGCAGTCCTCGCCAGCTTGGCGCGGCCCGCTGTGTGCCGCCTGTGACGTAGTGCCCGGATCGGCGCCCGCTGCCCGCCGCCGGGATCGCCTGCTAACATCGGGTTCTCTGAACGGAAGTCGCGCCATGCACCACGCAGCCAATGTGCGCCTGTTCGCGCTCTGCCAGGCGCTCACCATGTCGATGCCCGCCTTCGTGGTTTTTGCAGGCGGTATCGTGGGCCGCACGCTGGCGCCGGATCCGGCCTATGCGACCCTGCCGGTAGCACTGTTCATGCTGGGGTCCGCGGGCTCGATTCTGCCCCTGGTGCTGGCCATGCAGAGGTTCGGTCGCAAGCCGGTCTTTCTGGCGGCGAGTGCGATCGCCTGTGCCGGCGCTGTGCTGGCCATGGTGGCGCTGGCAGCCGAGCACTTCGCGCTCTACAACAGCGCCCTGGTGCTGATGGGCATCGGTCTGGCTGCCGGTCAACAGTACCGGTTCGCGGCCATGGAAAGCGTGGCGCCCGAACGGGCCGCGGCGGCGGCCTCCCGAGTGCTGCTGGGCGGCCTGGTCGCCGCCTTCCTCGGCCCGCAGCTGGTGACCTGGGGCGAGCACCTGCTGCCGGTGCCCTTTCTCGGATCCTTTGCGCTGTTGCTGGCAGTGCTCGTCCTCGCCACCCTGGCCGTCCTTTTCTACCGTGAGCCGCCACGCCGCAGCCACGTCGCGGGCGATGAGGCCGAGGCGCGTTCGCTGGGCGCCGTCCTGCGCCTGCCGCCGGTGCTGGCGGCGATTTTCTGCGGCGCGGCGGGCTTCACCGTGATGAGCCTGGTGATGACCGCGACGCCCCTGCACATGCACATGGTTAACGGGCATAGCCTGGAGGCCACCAAGTGGGTGTTGCAAAGCCATATCGCCGCCATGTTTGCGCCCGCGCTGGTGGTGCCCTGGCTGGTGCGCCGCACTGGGATCGATGGCTTGCTGCTGCTGGGTCTGGCGGCCATGGCGAGCGTACTGCTGGTGGTATTCGCGCACTTCGAGTTTGCCAATTATTGGGGCGCTCTGGTCCTGCTCGGAGTGGGTTGGAGCTTCCTGTTCATTGGCGGGACCACCCTGCTGGCGGCGAGCTACCGGCCCGGCGAGGCCTTCAAGGTGCAGGCGGTCAATGATGTCAGCCTGTTCGGCTTGCAGGCGTTGGCGGCGCTGAGCGCCGGCTGGTTGCTGGCGGTCGTCGGCTGGCAGGTGCTGTTGCTGAGCACGTTGCCGGTGCTGGCACTGGCCGCGCTGGCGTTGCTCAACTGGCGCCTGCAGCCGGCCGCACGCGCGCTGGAGGATCCGGCTTGACGGCGGTTGCAGCGGATCCCGGCAAGCCCGTTGTCGCCGAGCTCCAGCCTCTGCCGGGCGAGGCCGGCTGGCGGGTCGCGGGGGACTGGACCCTGGTCGGACTGGCGTCGCGGCTGGGCGAATTGCGCCCGGCGCTGGGCCGCGCGTCGGCGGCCGGCCGCTGGGATCTGTCCGATCTCGCGGCGCTGGACAGCGCCGGCGCCATGCTGCTGGTGGGTGGCTGGGACGGCGCCTTGCCGGCGGACTTGCAGGCGAGCGAGGACCACCGCCGCCTGCTGACGGCACTGGCGGCGCAGACCCTGCCCGGCGCGCGCCCGCGGCGCCGTGGGCCGGTGGTCGCGGTGACCTTCCTCGGCGACCGGGTGTTGAAGGGTCTGCGCGGGGTGCGAGAGGCGCTGGCGCTGTTCGGCCAACTGCTGCTGGAGGCCATGGCCCTGCTGCGCGCGCCGCGCGGTTTTCCGCTGCGCGAGCTGTCGGCGACCCTCTACAAGGCGGGTCTGCTGGCGCTGCCCATCACCGGTCTGGTGGGTTTGCTGATCGGCGTGGTGCTCAGTTATCTGTCCGCGCTGCAACTGCGGCTGTTCGGCGCCGAGACTTTCATTGTCAATCTGGTGGGTCTGGCGACGGCGCGCGAACTGGGACCCCTGCTCGCCGCCATTCTGGTCGCCGGCCGCAGCGGTTCGGCGATGACCGCGGAGCTCGGCGTGATGCGGCTTACCGAAGAGCTGGATGCGCTGCGGGTGATGGGGGTGTCGCCCTTTCGACGACTGATCCTGCCCAAGGTGCTGGCGCTCGGCCTGCTGATGCCGCTGGTGGCGTTCTGGACCAGCCTGTGCGGCGTGGCAGGCGGCATGCTGATCGCCCAGCTGGAGCTGGGCTTGGGTTTCGGGCAGTTCCTCTCCGGGCTGCCCGGCGCGATCCCCTTGGGAACCTACTGGCTGTCGTTGTGGAAATCGCTGGCCTTCGGCGTGGTGGTGGGGGTGGTGGCCTGCTTCTATGGCCTGCGGGTCGAGCCCAATACCGCCAGTCTCGGCGCCGAGACCACCCGCTCGGTGGTGGCCAGCATCACCATGGTGATCGTCCTCGACGCGCTGTTCGCGGTGGCCTTCCGGGATGTGGGCTGGTATGAGTGAGGCCGTGGTCGACATGCGCGGTATCGTCACCCGCTTCGGCGATCGGGTGATTCACGACGGCCTCGATCTGGAAGTCCGCCGCGGCGAGGTGCTCGCCCTGGTTGGCGGTTCGGGTTGCGGCAAGACCACCCTGCTGCGCGAGATGATCGGCCTGCAGCGGCCGGCGGCGGGGACGGTGTCGGTATTCGGCCGCGAGTCCGGCCGCCTGAGCGGTGCCGAACGGGCCGCGCTGCGCCGTCGCTGGGGCGTTCTGTTCCAGCACGGCGCTTTGTTTTCGGCGCTGTCGGTGGCCGACAATGTCGCCTTTCCGCTGCGCGAGCTGCGCAGTTTCAGGGGCGGGGAAGTGGATCTGCTGGTCGCCCGCAAGCTCGCCCAAGTGGGCCTGCCGGCGGATGCCGGCGCGCTGCTGCCCGCGGAACTCTCCGGTGGCATGATCAAGCGGGTGGCGCTGGCGCGCGCCCTGGTGCTGGAGCCCGAGCTGTTGTTGCTGGATGAACCTACCGCAGGACTGGATCCGGTGGCGAGCGAACAGTTCGTGAGCCTGATTCAAGAGCTGCGCCAGGCCCTGGGCTTGACGGTGGTGCTGGTCACCCATGATCTGGATACCATCTGCGACCTGTGCGACCGGATCGCCGTGCTGGCCGATCGCGGGGTGGCTGCACTGGGCAGTCTCGACGAGGTGATCGCGGTCGAGCATCCCTTCATTCAGGATTATTTTCTGGGCACCCGGGGCGTGCGCCGGGTAGCCCATTGACCGGGGAGCGGACATCATGGAACGCAGCGCTTACGCCTTTGCCGCCGGACTGTTCGTGATCGTCCTGGGTCTCGGCCTGCTGGCCGGTGCGCGCTGGCTGCAGGGGCCGGAAATGGAGCGCCGCCCCTACCAGGTGGTGGCAAAGAGCTCGGTGGCCGGGCTGTCGCCCTACTCGAAGGTGTACTACCGCGGCGTCGAAGTCGGCCAGGTCACCGCCATCCATTTTGCCCGCGACGGCACCAGGGATATTCTCTTGGACATCGCCCTGGAATCGCGGGTGCTGGTGACGGTGAACACCTACGCGGTGCTCAAATCCCAGGGGCTGACCGGACTGGCCTTCATCGAGCTGCTCGATGACGGTCCGCTCGACGCGCCGAAGCTGCCGACCAGCAGCACGGATCCGGGGCGCATCGAGATGCGGCCGTCGCTGCTCGAATCCTTTCAGACCGTGGGGCAGGGCATCGCCGAGCAGATCCAGCAACTGGCCGCCAATCTGAACCGGCTGCTGGCGCCGGAGTCGGTGGCCCGCGTCGGGCGTATCCTCGCCAATCTGGAGGACATCAGCACCCGCATCGACGAGTTGCTCGGCCTCAGCCGGCCCGCTTTCACCCGCTTTGCTCCGCTGCTCGATCAGGGCGATGCCACCCTGGCCGAGGCCGGCACGACCTTGCGCGCGCTTCGCGACACCCTGGAGCTGTTGCAGGCGCGGCTGCGCGATGCCGGGGCGATCGCGGCGCGTGCCGATGCGGCCGTCGCCGGGGTTGGCGAACAGGTGAGCTCGGGAATCCTCCCCGAACTGGAGGCCGCGCTGGCGGCGATTCGCGCTGCCGCCGATCGTTTCGAGCGGCTCGCCACCACCCTGGAGAACAATCCGCCAGCGCTGTTGTGGGGCGCGCCGCGCCCACCCCCTGGTCCCGGCGAAGCCGGTTACTCCGGAGACTGATCCATGCGTCTGATAGTTGCCTTGGGACTGGTCCTGTCGCTCGCCGGCTGTGCCCTGTTGCCGTCGCCGCCCCCGCCGACGGTGTTGCACGATCTGGGGGTCCTGCCGGAAGAGCGCGTCGCGCTGCCCTGGCAGCTGGAGGTGCAGGTGGTCGCGCCGCCCTGGCTGGATGATGGTCAGGTGTATTACCGGCGCCACGGGGCGACCCGCCTCGCCGCCTATCGCGATCACCGCTGGGCGGCGCCGCCCTCGGAGTTGTTGGCGCGGCGCCTGCAAGACCGGTTGGCGCCCGCAACACCTGACGCCCCTGGGCGCTGGCTGGGTATCGAGCTGGTCAGCTTCGAGCAGCACTTTGTCGAAGATGGCGCCGAAGCCCGGGTCGCGGCCCGTGTGCTGGTCCGCGAGCGGCGCGGCGGTGACTTGCTCGCCAGCCGCGACTTCGCGCTCCGCGTGCCTGCCGCGAGCGCGGATGTGGATGGCGGGGTGGCGGCGCTGGCGGCGGCGCTGGACCGCCTGGCGGTGGCGGTGATCGACTGGCTCGCCGCGGTCGCTGCGGAGCCCTGATCGTGACCGGAACGAGCATCGCGCTGAGCGGCGCCCAGCGCGCCGAGGTCGAGGACGCCACCCGTGCCTGGCTGCGCCGGGCACGGGCCCTGTTCGCTCACCCGCTGCCCGACATTGCGGTGCGCTTCGATCTGCACGGCCAGTCCGCCGGTATGTACCGGGTGCGCGGAGAGCGCCGCGAGATCCGCTACAACCCCCTGGTGTTCGCCCATTGGTACCGGGAGAATCTGGCCGATACGGTGCCCCACGAGGTCGCCCACTATGTGGTCGACCTGTTGCATGGGCGGAGCGCCAGACCGCACGGCGCCGAGTGGCGCGCGGTAATGGAGGCGTTCGGGGTCGCGCCCAGGCGTACCAGTGATTTCGATCTCAGCGGCCTGCCGGTCCGCCGCGAGCGCCGCTTTGGCTACCGCTGCGGCTGCGGCGAACACCAGCTCAGCGCCACCAGACACAACCGTGTGGTGCGCGGCCAGAGCCGCTATCGCTGCCGCAGCTGCGGGCAGCAGCTGACCGCCGATCGCTGAATGCCGGGTTCTTTTCAGGAGTGGTTTCATGGCTGTACTTTTCGAACGCGAAGACGCGCAATTTCTGCCCACCGAGCTGTGCGCCAGTCCCTGGGGGCCGTTCACCATCCACGGCGGCGCCTCCATCGGCCTGCTCGCCTGGGCGATCGAACGGCAGGTGCCGGAGGGCATGCTGGTCACCCGCCTCACCGCGGACTTGTTCCGCCCGGTGCCGCGCGAGCCGCTCCAGGTCGCCGCCCGCCTGGTGCGGCAGAGCCGGCGGCTGCGCTTGCTGGAGGCCAGCCTGTATCGCGATGGCGAGGAAATCGGCCGCGCCAGCGCCCTGGCGCTGGCCACCGCAGAGGTGGTGATCCCGGCCGCTGCGCGCATTCCCGCGGGACCGCCGCCGGCGTTGCGCGAGGCCTGGTCGCGGCCGCCTGTGGTCGGCGTGCATCGTATTCCCAATCGGGAGAACCGCGAGTTTCCACCCGGTCTCCACACCCGGGTGCCGCTCAAGCCGGCGCTGCTGGAAATGGGCAGCGGCCGCGGTACCACCTGGGTCCGGTTGCCGGCCGAGCTGATCGCCGGAGAGGCCACCTCGCCCTTTGTCCGGGTGGCCACCCTGGCCGATTTCAGCAATGGTTTCGCGCAGCTCTATCTGGACTCCGGCACCGGCTTCATCAATGCCGATCTCACCCTGAACCTGCACCGGCTGCCGGACGGCGACTGGCTCGGGATCGATGCCATCACCCGTGCCCAGCCCAATGGCATCGCCATCGCCGAGGCGGAGCTCTACGATGAGGCGGGCCTGATCGGCCGGGTCAGCCAGTCGAATCTGACCATGGCGACCTTCGGCGGTTGAGCGGCGAGCGCCTCAGCGACCCTGGAACTCGGGCTTGGTCTTGGCCTTGAAGGCCGCTACCCCGGCCAGGCCATCGCGGCTTGCCCCGGCGGAGACCATGGTCTGTTTTTCCAGCTCCAGCTGCTCGCCCAGGCTGTGCATGCTGCTGGCCAGCAGCATGCGCCGCGCCGCGCCATAGGCGGCGGTGGCACCGGTGGCCAGCTCGCCGGCGAGCGCGGCGACGCGGTCCGCCAGCAGCTCCGGCGCCACCACCTCGTTGACCAGCCCCCAGGCCAGCGCCGTCTCCGTATCCAGGCGGCGGTTGGTGATCATCAGCTCCTCGGCCTTGCGCAGGCCGAGCTGGCGGGCGAGGAAATAGGTGGCGCCGCCGTCCGGGGTGAGACCTATGCCGGTATAGGCCATGGTGAACATGGCGTTGCTGCTCGCGACCGCCAGGCTGCACGCCGACAGCAGCGACAGCCCGGCGCCGGCGGCGACGCCCTGTACCGCGGCGATCACCGGCGCGTTCAGGGTGCACAGGATTTCCACCGCGGGGTGGAAGATGCCGATCAGGCGATCCAGTTCGGCGGACAGCCGATCTCCCGCGGCGGCGAATTCCTGCACGTCGCCGCCGGCGCAGAACACCTTGCCCTCGGCGTCCAGGATCACGGCGCGCACGCTGGAATCGTCGCGGCACAGCTGCGCGACCTCCAGCAGTTCGTGGGCCATGGCCGGGTTCAGGGCGTTGGCGGCGTCCGGGCGGGCCAGGGTGATGCGGGCGACGGCGCCCTCGCGGGTGAAGCGGATGGTGGTGTAGGACATGGCGGCGGCCGAGGATGGTTGTCGTCTGCCACCATGGTACGGGCGTCGCCGGCGACGATCCAGCGGCGCCCGCGGATCAGAGCTCGACGCCCAGCACGGTACCGAGTTCGCGGATCGCCTGGGTCTCCGAGACCACCTTGATGGTGGTCATGCCCAACTGGCGGGCGGGTTTGAGGTTGATGCCCAGGTCGTCGAGATAGACCACCTGCCCGGGTTCGACGCCGAGACGCTGGCAGGCGCGCAGATAGAACTCGGGCTGGGGTTTGCGCAGGCCCTCGCGGCTGGATTCGAGCACATGTTCGAACAGCGCCATGGCCTCGCGGACCTCCGCGGCGCTCTCCGCGGAGCGGGACATGCCCGGGCCCTTGCCGGCGCGCACATTGTTGGTCAGACAGGCGATCCTGAAGTCCCGCTTGACGCGGCGCAGCACCTCGACCATGCGCGGGCGGACGTCGCCGGCGAGCAGGGCGATCACTTCGCGGCCGGGGATGGGGTGGCCGGCGGCACGCGATTCCTCCAGAAACAGGCGGTCGAATTCCTCGATGCCGATGCGGTTCGCCTCGAACTGCGCCCAGGCATTGGTGTCCGGATTGGTGGCATTGATGCGGCGGATGAAATCCAGCGGCAGGCCGCGCTCGGCCTCGTAGCGATTGAAGGCTTCGAAGGGCGAAGAAGTGATGACGCCGCCGAAATCCCAGAGCACGGCCTGGTGCGACATGGTATGGCCCACGGCTATTGGCAGCGCGCTATGGTAGGCAGGCGCGCGGCGCGGTGCAATTCGGCCGCAGGGGCGTCCGCTGCACGCGTCAGCTTTCCCTGCTCGGACTGCGGTAGCGGTCGGGCTCGTCGGGGGGGTGGGTCTTGAAGCGCTTGTGGAGCCAGAAGTAATCGGCGGGATGCAGGCGCACCTGCCTTTCCAGCCAGTCGCTCCACTGCCTGGTGTCGGCGATGTCGTCCCCCGAGGGGTAGTGCTCCAGGGCCGGCGCTATGTCCACCACCACGCCGTCGCCTTCCCGCCAGCTCGAGAACAGCAGCACCCGGGCACTGGCCTGGGCGGCGTACTGGGGGATTGCGGTGATGGTGGCGGTCTGGATGCCGAAGAAGGGCACGAAGACTCCACGATTGAGGCCGAAGTCCTGATCTGGCAGGACCGCCACCACGCCCTGGCTGCCCAGCTCCCGGAGCATGCGCCGGATTTCCTTGCGGTGGATGGTGGTGATCGGGTACTTGCGCGCGCCGCGCTGGTAGAGCTGCGCCTCCAGAACCCGGTTGTCCATGCGCCGGTACAGCACATGAAAGGGCACGATCTCCGCCAGCGCCGCGAGGCTGACCAGAAAGGTGGTGAAGTGGCCGGTCACCAGCAGCAGGGGTTCGCCGCTCGCCAGCGCGGCCTGCAGGTGCTCGCGGCCGCGGATGCGGGTATTGCCGAGCAGCTTGTCGCGCGGCGCCCAGATCAGGTTGAGCAGCTCGAAGGCCAGCAGGACCACCGAGCGCAGATGATCGCGCCCCAGCTGTCGCCGCTGCTCGGGGAGCATTTCGGGGAAGCAGAGTTCGAGATTTCTCCGGATCACCGCGACCCGACTGTTGCGGCTCCCGATCAGGCGCGCGGCCAGCCAGCTCGCGATCCGGCGCTGGGCCGGGGAGGGCAGCCGCGCCAGCAGCCAGGTCAGTCCGACCAGCAGCCAGGAGGGCCAGTATGCTGGCGCCAACAGCGCGCTTCTGGGCATGGATCCGGGTATCCGGCGAAGGGGCGCGCATTATCCGTGCGCGCCTGGCGCGGAGCAATGTGCGCGGTAATGCGCGGGGTAATGCGCAAACCCTGTGCTACGCCCCGTGGTGGAGCATCGAACCCGCAATGGCGGGGCGTTGTCGAAAGGATGGAGCGCGGGCCACTTTCGGCGCGCGCGCCGCGGATAATCCAGAAAGGAGGATGTAATGCCCGGACACAGCTACAAGCACATCGAGGTTACCGGCAGTTCCACCAAGGGCATCGACGATGCCATCGCCACCGCGGTAGTCAAGGCCGGGTCGAGCCTGCACAACCTGCACTGGTTCGAGGTCATCGATACCCGAGGCTATATCGAGGGCAACCAGGTCAAACATTGGCAGGTGACCGTCAAGATCGGTTTTCGCATCGACGACTGAGTGTGCTGCGGACCGGCCGGCGGTTCGCAGCGGTTCCCCCGCCGGCCGCCCGATCGGGCGGCCGGCGCTCGACTTTTCCCCGGCAGTGCTTTAGAAAGGGCGGAGGGAGTGAAAACATTGACTTAACAATAACAACCTAGAGGGGAAGTCATGATCGACCTGTTTTATTTGCCGCCCCTGGTCGGGGTGCTCGGCCTGATCGTCGCGCTGGTGCTGTTCCGGCTGATTCTCAGACGGCCGGCCGGAGAAGCCAAGGTAACGGCGATCGCCGATCAGATCCATCTCGGCGCCATGGTGTTCATGCGTCGGGAATACCAGATGCTGGCGATGTTCTCGGCGGTGCTGCTGGCCATCATCCTGTTCTCGCCCCTGGGCGTGAATACCGCGCTGGCCTTTCTGGTCGGCGCCCTGTGTTCGGCCGGCGCCGGTTGGCTGGGCATGCAGGCGGCCACCCGGGCGAACGTCCGCACCACCACCGCCGCCCACCGCGAAGGCGCCGCCGCGGCACTTGCGGTGGCCTTTTACGGCGGCTCCATCATGGGGCTCTGTGTCGCGGCGCTGGGGCTGTTGGGTCTGGGGCTGCTCTATGCCTACCTGGGCGGCGATCCCGAAACCGTGCACACCCTCCACGGGTTCGGCATGGGCGCCTCGACGGTGGCGCTGTTCTCCCGGGTGGGTGGCGGTATCTACACCAAGAGCGCGGACGTGGGCGCCGACCTGGTGGGCAAGGTCGAGGCCGGCATCCCCGAGGACGACCCCCGCAACCCGGGCGTGATCGCCGACAATGTGGGGGATAATGTCGGCGACGTCGCCGGCATGGGATCCGACATTTTCGAGTCCTACTGCGGCGCCATGATCGCCACGATCACCATCGCCGCAGCCATGGCCGGACAACAGTTGCAGGCCGCGCTGATGTTCCTGCCGCTGGCGCTGGCGGCCGTGGGGCTGCTGGCCTCGGTGATCGGCATTCTGGTGGTGCGCTCGAGCTCGGCAGCCGAGCCGGGCCGCGCCCTGCGCACCGGGACCCTGGTCGCGCCGGCGCTGTTCGTGGTGGCCGCCTGGTTCTTGATGCGCTGGCTGGGGATCGACGCCAGCGTCTGGTACGCCGTGCTCGCCGGTGCCGTGGGCGGCACCCTGGTGGGGCTGATCACCGAGTACTACACCGGCGGCGCGCCGGTGCGCAAGATTGCCAACGCCGGCGATACCGGCGCGGCCACCGTGATGATCACCGGCCTTGCCGTGGGCATGCAGTCCGTGGTGTTGCCGGTGCTGACCCTGGCCGCGGTGATCTTCGTCTCCACCCACCTCGCGGGCATCTATGGTGTGGGCATCGCCGCCGTGGGCATGCTGGCCACCGTGGGCATTACCATGGCGATCGATGCCTATGGCCCGGTGGCGGACAACGCCGGCGGTATCGCCGAAATGGCGGGTCTGGGGCCGGAGACCCGTGAGATCACGGACTCTCTGGATGCATTGGGCAACACCACCGCCGCGATCGGCAAGGGCTTTGCGATCGGTGCCGCGGCGCTCGCCGCACTGGCCATCATCGCCGCCTTCGTGGCCACGGTACGGATCCACAATCCGGAGTTCGAGCTCGAACTTTCCAGTCCCGGGGTGCTGGTGGGATTGTTGATCGGCGGTACCGTTCCCTTCCTCATCGCATCCATCACCATGACCGCGGTGGGTGATGCGGCTTTCGAAATGATCCACGAGATCCGCCGCCAGTTCCGCGAAATCCCCGGGCTGTTGCAGGGTACCGCCCAACCGGATACCGCGCGTTGCGTGGATATCGCCACCACCGCGGCGCTCAAGCGCATGCTGTTGCCCGGGGGGATCGCGGTGGCGGTACCGCCGCTGGTCGGCTTCACCCTGGGTGCCGAGACTCTCGGCGGGGTGTTGGGCGGCGCCCTGATAGGCTCCGTACTGCTGGCACTGATGATGGCCAATGCCGGCGGCGCCTGGGACAACGCCAAGAAATACATCGAAAAGGGCAACCTGGGCGGCAAGGGCTCGCCGACTCATGCGGCGGCTGTGGTGGGGGATACCGTGGGTGATCCCTTCAAGGATACCTCGGGGCCTGCCATGAACATCCTCATCAATGTCATGGCCATCGTCAGTCTGGTGATCGCTCCCCTGCTGTAATCCCCGGCCGCGTCAGCGGCCGGTCAGCGCGACCCGGTAACCGAGCGCCTCGGTGAGGTGCTCGGTGCCGGGATGCGCGCTGCCGTCCAGATCGGCGAGGGTCCGCGCCACCCGCAACAGCCGGTGAAAGGCGCGCGCCGACAGCCCGAGCCGCTCGGCGGCGGTGTTCAGCAGGTTCCGCTGCTCCAGGTCCAGCGGGCAGTGACGCTGCAGCCCGGCCGGTGACAATGTGCAGTTGAGTCCTCCCTGGCGCTCGGTCTGGCGGCGGCGGGCCGCCAGCACCCGGGCCCGGACCGCGCTGCTGGGCTCGCCGCTGGCGGGTTGGGTGAGTTCGGTCTGGGCGACCCGGGGTGCGATCACCTGGAGGTCGATGCGGTCCTGCAGGGGGCCGGAGAGCCGCGCCCGATAGCGTGCGATCTGATCCGGTGTACAGCGGCAGCGGGCCTCGCCGAAGTAGCCGCAGGGGCAGGGATTCATCGCCGCGATCAGCTGAAAGCGCGCCGGAAACTCGATGCGTGACTGCACCCGGGCGATGGCGACCCGGCCCGACTCCAGGGGTTCGCGCAGCACTTCCAGCACCCGGCGGGGGAACTCCGGCAGTTCGTCGAGGAACAGCACGCCGCAATGGGCCAGGGAGATCTCCCCCGGCCGGGGCAGGGAGCCGCCGCCGACCAGGGCGGCTGGCGAGGCGCTGTGGTGGGGGGCGCGGAACGGCCGGCGGAAGAAATCCTCGCGCTGCAGCCCGGCGACGGAATGGATCGCCGCCACCTCGATCGCCTCGGCCTCGTCGAGCGGTGGCAGGATTCCCGGCAGGCGGCTGGCCAGCATGGTCTTGCCGGTGCCGGGCGGGCCGCTCAACAGCAGGTTGTGGCCGCCTGCGGCGGCGATTTCCAGGGCGCGCCGCACCTGATGCTGACCGACCACTTCGTCGAGATCCGGCCCCTCGACCGTGATCTGCGGCGGCGTATAGGGGTGGGGCTCCAGCCGGCTTTCCCCGCGCAGGTGCGCGCAGACTTCCAGCAGGTGCCCGGCGCCGTGCACGCAGGCATCCCGGGCCAGGGCGGCTTCCGGCGCATTCCCCGCCGCCACGATCAGGCTGCGCCCCGCCCGGGTCGCGGCCAGGGCGGCCGGCAGCACACCTTCGATGGCGCGCAGCGCCCCGGATAGGGCGAGCTCGCCGAGCAGTTCGTGGGCTTCCAGGGCGTCGCCGGGCAGCTGACCGGAGGCGGCGAGAATGCCGATGGCGATGGCCAGATCGAACCGGCCGCCCTCCTTGGGCAGATCCGCCGGCGCCAGGTTCACGGTGATGCGTCGGCGGGGAAATTCGAAATGGGCGTTGAGCAGGGCGCTGCGCACCCGATCCTTGCTTTCCTTCACCGCGGTTTCCGGCAGACCCACGATATTCAGGGACGGCAGGCCGTTGGAGAGATGCACCTCCACGGCGACCTCCGGGGCGGCGATCCCGGCACGGGCGCGGGTATGTACGAGCGCGAGCGACATCCGTCTTCCCTGACTTGGTACGCCCGGGTATTCAAACAATAAAAGCGTCTTGCTGTCGATCGCGATCCGCTTCCCGATCCCGCGAGCGACGCACCTGAATCCGGCATGGCGCGGCAAATTGGTGCGAACCGCGCACCAACAGCGGTCGCTCTGGTCCGCATGAGGCGACGATAGCTGCCGAAACAGCATCTGGCACGTTGCGTGCTTAGCTTATCTGCGCGGGAGGCTACGCCGGTAGTTCGCAAGACGCCTGGCGGGGCGTGCAGCAGATTTCCCCGGCACAGAGAGCGCGATCGGGGTTTTCGAGCGGGACCCAACCGCAACAACAGTATGGGGCTTGCCGGAGTCAACCGAGCAACTCCGTCACCCACAGGAGGCAAGCGATGAAAATGATTACGGCTGTGATCAAGCCATTCAAATTGGACGATGTCCGCGAGGCCCTGGCCGCGGTCGGCGCCCAGGGCGTCACCGTGACCGAGGTCAAGGGTTTCGGGCGCCAGAAGGGACATACCGAACTCTATCGGGGAGCCGAATATGTGGTCGATTTCCTGCCCAAGGTAAAGCTCGAGGTCGCGGTTGCCGAAGCCATGCTCGATGCGGCGGTCGAGGCGATCATCTCGGCGGCAGCCACCGGCAAGATCGGCGATGGCAAGGTCTTCATCTCGGATCTGGATGAGGTGATCCGTATCCGCACCAGGGAAACCGGCGACGAGGCCGTTTGATCGGCGGCACGCCACAGCGCGACGCGGGTCGCCCCACGCTTTTCATTCCGCTCAATGCAACCAGAGGTTCACAATGGAAAACAACGTCTATGAACTTCAGTTCGCCCTGAACACCTTTTATTTTCTGGTGATGGGCGCGCTGGTCATGTGGATGGCCGCCGGTTTCGCGATGCTCGAGGCCGGGCTCGTGCGGGCCAAGAACACTACCGAAATCCTCACCAAGAACGTCGCCCTGTACGCCGTCGCCTGCACCATGTACCTGATCTGCGGGTACCAGTTGATGTACGGCGGCGGCTGGTTCCTGTCCGGTGTCGATACGGTGGCCAATCTGGATGTTGCGGCGACCCTGGCGCAGAACGCGGAAAACGGCTTCGACGGCGATGCCGTGTACGCCGGTGCCTCGGACTTTTTCTTCCAGGTGGTGTTCGTCGCCACCGCCATGTCCATCGTGTCCGGCGCCGTTGCCGAGCGCATGAGGCTCTGGGCGTTTCTGGCCTTCGCGGTGGTGATGACCGGCTTCATCTATCCCATCGAGGGCGCCTGGACCTGGGGCGGCGCGAAAGTGTTCGGCATGTACGAGCTTTCCTACTCCGACTATGCCGGTTCCGGGATCGTGCACCTGGCCGGCGCCACCGCGGCGCTCGCCGGTGTGCTGCTGCTCGGACCGCGCAAGGGCAAGTACACCGCCGGCGGCATCCAGCCCATTCCCGGTGCCAACCTGCCGCTGGCAACCCTGGGAACCTTCATCCTCTGGGTGGGCTGGTTCGGATTCAACGGCGGTTCCACGCTCAAGCTGGGCGGCATCGCGGTGGCCAACGAGGTGGCCTATGTCTTCCTCAACACCAATGCCGCCGCCGCCGGCGGTCTGATCGCCGCCCTGATCACCGCACGGTTGATGTTCGGCAAGGCCGATCTGACCATGGCCCTCAACGGCGCCCTGGCGGGCCTGGTCGCCATCACCGCCGAACCCGCCGATCCCACCGCTCTGCTCGCCACGGTGATCGGCGCCATCGGCGGCGTGCTGGTGGTGCTCAGCATCGTGACCCTGGATCGCCTGAAGATCGACGATCCCGTGGGTGCGATCTCCGTGCACGGCGTGGTCGGCATCTGGGGCATCTTCGCGGTGCTGCTGTCCGACGCCGAAGCCACCTTCATGGGGCAGTTGATTGGCTGTCTCACCATCTTCGTGTGGGTATTCGTCGCCAGCCTGATTGTGTGGGGCATCCTCAAGGCGGTCATGGGCATCCGCGTCAGCGAAGAAGAGGAATACGAAGGCGTGGATCTCGGCGAATGCGGCCTGGAGGCCTATCCCGAGTTCGTGCGCACCTGAAGCATCGAGGGTGCGTTGAAAAACCCCGCTGCGGCGGGGTTTTTCGTGCTTGTTCGCAGGGTTCGGGCAGCATGGTTTCATCGGCCCGGAGCGAGCCTCCTACAGGCGTCGTGACCGGTCGTTGTGGGAGCGGCGCCCCCGCCGCGATTTGCAGCCTGCGGGGATCGGTCCCGGCGCCGCGCCCACCCCGATCCGCACGGGTCGACACCGCACTCGTCGGGCTGGAGTCCGGCTTCGTTGTGACCTTGCCCCAAGAGGGAACGAGCCGCATCTGGCGGCGTTGGTTTGAATGTAGGGGGCTGCTAATATGACGCTGCTCACACAACAAGGAGTTTGGTAGATCATGACTTTCATTCGGCGATATGGAACGACGCTTCTCCTGCTTTGTGCGCTGCCCGGTTTGGCGCAAGCGCAGCTGTATTTCAGCGAAGATGACAACAGTAGTGGCTTGTACACGCTGGATACCGCCACGGGCGCAGCCACCAATGTGGGGACCTCGGGCGTCACCGCTAGCACTGTGGGGCTTGCGCCTTCGGCTTCGCCAGCGGTTCTGTTCGGGACGCAATGGGCCCAGTTGCTGGAAATTCAGGCGGACGGCAGTGCTTCCGCGGTAATCGGTGGGGATGGCCAGGAGGGGCTGGCTTTCGACCCCGCAACCGGCACTCTCTACGGCGCCATCAACGGCAGCTTTCGCACCGTGGATCCGGTTACTGGAGCGAATCAGACGCCGCTCGCGGCACCTCCGGGCGGTGCGGATGTGGAAGGCATTGCCTGGGGCAATGGGGGTGTCTACGCGATTGCAGGTAGTGATGCCAATTTGTACTTCTATGACCCGGGTACGGATAGCTGGACGACCATTGGCTCCACCGGCATCACGTGGGACTCAGCGGGCTTAGCATATGATCCGGGGACCAACACCCTGTACGCGAAGGGAGATCAAGACTCGAATCTGTATCGCGTTGACCCCGCAACGGGTGCAGCCACGGTAATTGGCGATACCGGGATCGTCGAGGGCGGTGGCTTGGCTTTTGTCGGAGCCGGCGTAGGCGTGGGACCGACAGCGATCCCCACTCTGTCCGTCTGGAGCCTTCTGCTTCTGGCCGGGATGCTGCTGACCGTCGCCGTAAGCCGCTTGGCGCGCCAACGGCGCTGAACTGACGTTCTTTGCCCATAAAAATGGCCGGCAATAGCCGGCCATTTTTATGGGTCAATCTTCACCCTGGCGGGGCGCCTCCGCCGAGATTCGCGGCCCGCGGGGATCGGTCCCGGCGCCACGGCCGCGCTCATCGGCCCGGGGCGGGGCCTCCAGCAGGCGTTGTGCCCGGTTGTTGTGGGAGCGGCGCCTCGCCGCGATGGGGTTGATGCCACCGCGAATCCATCGGCCCGGGGGCGGGCCTCCTACAGGTGTCGTTGCCGGTTGTTGTTAGGAGCGGCGCCCCGCCGCGATGGGCTTGATGCCACCGCGAACCCATCGGCCCGGGGGCGGGCCTCCTACAGGTGTCGTTGCCGGCTGTTGTGGGAGCGGCGCCCCCGCCGCGAACGGGTATCCTTGACCAGGGCCCGCGCCAGAAATACCCCCAGGGCAAGAGTCGCCGTGGCCAGCAGCAGCCCGATGCCGAACCCCGCCGCGATGCCCAGCCCATCCTCCAGCGGCAGCGCCCCCGCGGCAATCCGCGCTTCGAGCAACCGGGCAAGATCGTCGCTGCGCCAGTGCTCCGGCAGTGCGCCGCCGCTCCACAGTGCTGCTATCCGACTGGCGAGAATGGCGCCGGCCTCGTAGTAATCGCCGGTGAGACTGAGCAGGGGCGCCAGCGCCCAGGGCAGGCTCGCCCCGAACAGCGTAGCGCCGGCAATGCCGGGCCGGTCGATGCTCCATAACAGCAGGGGGACACCGGGAAACAGCGTCAGTGCATAGGGCGCCAGTACGGTGACCAGATAGACGACATCGCTGCCGCGGGTATCGAAGCCGGTCAGCTGGCCGGCATAGTCGGAACCGACGGCGACAAAGGGCAGCCAGCGGGCGAGCAGGGCGGCTCCGTACTCCGGCGCCAGCTCCAGGCGGCTGACCTCGCCACCTGCGACCAGGCAGCCGAAGGCATGGGCCAGCTCGTGCAGCGGCACATAGAGCCACCAACCCGCCGCAACGCCCAGCACCAGCGCGAGCCAGCCGCGCCAGCCCAGGTCGAGTGTGTGCTCGACGCCCGTCAGCAGCGCCGGCCACAGGCGTCTGCAGTTGTCGCGCGTTCGATTCTGCCCCTGCTCCGGGCGTTCGTTGTTCGATGTCAACACCGTGCCCACGTCCATGCTCATCCGCCGCCCATTGTGCCCGGCGCGCGGGACGCGGCGAAGTCCTGGGACGTTCCAGGCAGCACTGTGCGGTGCCTGAACCCGGGATTTACAGCCGGCCGCGGAGTGGCTAGGCTTGCCAAGCTGAACGCAAATATCGCGGCCGGTGCCGAAAAACTTTCAGGAGAGACTTGTCATGCGGCAGATTCACAGGATCGGTAGTTTCGGGGTATGGGCAGCGTCCCTGCTGTGCGTTGACGCTTTTGCCGGCGACTTGCCGCCGCCGACCACGGCGGTGCCGACATTGGGCGAGTGGGGATTGGCCGGGATCGCGGCCTTGCTGGCCGTGGCCGCCGGACGCGCGCTGCGCAAGCGTTAGGCTGGTACCCTGCAAACGCTTGGCCGGAGGGACGCGACAAAGTCGGGATCGGTGATCGGTGATTGCCCATGAACGATGCGCCGGAGTGGTTGGCGGGCGCTTGGTATCTGGTATGGATGGCGGCGCTGCCGGCGTTGTTGCTGGTCGAGAATGCGGCGCCGCGCCAGCGCTCCCATCCCCGGCCCTGGCGCCGCTGGAGCGGTAATCTGGCGCTGGCGGCCGGCTTCTGGTGGCTGGGTCGCGAAACCCTGTTGCTGGGCGCCGCCGCCAGCGCTTTTTGGCTCGGCGCCGAGCCCCCGGGTCTGCTGACCTGGATGTCTCTGCCGGCGGTCATCGCCCTGCCCATCGCCCTGCTGCTGCTGGATCTGGTCGAATACGCCATCCACTGGGCGTACCACCACAATCCGCTGCTCTGGCGTTTGCACCGGCTGCATCACAGCGATCCCCATGTCGATCTCACCACCACCCTGCGCCAGCACCCGCTGGTGGTATTCGTGGATGTGCCGGCGCGCCTGCTGATCTGGACCGCGCTGGGTATTCCGCCGCTGGCCGTGCTGATCTATCAGCCGGTGTCGCTGGCGGTGCATCTGTTCAGCCACGTCAACTGGCAGTTGCCGGTGGCGGTGGAAAGGTGGCTGCGGCGCATACTGGTGACACCGGATTTCCACGTCGTCCATCACTCGCCAGAGCGGATCGAGACCGACAGCAACTATGGCTCCGTGCTGCCCTGGTGGGATTATCTGTTCGGTACCGCCCAGCTGCGCGATGCCGCCCATTGCCGGGCGCTGGCGCCTGGGCTGGAGGAGTTCCGCGACGAAGATGATCTCTGGCTGCACCGGCTGCTGTTGCAGCCCTGGCGCAGGACCCGCCCACAGACCGAGCGGGTTGGGCGGTCTATGAGAACCCCGGAAAAGTAGTCGTAGGGTGGAGTGCAGGGCAGCCGCCGCAACCTCGCCGGCGTGAAGATTATTGGAGCGCTTGCCGAATGCGCCGTTGCGCGGCTTATCCGGCCCACGGGAGTGGGTATGTCCGGCCGGCCGCAAAAACGACGAGGCCCGGAAACCCCGGGCCTCGCAAGCGACCGAGAAGGTCGTTGTCAGCCGGCGCGGCGGCGCAGGCCGGCGACAGCCAAGATACCGATCAGGCCTGCCAATACTGCCAGGGCCCAGGGCGACAGGGTGGGGATGGCGGTGGGGCCGCCTATGCCACCGGCCACGAACAGCACGAAGTTTTCCCACATCTCGGAGCCGCTGCTGGTGCCACCGGTGAGATGATCATCGTGGCAGCCGTCACCACATTCCGGGTCGAATCCGGTCAAAATGATGCCGCCGGCACCAAAGGTTGCCGAACAGAGCACGGACACCGAAGTCACTCCGTCGGTGTCGTCTGCGGCGCAGCTGTAGGCTGCGCCCAGGCTGCCGAAGGCGCCATGTACGGAAGACCCCCAGTTGCTGAGGTCGGTGGCGCCCAGGATATTGGGTGTGGTCACCAGGGTATGGCTGGCGTCGGTGACCACGATGTTGTCACCGTCGACGTCGCTTATCCCGGTAAACACATAGCCCGGCCCGGCGAATGTCCCGAACGCACTGGCTCCCAATGCACCATCATGGTTATTGATGACCAGCGTACCGCCAGCGTTGACCCAATTCAGAATGGTGGTCATGTCGGCAGCACTGAGGGCGTCGATCTCTGTCTGCGCGATATAAAGCATGTCGAAGCTGCCCAGGGTTCCGAGGTCGGTGGTCTCGGTCAGGGTCACGCCGGGGGCCACCGCCGGTGTGGCAGGCGCTTCGAAGAACGCATGCCAAAGACTTTGGTCTGCTGCGATGGGGTCTCCGGTGAAGCAACAGGAGGAATGGTGCATGATGTCGTAGGTGGCGGCGCCATTGCCGGGCGGGAGCGCGGCTTTCGCCGTCAGCGGAAGCAGGGCGGCAAAGAGCAGACTGAGTATTCTCAGGCAGGAGCCAGGTTTCATAAAATTCCCTCTCGGTTGTTTTTCGAAGTCAGGTTGTGGTGGCAGCCAATGGGACTGGGTATTACAAAGCCGCGATTGTAGGTCGGGCCGATGGGATAGGGCCCCACCCCATCCCCCTCACGTGATATCTCGGGCACCGGTTTAGACCAAGAAGCAAGCGGACCGCGACGAAGCGATTGGTTTGAAGAGCATTCCGGCAATGGTATCCGCCTTTCCTGGCCAAGGGTGTGAGCCGGCCTAATGTTAACTGGTTCACAGTTTTGGTCAATAGGGAGCCTTGTCCAATATGAAGTGAGTCTGGAGGGAGGCGGCTGATTCCAATATGAAATGAGTCTGGAGCTGGCGCGAGGTCC
>CAJXRS010000026.1 GCA_913060555.1 uncultured Gammaproteobacteria bacterium | reverse complement strand
CGAGATCATGCCTAGTCTCGTGGGCTCGGAGATGTGTATAAGAGACAGGGTCATAGGAGCGCTTCTGTGTGGCGAGGGTGTCGCTCGTCAGGCGCAGCAGTTCCTGGTCGGCGCGCAGCGTGAGGTAGGCGCTGGCCACCTCGGACACCAGGCTCATCTGCGTGGCGATGCGGGTCTCGTCGAGGGCCAGGTAGGACGCCAGCGCCCGGTCGTTGAGGCTGCGGATGCGGCCCCACAGGTCCAGCTCCCAGGCGGCCGTCACCCCGGCCACGTCGTAGCGCCGGAGCACGTCGCTTTGCCCCGTGGTACTGAGGTCGGCCGGTACGCGCTCTGACGCGCCGCGGGCGGAAACGCCCAGGTTCGGCAGCATCTCGGCACGCTGGATACGGTACAGCGCCTGAGCCGCCTCCACGTTGAGCGCGGCTTTGTGCATGTCGCGGTTGTTCTCCAGCGAAATGCCAATCAACTGCTGCAGCAGCGGGTCGCGGAAGAAGTCCCGCCAACCGATCTCGGCCGTGATAGCGTCGTCGGGCGTCGCGGCCGCCAGTTCCACATAGGCCGCGCCCGAGGGATAGGCCGTGTCGATCGGCGCTGCGGGCCGGTCATACTTCGGTGCCATGGAGCAGCCAGCCAGCGCCGCCGCGAGGGCGAGCGGCGCCAGCGTCCTGGCGGGTCGTGTGAATGCGAAAGATGTTTTCATGTCGTATGTCCTCCTGGCCGTCATGCGTGCTGGTCGGTCATGCCGCCACGGGCATGGCGCGCTTCGCGGCGCAGCGCCAGCTTGCGCACCACAACGTAGAACACCGGCGTCAGCACCAGGCCGAATACCGTCACGCCCAGCATGCCGGCGAACACCGCGATGCCCATGGCGTGGCGCATCTCGGCGCCCGCACCGCTGGCCAGCACCAGCGGCACCACGCCAGCGATGAAGGCGAACGACGTCATCAAGATCGGGCGCAGCCGCAAGCGCGCGGCTTCGAGCACGGCTGCCAGCGGATCGGCCCCTTCGCTTTCCTTCGCGCGGGCGAACTCCACGATCAGGATCGCGTTCTTGGCAGCCAGGCCGACCAGCACCACGAAACCGATCTGCGTGAAGATGTTGTTGTCGCCCCCAGAGAGCCAGACGCCGGCGATCGCCGAGAGCAGCGCCATGGGTGCAATCAGCAGCACAGCGAACGGCAGCGACCAACTGTTGTACTGGGCCGCCAGGAACAGGAAGGCGAGCAGCACCGCCAGCGCGAAGATGTAGATCGCCGTGTTGCCAACCCGTTTTTCCTGGAAAGTCAGGTCCGTCCATTCGTAGGTCATACCGTCCGGCAGCGATTCGCTCACGATCTTCTCAATCGCGGCGGTGGCCTGGCCGGACGAGTAGCCCGGCGCTGGCCCGCCGCTGATGTCGGCCGAGGGAAAGCCGTTGTAATGCATCACCCGGTCGGGGCCGGAACTGCGCTCGATGGTCGCGATCGCGCTCAGCGGGATCATGTCGCCCGCTGCATTGCGCACCTTGAGCATGCCTATGTCCTCAGCCTGCATGCGGAACTGCGCATCGGCCTGGGCCATGACCCGGTAGGTGCGACCGAAGCGGTTGAAGTCGTTGACGTAGAGCGAGCCAAGGTTGACCTGCAGGGTGTCGAACACCTCGGTCAGCGATACGCCCTGCGACTTGGCCTTCACCCGGTCGATGTCCACTTGCAACTGCGGCGCATTGGTCTGGAAGCTGGCGAGCATGTTCGCCAGCTCGGGCGCCTGCATGGCCTTGCCCATGATCTGGCCCTGTGCCTGCGCAAGCGCCTCGGGACCCAGGCCCGCCCGGTCCTCGATCTGCAGCTTGAAGCCGCCCATCGAACCCAGGCCCGGCACCGGCGGCGGCGGGAAGATGCCAACGAAGCCGTCCGGGATCTGGCTGAACTTGCCCATGAGCTTGCCCTGGATGGCGAAGGCCGACAGCGACGGGTCCTTGCGCTCATCGAAGGGCTTGAGCATGGCGAACATCAGCGCGGTGTTCGGCTGGTTCACCGGTCCATTGACCGACAGGCCCGGGAAGGCCACCACGCTCTCGACGCCCGGCTCAGCCAGTGCGATCTTGGTCATCTCCTTGACGACCGCCTCGGTGCGATCCAGCGAGGCGCCGGTCGGAAGCTGGGCGATGCCCACGAGGTAGTACTTGTCCTGGGCCGGCACGAAGCCCGCAGGCACCTTGTGGAAGCCCAGCCAGGTCAGGCCCAGGAAGCCGACGTAGAGCAGCAGCACGATGGCGCTGCCGCGCACCGCGCGGCGCACGCCCCCGACGTAGGAATTCGAGGCGCGATCGAAGAAGCGGTTGAAGCGGCGGAAGAAGCCGCCGAACACGCCGTCGATGATGCGCGTGAGACGATCGGGCTTGGCCGCGCCGTGGTGCGGCTTGAGCAGGATGGCGGCCAGCGCTGGCGACAGCGTAAGCGAGTTGATCGCCGACAGGATGGTCGAGAACGCGATGGTCAGCGCGAACTGGCGATAGAACTCGCCCTGCAGCCCCGACAGGAACGCCGAGGGGATGAAGACCGCTGCCAGCACCGAGGTGATGGCCAGGATCGGGCCAGTCACTTCATCCATCGCCTTGCGCGCCGCATCCTTGGGCGATTCGCCCAGCGCCATGTGGCGCTCCACGTTCTCCACCACCACGATGGCGTCATCCACCACGATGCCGATGGAGAGCACGAGGCCAAACAGCGACAGCGTGTTCAGCGAGAAGCCGAACATGTGCATCACCGCGAACGTGCCGACCAGCGAGACCGGCACGGCGATCAGTGGAATGATCGACGCGCGCCAAGATTGCAGGAACAGCACCACCACGATCACCACCAGGAGGATGGCCTCCAGCAGCGTGACGGCGACGGACTGGAGCGAGGCGCGCACGAAGACTGTGGGGTCGTAGGCGATCTTGTACTCGATGCCTTCGGGGAACTTGGCCTGCAGCCGCTCCATCGTCGCGCGCACCGCGCTGGACGTGTCCAGGGCATTGGAGCCGGGCGTCATCAGGATTTGCAGGCCGACCGCGTTCTCGCCGTCGAGCTGGCCGCGCATGGTGTAGTTGTCCGAGCCCAGTTCCAGGCGTGCGACGTCGCGCAGGCGGGTCACCTGGCCGTTGGCGCCGGCCTTGATCACGATGTCGCCGAACTGCTCTTCGGTGGTCAGGCGCCCCAGCGCATTGACGCTGACCTGGAAGGCGGCCGACGCATTCGGCTGCTGGCCGATCGAGCCGGCTGCGACCTGCACGTTCTGCTCGCGGATGGCGGCGACCACATCGCTGGCGGTCATGCCCCGCGATGCGACCTTCTCGGGGTCGAGCCAGACGCGCATTGCGTACTCGCCTTCACCGCCGATGATCACGTTGGCGATGCCCGGCAGGCGCGCCAGTTCGTCGCGCACGTTGAGCATCGCGTAGTTGGACACGTACAGCGGGTCGTAGCGGTCCCCCGGCGAGAGCATATGCACCACCATGAGAATATCGGGCGCGGTCTTGTCGGTGACCACGCCGATGCGCTGGACCTCGGGCGGCAACCGGGGCAGCGCGCGTGAGACGCGGTTCTGCACCTGGATCTGCGCGACGTCGGGGTCGATGTGCTGCTCGAACGAGATGGTCAGCACCATCCGCCCGTCCGTGGACATCTGGGACTGCATGTACATCATGCCTTCCACGCCGTTGACCGCCTGCTCCAGCGGCGATGCCACGGTGTCGGCGATCACCTGCGGGTTGGCGCCGGGATAGCTGGCGGTGACCTGCACCGTCGGCGGCGTGACCTGGGGGTACTCGCTCAGGGGGAGCTGGAAATAGCTGATCGCGCCCGCGATCAGCATCAGCACCGACAGGACGATGGCGAAGATCGGCCGGTTGATGAAGAAGCGGGGGAAATTCATTTGCGGGCCTCCGCCGAGCCGGCCGCGCCGTCAGCCTTGGCGGGGTCCGCGCCACCGGCCTTGGCAGGCGCCGCAGCGGGAGCCGGAGCGTTTGCCGCAGCCTTGGTCGCGCCGGTCGCGCCGGCGGCCGGTGCCGCGGGCGCCTGCATGGGCACCATGCGCGGCGTGACCGCCATGCCGGGGCGCACGAGGCCCTTGATGATGATCTTCTCACCGGCCTGCAGGCCGCCGTTGATGACGCGCAGCCCGTCCACCACCGGCCCCAGTTCGATGGGCCGGTACTGGGCCTGGTTGTTCTCGCCCACGACCAGCACGTAGTTGCGCCCTTGGTCGGTGCCCACGGCCTGATCGTCGATCAGGACGGCCTCGCGCGCCGCGCCGGTGGACAGCTTGGCCCGGGCGAACATGCCGGGTGCCATGCGCCCATCCGGGTTGGGCACAACGGCGCGCGCGCGGATCGTGCCGGTGCTTCGGTCAATGGTGTTGCCCACGAAGTCGAGCGCGCCCCTGTGCGGGAAACCCTTGTCCGTGGTCAGCCCGACCTGCACGGGCAGCGAAGCCTTGCTACCGGCGCCCGCAGCGGGCCGCGAGCGGCTGACGACGTTGAGATAGGTGGCCTCATCAATGTCGAAGTACACGTGCAACGGGTCGATGGATACGATCGTGGTCAGCAGCGTGGCCGCGCCGGCGCCGCCACCGCTGACCAAGTTGCCCTCGGTCACGAGCACGCGGTCGACGCGCCCGGCGATGGGCGCAGTGACGCGGGCGTAGGACAGGTCCAGCTGAGCCGCAGCAACGGCGGCCTTAGCCGCCTGCACCTGAGCCTGGCGCGCGTTGCGTGCGGAGGCGGCATCGTCATAGGTCTTGCGCGCGACGGCGCCGGTCGCCACCAGGCGCTCGGCGCGGTCAAAGTCGGCCTGGGCCTGGCTGGCCAGCACCTCGGCCTGACGCAGTTGCGCCACGGCCGTGTCGAGCGCAACCTGGAACGGCCTCGGGTCGATCTGGAACAGCAGTTGGCCCTTGCGCACGAGGCTACCTTCGGGAACGCTCACCGCATCGACGGCGCCGCCGACCCGCGAGCGCAGCTCGACGGTCTTGGGCGCGGCCAGGAAGCCGGTGTACTCGGCCGATGGCGCGACCGTGCGGGTAATGACCTCGGCCACGGGCACCTGCGGCGCCATCGGCGCGCCCGCCGGGGGCGCCGCGGCCTTGCCCTCGTCCTTGGCGTCGCGGGCAGCGATCGCTATCCCCCCGACGGCTGCGATGACGCCTGCCACCACAATGATTCTGATTTTTTACGCATGGAAGTGACCCTTTCTTGGATGCAGGACTCCGGCCCTTCCGAAGCGCTCTGCAGACATTTGTGTGGAGGCTAGGCGTTACAACGACGGCAAGGTCAAGCCCTCTTGTTGCCTCAGCGGGCAGACGGCACGGACAAGGTGGTGGGACGCCCGGCGTCGTCGCCGTGGTTGGCCTCCGGCGCGCCCTTGAAGCGCAGCAGGCGCAGTGCGTTCAGCGTGACCAGGGCCGTGGCGCCGGTGTCGGCCAGCACGGCAACCCACAAGCCGGTGATACCCAACACGGTGGTGACCAGGAACAAGCCCTTGAGGCCAATGGCGAATACGACGTTTTGGTGAATGTTGGCCATCGTCGCCCGCGACAGGGCCACCAGGTGGGCCACGTCCGTGACGCGGCTCTTGAGCAGCGCGGCATCGGCGGTTTCCAGCGCCACGTCCGTGCCGCCGCCCATGGCGATACCCACGTCGGCGGTCGCCAGGGCCGGCGCGTCGTTGATGCCGTCGCCGACCATGGCCACCTTGGCATCACGCTTCATCTCGTTGACCAAGCGCAGCTTGTCCTGCGGCAGCAGCTCGGCCTCCCACTCGATGCCCAGCTTGCCGGCGATCGCCTGCGCGGTGCGGCGGTTGTCGCCGGTCAGCATGACCGAGCGCACGCCCATGGCGTTGAGCTGGGCCACGCCTTCGCGCGCGTCGCGGCGGGGCTCGTCGCGCAGGGCCAGCAGGCCCAGAACGTTCTTGCTGGCTTCGTCGAACAGGACCACCACGGTCTTGCCGCCATCCTCCAGCTTGTCGATTTCCCTGCGGTGCGCGGCTGTCAGCGTGGCCGTCTGTTCCGCATGGGCGGGCGATCCGACAGCGAGCGCACTGCCGTTCACGGTGGCGCGCACCGCCTTGCCGGCAATGGCCGATGCGCCCGTGGCCTGGGGAATCGCCACGTCCAGGCTCTTGGCATGGGCGACAATGGCCTTCGCCAAGGGATGGTTTGAGCCGGACTCGACAGCGGCGGCAAGCGCAAGGACCTGTTGATGCTTGAACAGCCCGAAGGGCAGGACCTCGGTGATGCGCGGCTTGCCCTCGGTCAGCGTGCCAGTCTTGTCGAAGGCAATGGCGCGCACGCGGCCGATGGTTTCCAACGCGTTGCCACCCTTGATCAGCAGGCCCCGTCGCGTGGCCACCGCAAGGCCCGAGGCGATGGCCGCCGGTGTGGAGAGCACCAGCGCACATGGGCAGGCAATCAACAGCAGTGCGAGGCCGCGGTACAGCCAGGTACCCCAGTCGCCACCCATGGCAAGTGGCGGAACCACCACGATCAACGCCGCGATGGCCATGACGGCAGGGGTGTAGTAGCGGCTGAACTTTTCGATGAAGCGAGCCGTGGGCGCCTTGGAGGACTGCGCCTGCTCCACCAGTTGGATGATGCGAGAAATGGTGTTGTCCGATGCCGTCTTCTCGACTTGTACTTCGAGCACGCCATCGACGTTGATGGAGCCGGCGAACACGTCGGCACCGATAGCCTTTTGACGCGGTACGGACTCGCCGGTGATAGGCGACTCGTCCAGGCTGCTTTCACCGCGGAGGATCTTGCCGTCCGCAGGCACCCGGTCACCAGGGCGCACCAGCACGCGGTCGCTCACGCGCAGGGAAGCGGCGGGCACTTCGCGCTGCCCGCCCGCGGCATCGAGCAGTACCGCCGTCTTAGGCACCAGGGAGGCCAGCGCCTTGATGCCGGCGCGCGCGCGGCCGGCGGCCACGCTTTCCAGCAGCTCGCCGATCGCGAACAGGAACACCACGGCAGCAGCTTCCTCGGCCTCGCCTATCACGAGCGCGCCCAGCGAGGCGACGACCATCAGCGTTTCGATAGAGAACGGCGAGCCTGACACAGCCAGCGCGAAGGCTTTGCGAGCGAACGGCAGCACGCCCGCGATCACCGCAGCGGCGAAGATCCATTCAGCGTAGCCAGGAACGAACTGCGCGATCGCGTAGGCCGAGCCCATCAGGCCGCCCAGGCCCAGCACGTGCTTGCCTTTCTTCGTCTGCCACCAGCGCTGATGGCGCGCCGTCGATGCTGCTGCTGGGGCCGCGGGTGCTGAGCCATCATGGCGGCGCACGTCGGAGACGCCGAAGCCCAGGCTCTTGATGGTCTTCTCGATGTGGCCGAGCTGCGTGGGGCCGCCAGACGCGAGCGTCAATTCCAGCGTTTCTGCGGTGAAGTTTATGCGGGCATCGGACACGCCATCCATGCGAGCGAGCGCCGTTTCGATCTTGCCGACGCAACTGGCGCAGTCCATGCCCTCGACGCGCATGGACACGTTGGGGGGCGTGCTGGGTGCTCCACGGGAGGCAGAGGCCGGCGCATGGTCATGCCCGCTGCAGGCCCCGTGATCGTGACCGTGGTCATGGGCATGGCCGTGAGCATGGCCATGCCCATGGTCATGGTGGCCGCCGCAGCCGGCGTGGTCATGCGCGTGGGCCGCATGGCGCGGTGCAGGTGCTGCGGACATTTCCGACGCGGGCAGTGCCTGCACGTCGAAGCCCAGGGACCGGATTTTCTTGGCAATGTCGCGTGCAGTATTTCGGCTACTTGTGCTGCGCGTCAACGTCAGCGTCTCATTTGTAAAATTAACCTGTACATTTGATACGCCATCAATTCGACCAAGCGCTGTTTCAATCTTGCCGACGCAACTGGCGCAATCCATACCTTCGACCCGAAAGCCCAGTTGTTCGTCCTGCGCTCCTGTGCCGTCCAATGTTTCCAAAGACATATCAATCTCCTGGTTCTCTGAGTAATCGCCGTGGCAGGACGCACAAATCAGCGATCGGAATGTTATGCAAACACATGAACACTTGTTTGTATGTTTATTCAAAAAAAAGAAAGAATCTCTTTCTGGCTGAACCATCCGACCGCTGCTTTATGCAGCTGCCATTAAGTCATTTTTTGTTGCGCAGCATCTGGTAGGTTTCAAATGCGGTGCGGTAGGCATCACTATAGGTATCAGGCGTCTGCTCACCAGCCCAGAATCCAGCCATTCCCGCAACCTGCCAATCTGCCAAATCACTCTTTACTTGAGCACGAGTCAATGCCACCGGAGCCTTGTAAGCCGCACCCAGCTTGAGCTGGAGATAGCTCTCGTAGGCTTGTTGGTAGGCTTGGGTGTGCGAAGCGGTGGTGATTCCGCGCGAGGTGAACGCGTGCATGCCGGAGATTTTCCACAGTTCCAAATCAGCCATCACTTCAGCACGAGTCTTTCCTGCTGAGGGCGCCTGATACATATCACCTTGGGTCAATTGCAAGTAGCGCTGAAAGGCAGCCTGGTATTGAGGGCTGAACGTATCCGGGCCGCTTTCGCCGCGAGACAACGCTTCCAGCCCAGATTGCCTCCAAGCAGCCAGATCCTCCTGGACCTGTTGCCGTGTCATATCTGCGGCGAACGGTTGAGCGTTTACTCCAGCAGCAAAAAGTGCGGAAAGCAGAACAGCAAAGCGAATTTTCTTGGACATGGTCAATACTCCTTGACGTTAAAAATAATGGCGTGGTCCTTACGCCTTTCGGATACCCCGTAGACAAATAATAACACACATGAAGATATGTTCAAGTGTTTATTTTTAGAGTGCTTTTTGCTTGGGGTCTTCTAGGCATTCAGCAAGGCGCGCCGGTGTCTCTCTAGATTGATAGCCAAAAAAAGCCTACCCCTTGAAGGCGTAGGCCGGCGCGCACTCACATGTTCAGTCAATCGTCGTGTCTGTCCTCCGAAATGTGAACCGCCATGTCCTGGAGTACCTGGCTGACGTGCTGGTCGGCAATGCCGTAGAAGATGTGCTTGGCTTGGCGCTCGCCGCGCACGAGGCGCGCGCCGCGCAACAGGCGCAGGTGATGGCTGACCAAGGACTGCGACAGGTCTAGCGAGCCAGCAATGTCGCCCACTGCGACCGATCCGCGCATGCACTGCAACAGGATTTTCAATCGCGATTGGTCGCCCAGCAGGCGGAAGGTCTCTGCCAGAACAGCGACGTCACTTTGCGATAGTGCGAGGACATCAGTGGTCGTGCCGTGGTTAGAGGTCGAACATTGCACAATAGCGGCGCTGGTGGTTTTGCGGGATGTCATGGATTCAAACCCTCAAGTGAACTGCGAACCGTCTAGCACGGCCTCAATGCTTGTGACCGGGAGCGGAGTGGTCATGGTCATGATTGTGCTCACTGTGGTCGTGGCCGCTGTGGTCCTGACGGCCTGTCGTGGGTTGCAGGCTGCAGATGTTCTCGTCAGCCTCCGAGTTCCAGTCGATTCCGACTGTGGCGTGTTCGATGCTGAACTGCTCTCGCAGCACCGCCTCGACGCGCTTGACCACAGCTCGCGCCTCCTCGTCCACGTTGGGTCGAACGTGTAGCGTGGCCATCGTGCGACCGGAAGTGAGTTGCCACACGTGAACATGGCTGACAGCCGCCAGGCCGGGCACAGTGCTCATCAGGCCTTGTTCCACCTTTTCCGGCGAAGCGTCCTCTGGCGCACCCTCCAACAGGATATGGATCGACTTGGCCAGGAGCTTCCAGGCGCTGCGCAGAATCAACGCCGCTACTAGAACCGACAGGATGGGGTCGATCGGAGTCCAGCCGGTGAAGTAGATGACGATCGCTGCAACGATGGCGCCGACAGAGCCGAGCAGGTCACCCATCACGTGGAGGATGGCACCTTTCACATTGACGTGATCGGTTTCGCCGCGGGTCATGATCCACAGCACGAGGACGTTGATCAGTAAGCCGAGCACGGCGACGATCATCATCGGGCCGGCGAGGATGACGGGCGGCGCCTGCAGCCGCTCCCACGCCTCGTAGGCGATCCATGCGACGATCGCGAACAGGGTCACGGCGTTCAGGAAGCCGGCGATGACCTCGAAGCGCAGGTAACCGAATGTGCGTTTGCTGTCGGCTGCGCGGCGACCGAATCGGAAGGCAGCGTAAGCCAGGGCAAGTGCCACGGCGTCGGTCAGCATGTGGCCAGCATCGGCAAGTAGGGCTAGCGAGCCCGACAGCACGCCGCCGACAGCTTCCACGAGCATGAAGCCGAAGATCAGGAAGAAGGAAACCAGAACCTTGCGCTCGTTGGCGCTCGTCACTGTGGGGGTGTGGTCGTGATCATGGTCGTGACCATGGTCATGTGCATTGGATTGGGACATGGGCGCCTCTGCTGGTTGAGTGTTTGACTATGGCGAAATATAACACATGAATATGTGTTCATGTGATATATTTTCGCTCACCCTTCTCAGCCTCCGAAGCCATGCGTTGTGATGCCGCAACGAGAAAATGTGCCTATCCTTTCGGCCAGATACGGTGCAGGTCATCCAGAATCAGCTGGTGATGGTGCCTGCCTTGGTCTGCGTGTGTGCGTAAATGAGGGTGATCCGGCGGCAAGCTGGGGTGGTCATGCGCCACGTCAGAAGGGTCGCTGGCCGGCCACAGCCAGAGCGTCAGCGCCACGCCGGCCAAGCCGACCAGGGACATGACAATGAAGGTCGATGGCAAGCCCATGACCGCGCCGAAGCGGCCGGCAAGTGGGTAGCAGATGAGCCAACAGGCGTGCGACAGCGCGAAGTGTGCCGCGAAGATCGCAGGACGGTCCTCGGCATGGGCCGAGCGGCGCAGAAGACGGCCGGATGGCGTTTGCGCCACGCTGTAGCCAAAGCCGATGATCAACCACAGCGGCAGCAACAATGCATAGCTCGGCAGCAGTGCGCCGATCCCCGTGCCCACGACCAGTACGGTAGCGCCGGTGAGCATCGCGGTTCGGTCGGCCACCTTTTCCAGTAAGGATGGCAGAACGAAGGCTGCCACCATCGAACCGCCTCCGAATGCCGCCAGTGCCGACGCCACTTCGACCTCGCCTAGGCCAAAGCGCGCCTTCACGAGAACCACCGTGTTCACGATCACCATGGCGCCCGCCGCCGAGACGGCCAAGCTGATCGCCAGCAGGCCCCGCAGGCGTGGCGTAGCGAGATAGATGCGTGTGCCGCGGGTCGTGCGATCCCAAATGCCGCGGCGCGGTCCGGGAATAGTTGTGGGCAACCGCACGCTGACCACGAGCGCGGCTGAAACGAGGAAACCGAGCACTGTTCCCGCGAACAGGTTGTGAAAGCTGATGACGGTCAGCAGCGCAGCAGCCAGCATCGGGGAAATCAGGCTTTCCAGGTCATAGGCCAGCCGGGACAGCGACAGCGCCTTCGTGTAGTCCTCTTCATCGGGAAGGATGTCCGGGATAGTGGCTTGGAAAGTCGGCGTGAAGCCGGCGGATGCCGCTTGCAGGACAAAGATCAGCAGATAGATCTGCCAGACCTCGGTGACAAAGGGCAAACAGATCGCGACAACCGCTCGTACCAGGTCCAGCGCTACGAGCAATGACCGTCGCGGGAACTGGTCGGCGAAGGCCTGTGCGACTGGAGCGACTCCCACATAGGCCAGCATCTTGATAGCCAGCGCCGACCCGAGCACCGCACCTGCATCGGCCCCGGCCAGCTCGTAGGCAAGTAGGCCGAGCGCTACCGTCATCAGGCCTGTGCCGACGAGTGCGATCACCTGCGCGGTGAACAGGTGGCGGTAGGTGCGGTTCTTTAGGACGGAGAGCATCGAGAGACCTCAGAGCAGTCTGGTTAGCGCCTTCATTTCGGCTAGAACGGAGTCCTCATCATGAGATAGGCAGTGGTCGATGTGGTCATGGATCAGGACGCGCTTGGCCGCTGTGACGGCGCTCTCCACCGCAGCGAGCTGGCGAGCGATGTCCAGGCAGGTTTCTTCTCCTTCGATCATCCCGATGACGTGTCGCAGATGACCCTCGGCGCGCTTGAGCCGTTTCACGAGATCTGGGTGGCTGGTGTGCTTGTGCATCTCTTTCATGCAGCAATCATATCCCCCCCCGGGGGATATGCTCAAGGAGTCTGCATAGCTGTTTGCGCAGTGGATTAGCACCACCTCGCCTCTCGATGTCTTGCGCCCGACGCCCTCTCTAAGGCGATTGGTGCTCAAAGGATGTAAGGTTTTCTTTCCCATTCATATGAATAGATATACAATTGTTCATATCTAAGCCAGTGAACAGTGGCTTTTCAACGACAAGCACTTGCTCGGAAAGAGAACACCCAGCCGGGGGTAAGTACTGATGCAACACCGATGGAGAATTGAATGCTTCGCAAAGACATACGCAAGGGATGGATATGGGCGGTATCCACGCTTTGGGCCGGCACCGTGCTAGCCCAGCCAGTAGCCGCCCCTCACGTCCCATCCAGACCAGACAGCCACATGGTCGCCCAATTGTGGGAGTCAGCTTGGCAGCGGCAGCCAGAAGCCGCTGGAGAAGGCGCCTGGCAGCAGGCCGCCCAAGCACGCCAAGAGACGGCCGGCAGTTGGGTGGCAGGTCCGATGGCGCTGGAAGCCTCCACCAAAACTGATCGGTTCAACAACCGCAACGGACAGCGCGAATATGAAGTCGGGGTGGCTATTCCCCTTTGGATGCCTGGTGAGCGCGCCTCGTCGGCACGCTGGGCGGACGCGGAAAGCCTCGCGCTATCCAGCCGGATGCTGGCCGCCAAGCTACGCACGGCCGGACAGGTTCGCCAGGCATGGTGGGCATGGCAGCGTGCCCAGGCCGAATTGGTGGCGGCGCAGGATCGCACCCGCAGCGCGGACGAGTTGGCGCAAGCAGCACAAGGCGCTGGCGGCCCGCCGCTCTGCGGAACTGGTGTCCCATCAGAAGTACGCCAACCCCGAACTGACCCTGGCGACCACGCGGGATCGGGGCGGCTACGGCGAACGCTACAACCAGACGATCACGGTGGGTGTGCGCATTCCCTTCGGTACGGGTAGCCGTCATACCGAGCAATTGTCCAGCGCCAATGCGCAGGCACTGGAGGCTGAGTCGGCACTCGCGGCCCAGCGCACCCGGCTACTCTCGGAAATTCGAACTGCCCAATCGCGCGAACTGGCAACCAGCACCCAGATGCAGGCCGCTTCGGAGCGCCAGCGACTAGCCCAACAAACGCGCACCTTCTACCAAAAGTCGTTCGCGATGGGCGAGACGGACATGCCGACACGCCTTCGCATCGAGCAGGAGGCCACCGAGGCCGAGCGCGCGGCGCTGCTCGCCAAGGTGGAGCATGCCGCGGCCATCTCGTCCCTGTTGCAGGCACAAGGCACGCTGCCGCAGCCGACCGAGACTTTCACTGACATCTCCGGCACGCGCTGATCGGCGCGCGCTCAACCATCCTGGAACCTTAGAAATGTCGCAATCCTCTTTCTGGCGTGCAGCTGCCTTGTCCAGCCTCCTGCTTGGCAGTAGCGCAACGTGGGCCGGCGACGGCCATGACCATGGCGAAGCCGCTCCTGCCCCCGCAGCGGCCGCGCTTCCGCGCTTTGCCGCAGTTTCCGATGACTTCGAACTGGTGGGTGTGCTGAACGGCCAGCGTCTCACACTCTACCTCGACCATGCTGCCGACAACCGGCCGGTGACCGATGGCGAGCTGACCCTCGAGCTGGGTGGTCAACAGGTAAAGGTCAGCTCACACGGGGTTGGAGAGTTCGAGGCCGATCTGACTGAGCCGCTATCCGATGGCGAGACCTCAATCATGGCCACTATTACTGCGCAGGGCCAATCGGACCTGTTGACGGGCGTTCTCGATGTTCATAGCGAAGACGCCGAACACGAGCATGCCGTCGCATCCGGCCGTGTGGTCGTACTAGGTGGCGGTGCCGCAGTCCTCGGCGTCGGTGTCCTAGCGTGGGCGCTGCGCAGACGTACACGCACCAACGGTGCACTGCGAGGTGCAGCATGAAGCGCAACTTCCGTTTCCTAATGACGACGGCCATGGCGGCTGCATTGGCTCTGGCTGCTCCCGCGTTCGCTCACGACGGCCATGACCACGGCGACGAAGCGCCGGCTGCGTCTTCCAATGGCCCCCAGCGCCAGCCTGATGGCAGCGTGTTTCTTCCGAAACCGTCGCAACGTCAGATCGGTGTACGCACCCAGCTGATCAAGCAGGAGCCCTTGGCCCGCAGCCATGAACTGGCTGGCAAAGTAATCATGGACCCGACGACAGGCGGCAAGGTCCAGGCAATGGTAATGGGCCGGCTGGTGCCCGGGCCGGATGGTCTGCCGCAGATCGGCCAATCCGTGCGCAAGGGCCAGGTGCTGGCCTACATCGAACCGGCCAGCGGTGTGCTGGAGCGCTCAGGCCAGATGGCCCAGGTTGCCGAGCTGCGTGCGGGCCAAGCGCTCGCGCAGAAGCGCTTGGCCCGGCTGCGCGAGCTGTCGGAGACCGTGCCCCGCAAGGAGATCGAAGCAGCCGAAAGCGAAGTGAACAGCCTGACCGAACGCGCCCGCGCCTTGAGCGGGGGCCTCGCCGGCAGGGACGTACTGAAGGCCCCAGTCAGCGGCGTCATCGCATCCAGCCCCGCAGTTGCCGGGCAGGTCGTGGATGCGCGCGAACTGGTGTTTGAGGTGGTCGATCCGACCCAACTGCGCATCGAGGCGCTTGCCTACGATCCGGCAATGGCACAGAACCTGGCCGGTGCTGCACTCGCAGTAGGCGGTCAGAAGGTGCCGCTGAGCTTCGTCGGTGCCGCCAGCAGCCTGCGCGAGCAGGCCCTGCCCATGCTGTTCAAGGGCACCAGCGAAAGCCTCTCGCGCTTGGCGGTCGGTATGCCGGTGGTGGTCTTCGTGCAAGAGGCGACGACGGTACCTGGCTACCGCGTGCCTTCCGGTGCGCTGATGAAGAACCCTGCCAACCAGAACATCGTCTGGGTCAAAGACCAGGCCGAGCGCTTCGAGCCGCGTGTCGTGAACATCACTCCTTTGGATGGTGCATCCATCGCTGTCACTTCGGGCCTGGCGGACGGCGACCGCGTGGTTGTCGAGGGCGCGTCCCTGATCAATCAAGTTCGTTGAGGGGCACCATTCCATGTTCAAGTGGCTTCTCGAAAATAGCTTACGAAACCGGCTCCTGGTCATCATCGGGGCGCTGGTGCTGATGGCGTATGGCGCGTTCACCCTGACGCGCACGCCGGTAGATGTCTTTCCCGATCTCAACAAGCCGACCGTCACTCTCATGACGGAGGCTGGCGGCATGGCTGCCGAAGAAGTCGAGCAACTCATCACGTTCCCGCTCGAAACGGCCATGAACGGCCTGCCCAGCGTCGAAAGCGTGCGCTCGGTCTCCAGCGCCGGGCTTTCCTTCATCTACGTGACATTTGACTGGAAGACCGACATCTTCCGGGCGCGCCAGATGGTCTCCGAACGCCTGACGTCCATGGAGGAAGGGCTAGCCCCGGGCGTGACGCCCACTATGGGGCCAATCAGCTCAGTGATGGGCGAGATCATGCAGATTGCAATCCCCATCGGTGCCAAGCCCTCAGGGCAGAAGAACGCAGCCCCGCCGCTGTCGGCCATGGACACTCGCGAGTACGCGGACTGGGTGCTACGCCCCCGGCTGATGGCCATACCTGGTGTTGCCCAAGTCATCCCGATCGGAGGCGAGGTCCGTCAGTTCCAGGTCCAGCCCAACACCACGCGAATGTCAGAGCTGGGCGTGACTGCGTCCGATCTGGATGCGGCTCTCAAGGGCTTCTCCGCGAACACTTCCGGCGGCTTCCTGGAGATCAATGGCCGCGAGTACCTGATCCGCAACCTGGGCCGCACGTCCCGACTCGACGACCTGCGTAACCTGCCTCTCGCGGTGCGTGCGGGCCAACCCATCCTGCTCCACCAGGTCGCCGATGTTCAGTTTGCGCCAGCCATCAAGCGCGGCGATGCAGGCTTCGAGGGCCTGCCAGCCGTGATCCTGGGCATCCAAAAGCAGCCCACGGCCGATACGATTGCACTGACCCGCTCGATCGAGTCAGCGTTGGCGGACATGAAGGGCTCACTGCCGGCTGGCATGGCCGAGCCACAGGTGACCTTCCGACAAGCCAACTTCATCGAGGCGTCCATCAGCACGCTGCAAGGCAAGCTCATCGGCGCATCGGTCTTCGTGGCGGTGATCCTGTTCTTCTTCCTGGGCACTTTGCGCCCCCTGGTGATCGCGTTGACCGCGATTCCTGCCTCGATCTTCGTGACCGGGCTGGTGTTCCACTATTTCGGCCTATCAATCAACACCATGACGCTCGGTGGGCTGGCGATCGCCATCGGCGGTCTCGTGGACGATGCTGTGGTCGATGTGGAGAACATCATGCGGCGGCTCAAGGAGGACCGCACCCGCCACCCTGAGAACCGGCTGACGCCCCTGGTCATCGTTGCCAGGGCCTCGATGGAGGTTCGCTCGGCGATTCTCTACGCCACGATGATCATTGTGCTGGTGTTCCTGCCCCTGTTCGCGCTGCCGGGGATGGAGGGGCGCTTGTTCGTGCCGCTGGGCATCGCCTTCATCGTCTCCACGCTGGCCTCGCTGCTGGTCTCTGTGACGGTCACTCCGGTGCTTTCGTACTACCTGCTGCCCAAGATGAGGACGCTGGACCATGGCGACACTCGGCTTCTAGCCTGGTTGAAGACGCGCTATCAGGGCGGCCTGCAGCGGGTCTTGCAGCGGCCGCGTGCCGCCCTTGGCATGGCCGCTGTGGCTGTCACACTGGCTGTCGCCGCGGTGCCATTCTTCCCGACCACGTTCCTGCCCCCGTTCAATGAAGGAACGTTGCTGGTGGGCCTGCGCCTGAATCCCGGTGTGACGCTGGCCGAATCTTCGGCGCTTGCCCAGCAAGCCGAGCTGCTGGTCGCGCAGGTGCCAGAGGTGCAGCACGTGGGCCGGCGCAGCGGACGGGCCGAGCTGGACGAGCATGCCGAAGGCGTGCATGTCAGCGAGCTGGACGTGGGCCTGCTGCCCGCCTCGGAGCTAAAGCGCTCCATGGAGGAGATCACCGCCGACATCCGTTCGCGTCTGGCTCACTTGCCCGGCTCCATCGGCATTGGCCAGCCGATCTCGCACCGCATCGACCACATGTTGTCGGGGGTGCGCTCGCAGATCGCCATCAAGGTGTTCGGCGAGGACCTGGACGTCCTGCGCGGGCAGGCGGATCTGCTGCGCGCCAAGCTGGCCGGAATTCCGGGGCTTGCTGACCTGGAGATCGAAAAGCAGGTCCTAGCGCCGCAGATCAAAATCCGCGTGGATTATGCGGCGGCGGGACGCTACGGCGTGGCCGCACCGCAAATTCTGTCCACGCTGCAAAGCCTGGTCGAAGGCGAAAAGATCACCGAGGTCATCGAGGGCAACCGCCGCTTCGCGCTGGTGGTTCGCCTGCCCGAGCAGGCGCGGTCGATTGAGGGCTTGAGCCGCATCCTCATCGACACGCCCATGGGTCGGGTCCCGTTGTCGCGCCTTGCCACCATCGAAGACAGCGACGGCCCCAACCAGGTCAGCCGCGACGATGGCCGTCGACGCATAGTTTTGTCGGCCAACGCTCAGGGACGGCCGCTGTCCGAAGTAGTGGCCGACATACGCAGCGTCGTCCAAGAAGTGCGCTTGCCCGAAGGCTACTTCATCACTCTGGGCGGCCAGTTCCAGGCACAAGAGGAAGCCTCGCGACTGGTGGGCCTGCTGTCCATCGTCTCCCTGACGCTCATGTTCGTGGTGTTGTACACGCGCTACAAGTCGGTCGCCCTATCAGCGCTCATCATGGTGAACATTCCATTGGCCCTGGTCGGCGCCGTGTTGGGGCTGTGGCTGTCTGGCCAGCCGTTGTCCGTGGCCGCCCTGGTCGGCTTCATCACGCTCGCGGGTATTTCTGTGCGCAACGGCATCCTGAAGGTGAGCCACTACCTCAACCTCATGCGCATGGAGGGCGAGGACTTCGACCAGAAGATGATCGTGCGTGGCTCGCTCGAACGGCTTTCCCCGGTTCTGATGACCGCGCTGGTCACGGCCTTCGCGCTGGCCCCGCTGCTGTTCGAGGCGTCCCGACCCGGTACTGAGATCCTGCACCCCGTCGCGGTGGTGATCTTCTCGGGGCTGGTCAGCTCCACGCTGCTAGACACCTTCCTTACACCCGCCATGTTCTGGCTGTTCGGCCGCAAGCCTGCCGAACGCCTGCTGGACGACCGCGACGCGGAGGCATTCTGATGCAACGCCTTCTGTCACCCGATTTCAACCACCGTAACCCTATAGGAGCTTTCATGTCTGTTCGATTTCGTTCCCTCACGGCTGGCACCGCCCTCGCCCTGGCATCCGTCACCGCCTTCGCCGCAGGCGACCATGACCACGCGCATGACCACAAGCCGCTGCATGGTGGCGTCGTGACCGAAGTCCGGGACGTGGACTACGAGTTGGTCGTTCAGCCCGCAGCAGCGCAACTCTACCTGCGCGACCACGGCAAGCAGGTCAATGTAAGCAACACCAAAGCCAAGCTCACACTGTTGACCGGCTCACAAAAGCAGGAGGTGCAACTCACGCCTGCCGCGGACGGAAGCCGCCTCGAAGGCAGCGGGACCTTCGCCGCAGCCAAGGGCACGAAGGCCGTCGTCCAAGTCGAACGTGGGGGCAATACCGCGAGCGCCCGGTTCGTTCTGCCGTAGTGTTCAACGTGATCGTCAGGGAACGAGCTGTAATCTGGCGACCACCTGACAAAAGGCGCGACATAGGCGCTCACTATTTCCTCAAAAACTTTGGAGATGTAAATCATGGAAATGCATTTCGACGTCATTGTTATCGGTGCCGGCCCAGGCGGATACATCGCGGCCATTCGCGCTGCCCAATTAGGCATGAAGGTCGCTTGTGTAGATGCCTGGAAGAACAAGGACGGAAAGCCAGCACCTGGCGGCACCTGCAACAACATCGGTTGTATCCCTTCGAAAGCGCTACTGCAGTCGTCAGAGAACTTTGAACAAGCCAAGCACCACTTTGGCACGCACGGCATCTCCACGGGTGATCTGCGCATGGATGTGACCACGATGTTGGAACGTAAGAATCAGGTCGTGAAGTCCAGCAACGAAGGCATCCTTTATCTGTTCCGCAAAAACAAGGTCCAGTTTTTCAACGGCCTGGCGTCTTTCACCAGGACTGTCGATGGTGGCTTCGAGGTGAGCGTCGCCGCCGATGAGGCTGTTACCTTGGTGGGCAAGCAGATCATCGTTGCCACAGGCTCCAACGTGCGGCCACTCCCCAACCTACCGTTCGATGAGCGGGTCGTGCTCTCCAACGACGGCGCGCTGGACATCGCGGCCGTGCCCGATCGGTTGGCCGTCATCGGTGCCGGCGTGATCGGCCTGGAGCTGGGCTCCGTTTGGCGCCGCCTGGGGGCGGATGTCACGATCCTCGAAGGCTTGCCCAGCTTCCTGCCAATCGTCGACCAAGCCATCGCCAAGGAGGCGAAGAAGGCGTTCGACAAGCAAGGCCTGAAGATCGAACTAGGTGCGAAGGTTCGCGAAGTCAATGCAACCGAGGCTGGCGTGACTATTCACTACACCGACAGCCAGGGCCAGACGCAGTCCTTGCAGGCAGACAAAGTGATCGTGGCTATCGGCCGTGTGCCCAACACCGAAGGCCTGAATCCGGCCGCCGTGGGACTCCAACTGGATGAGCGCGGCGCCGTGCTGGTGGACGATGAATGCCGCACCAGTGTGCCCGGCATCTGGGCCATCGGTGACGTGGTGCGTGGCCCGATGTTGGCGCACAAGGCGGAAGAGGAAGGTGTCGCAGTGGCCGAGCGCATTGCCGGCCAGCACGGTCACGTCGATTTCAATACGATCCCCAACGTCATCTACACCAGCCCAGAGATTGCCTGGGTAGGCCGCACCGAGCAGCAGCTCAAAGAGCAGGGCACCGCCTATCGAATCGGTTCCTTCCCGTTCATGGCCAATGGCCGCGCGCGTGCGCTGGGCGACACGCCGGGCCTCGTCAAGGTGATCGCCGATCCTGCCACTGATGAGATACTCGGCGTGCATGTGGTCGGCCCGCAGGCCAGTGAACTGGTGGCCGAGGCCGTGATCGCCATGGCGTTCAAGGCCAGCAGCGAAGACATCGCCCGCATCTGCTTTGCCCATCCGACCCTCTCCGAGACGTTCAAAGAGGCCTCGCTGGCCGTGGACAAGCGCGCGCTCAACTTCTGATTGATCGGAAGCGGCATCCAAACCACCTCACCGAACGCAGCTGCGGGCGGTGGGGCGCATATCGCCATGGAACGTAGGCCACGCCGCAACGGCATGCTATGCCCAACAGTTACTCGTCGTTGTGGTCTTCCGCGATGTGGGTGGCCATATCCAGCAGCACCTGGTTCACGTGCTTGTCCGCCACCTCATAGAAGATCTGTTTGGCCTGGCGCACGCCCTTGACCAGGCGAGCACCGCGCAGCAGCCGCAGGTGGTGGCTCACCAGCGACTGCGAGAGTTCGAGGGTTTCAGCGATGTCCCCGACCGAGGAAGAGCCTTTCATGCAGCACAGCATGATTCTCAGCCGGGACGGGTCACCCAGGAGGCGGAATGTCTCAGCCAAGATGGTCACGTCATTCTGTGACAGCGATTCCAAATCGGCGCTGGGACCCTTCGGTGGGGTACTGAATGGCTTACTTGTATTCATTTTTAAAATATTTCCTAACCTCGAATGGCTGTTTTCGCCCTTCAGAATTGACAAGGCAGCGGCCGCTTAGGCGCGCGCAGCAAAGAACCAGTGCGAGCCTGGCAGGCAAGGCCTCCGTTCCCCGTGCACCGGGTCATTTCTGAAACCTGACAGCATCCGAAAAAGCGCTTGACCTTCCCACGATGGTAAACCCTAAGCTCCCTCCATGTCGAATTTCAACTATGGGAAGCACACCATGAGCATGGCAACAACGAGTAGTGCTGGCGCCCAAGCAGCGGCAATCAGCCTGCCCATCGAGGGCATGACCTGCGCAAGCTGTGTCGGCCGAGTCGAGGCCGCCCTTGTCAAGGTCGAGGGCGTGGCAAGCGTGTCTGTCAATCTCGCCACCGAGCGAGCGGACATTCGCCTGAACCGTCCTGTCGATCGCATGGCGCTGATCCAGGCGATCGAGAAGGTAGGGTACGACGTGCCTCAGGGCACCATCGAGCTGGCGATCGGAGGCATGACCTGCGCTTCGTGCGTGGGCCGCGTCGAGAAGGCGCTCAAGGCGGTGCCGGGCGTCACTGAGGCTGTGGTCAATCTGGCGACCGAGCGCGCTACCGTGCGTGGCGTAGCATCCGTGCAGGATCTGATTGCTGCTGTCGATAAGGTCGGCTACGAGGCCAGCCCGGTCGATACAGGCATGCAGGCCGACGAGGAAGCTGCCGAGAAAAAGGACGCCGAGCGCGCCGAACTCAAGCGCGACCTGACCCTGGCCGCCGTGCTGGCGCTGCCTGTGTTCGTGCTCGAAATGGGCTCGCACATGATTCCCGGCATGCACGAGTGGGTGGCTTCCACCATTGGCATCCAGCAGAGCTGGTATCTGCAGTTCGTGCTGACCCTGCTGGTGCTCGCCATTCCGGGCTGGCGCTTCTATGAGAAGGGCTTCCCGGCGCTGTTCCGCCTGGGTCCCGACATGAACTCGCTGGTCGCGGTCGGCACGGCCGCGGCCTTCGGTTATTCGATGGTCGCCACGTTCGCGCCCAGTCTGCTGCCGGCCGGCACGGTGAACGTGTACTACGAGGCGGCAGCCGTCATCGTGGCGCTGATCCTGCTGGGCCGCTTTCTTGAGGCACGGGCCAAGGGCCGCACCTCCGAGGCCATCAAGCGCCTGATCGGCCTGCAGGCTAAGGAGGCGCACGTGCTGCGCGACGGCCGCATCGTGGACATCCCGATCAACGACGTGGCGCAGGGCGACATCGTGGAAGTGCGCCCCGGCGAGCGCGTGCCGGTCGATGGTGAAGTGACCGAGGGCCGCAGCTTCGTGGACGAGTCGATGATCACCGGCGAGCCGATTCCCGTCGAAAAGGCGGAAGGCAGCACCGTGGTCGGCGGCACCGTCAACCAGAAGGGTGCGCTGACGCTGCGTGCCACCGCCGTGGGCGGTCAGACCATGCTGGCGCAGATCATCCGCATGGTCGAGCAGGCGCAAGGTTCCAAGCTGCCGATCCAGGCCGTGGTGGACAAGGTGACGCTGTGGTTCGTGCCCGCCGTCATGCTGGCCGCGGTGCTGACCTTCCTGGTCTGGCTGGTGTTCGGCCCGTCGCCCGCGCTGTCCTTCGCGCTGGTCAATGCCGTGGCGGTGCTGATCATTGCCTGCCCTTGCGCCATGGGTTTGGCGACGCCGACCTCCATCATGGTCGGCACGGGCCGGGGCGCCGAGATGGGCGTGCTGTTCCGCAAGGGTGAAGCCCTGCAACTGCTCAAGGACGCCAAGGTGGTGGCCGTGGACAAGACCGGCACGCTGACCGAGGGCCGCCCGGTCCTGACCGACCTGGAGATTGCCGACGGCTTTGACCGCAACCAGGTGCTGGCGAAGGTCGCCGCTGTCGAATCGCGCTCGGAGCATCCGATCGCACGCGCCATCGTCGAGTCGGCCGTGGAAGGTGGCATCGCGCTGCCGACGATGACAGACTTCGATTCGGTCACGGGCATGGGCGTGTGCGCCACCGTGGACGGCGCGCGTGTCGAGGTCGGTGCCGATCGCTTCATGCGTGAGCTGGGGTTGGACGTGGGCGGTTTCGCTCGCACGGCCGAGCGCCTGGGCAACGAGGGCAAGTCGCCGCTGTACGCCGCGATCGACGGCCGGCTGGCCGCCATCATCGCCGTCGCCGACCCGATCAAGTCCAGCACGCCCGCGGCCATTGCCGCGCTGCACCAGCTCGGCCTGAAGGTGGCGATGATCACCGGCGACAACGCGCGTACCGCGCAGGCCATCGCCAAGCAACTGGGCATCGACGAGGTGGTGGCCGAAGTGCTGCCCGAGGGCAAGGTCGAAGCCGTGCGCCGGCTGAAAGCCAGCCACGGCCAGATCGCCTACGTGGGCGACGGCATCAACGACGCCCCGGCGCTGGCCGAGGCCGACGTGGGCCTGGCCATCGGCACCGGCACCGACGTGGCGGTGGAGTCGGCCGACGTAGTGCTGATGTCGGGCAACCTGCAGGGCGTGCCCAACGCCATCGCGCTGTCCAAGGCGACCATCGGCAACATCCGCCAGAACCTGTTCTGGGCGTTTGGCTACAACACGGCCCTGATCCCGGTGGCCGCTGGCGTGCTGTACCCCGCCTATGGCGTCCTGTTATCGCCGATCTTCGCGGCTGGCGCGATGGCGCTGTCCAGCGTGTTCGTGCTCGGCAACGCGCTGCGCCTGCGCCGCTTCCAGCCGCCGCTGGCGGCGGATACCGCTCATTGAGAAAGGAGGAACACCATGAACATCGGTGAAGCATCCAAGGCCTCGAAGGTCTCGGCCAAAATGATCCGCTACTACGAGCAGATCGGCCTGATCCCTCCGGCTGACCGCACCGATTCGGGCTACCGCGCCTATACCCAAGACGACGTTCACCGGTTGCATTTCATCCGGCGTGCGCGCGACCTCGGCTTCTCGGTGGCCGAGATCACGGACTTGCTGGGGCTGTGGAATGACAAGTCGCGCCAGAGTGCTGACGTCAAGCGTCTGGCCCAGCAACACATCGACGAGTTGGATCGGCGCATCGCGAGCATGCTGGAGATGGCCGCGACGCTCAAGGCGCTGATCCGGTGTTGCGCCGGCGATGAACGGCCCGACTGCCCGATCTTGCACACGCTGGAGCAGCCCGATACCAGTGACGACGAGCCCGAAGCGCGCACCGGCGCCGTACCGCGCCGCGCGCGAGCCAGCGCAGCAGGAAAAAAGCCGCGTGCGCACTGAGCAGCCAGGAGAGATATGCCCAAAATCACCGTCTTGCCCCATCCTGAACTGGCTCCCGAGGGCGCCGAACTAAACGTGCCAGCCGGCACTTCGATCTGCGAGGCCCTGCTGGACAACGGCATCGAGATCGAGCATGCCTGCGACATGAGCTGTGCCTGCACGACCTGTCACTGCATCGTGCGCAAGGGGTTCGATTCCCTCAACGAGGTCGAGGAGTGCGAGGACGATCTGCTCGACAGGGCCTGGGGACTGGAGGCGCAGTCGCGGCTGAGCTGCCAGGCCATCGTTGCGACCGAAGACCTGACCGTCGAGATCCCCAAGTACACGATCAACCATGCCAAGGAGAACCACTAGGAGCCTGCGTGCTGCCTCAGGCGCACCGGCCTGCGGCAGGGTTGCTCTGGTAGATGGAGGACTGACGGCATTGCAGCCTGACGACCGACCCGCGAGCCAGATTCCTACACCCCCTTGCATCACCGCCGGTTAGGCTGGAAATGTCGTCAAAGTCCTTCAATCCGTGATAGTCGGCGCTGCGGCCGGCCCATGAAAAGTCCCACAGGAGAAGTCCAGCATGTCTGCGCCCAAACAAGCCACGCTCTACCGGATGGTCATGCCCGGCCATACCTGCCCCTACGGGCTGAAGTCGCTCGATCTGCTCAACCGCAAGGGCTACGAGGTCGAGGACAAACACTTGGCGAGCCGCGAGCAGACGGATGCGTTCAAGAAGGAGCATGGCGTCGAGACCACGCCCCAGGTCTTCATAAACGGGCGGCGCGTGGGCGGCTACGACGACCTGCGCAAATTCTTCGGCATGTCCGTGAAGGACAAGAACGCCGTGACCTACACCCCTGTGATCGCGCTGTTCGCCATGGCGGCCGCGATGGCGCTGGCGGCGAGCTGGGCGGCCTTCGGCCAGCTCTGGAGCATTCAGGCGGCAGAGTGGTTCGTGGCCTTTGCCATGTGTCTCTTGGCGCTGCAGAAGCTCAAGGACGTGGACGGCTTCGCGACGATGTTCCTCAACTACGACCTGCTGGCCAAGCGCTGGGTTCGGTATGCCTATTTCTACCCGTTCGCGGAGGCCATCGCAGGTGTCCTGATGGTCGCGGGCGTGGGGATGTGGGTGTCGATTCCGTTGGCGCTGTTCATCGGGACCGTCGGGGCCGTGTCGGTTTTCAAGGCGGTCTATGTCGATCGCCGGGAACTCAAGTGCGCCTGCGTGGGCGGGGACAGCAACGTGCCGCTGGGCTTCGTGTCCCTGACCGAGAACCTGATGATGGTGGCGATGGCCCTGTGGATGTGGGCCAAGGTCGCCTACCTTGGGATGCACTGAGCGCCGCGCCAGGTACGGCGCAGCGCACGTGCTCGCATCGGCCGTCCTGTGTGCAGGCCGGCCACGACGCGGTGTTACTGCGCGCGCGGCGGGAAGCCAGCTTCGCTCAGGGCCGCGGCGATCTGCTCTTGCGAGGCCGAGGTCTGGACCTCGACACGGCGGGTCGGCGGGTCCGTGACGATCTTGGCGTTGGGGTCGATCGTTTGGATCGTTTTCGTCACAGTGCGGGCGCATCCGCCGCAGGTCATGTCTTCGAGATGGAATTGCATGGAAAACTCCTTTCGGGTTGGGGTGTTTGAAGTGTGCTCCTTGCCACCGTTGGAAGGTCAATCGCTATTTGCATCCCCGCCACACCAACCGGCCGAATGCTCATAGGGGCAAGGCCGTGGTGCTCTTTACGCGATCCAGCACGAAGCTGGTCTTGCAGTCCTGCACGCTGGGGTGCTTGAGCAGCGTGTCGAGCACGAAGCGGGAGTAGTGAGCCATGTCCCTGACGACCACCCGCAGCATATAGTCCATGTCGCCGGTCAGCGCATGGCACTCCACAACCTCTGGCCAGTTCTGGACAGACGCGCGGAACACGTCCATGGGATTGCGCTTGTGCGAGTCGGAGTGCTTTTCGAGTCGCACGTTCAGGTAGGCCGTGAGCGTGAGGCCGATGCGTTCTGGATGCACCAGGGCCACATAGCCGGCGATGACGCCAGCCTCTTCGAGGCGGCGCACCCGCCTCAGCGTGGCCGAGGACGACAGGCTCGCGTGCTCGGCCAACTCGTCGAAGGTGGACCTTCCATTGCGTTGCAATGCATCTAGAAGGCGTCTATCCGTACCATCAAGGGATATTTCTGTGCTCATTTATTTCACCACGCATGAATCAGGCGTCAGGAAGTCTATTTGCAATTTATTTTGCAGAAATGATGTGTGGGCTTTTTCTTACCATCTAGGGTGTCCAGATTTCCACCCCAAACCCAAGAGAGACACCCCTAATGACCGACCTTTTTGACAACCCGATGGGCCTGTGCGGCTTTGAATTCGTCGAGTTCGCCTCGCCGACGCCCGGCGTGCTGGAGCCGCTGTTCGAGAAGCTCGGCTTCACCGAGGTGGCCCGGCATCGCTCCAAGGACGTGTCGCTCTACCGCCAGGGCGGCATCAACTTCATCGTTAACCGCGAACCCAAGAGCCAGGCGGCGTATTTCGCAGGGGAGCACGGCCCCAGCCCCTGCGGGTTGGCGTTCCGCGTCAAGGATTCGCACAAGGCCTACCACCGCGCGCTGGAGCTGGGCGCGCAGCCGATGGATATTCCCACCGGTCCGATGGAGTTGCGCCTGCCGGCGATCAAGGGCATCGGCGGCGCGCCGCTGTACCTGATTGATCGCTTCGAGGACGGCAAGTCCATCTACGACATCGACTTCGAGTTCCTGTCCGGTGTGGACCGCCGTCCCACAGGCCACGGCTTCTCGATCGTCGATCACCTCACGCACAACGTCTATCGCGGCCGCATGACGTACTGGGCCGACTTCTACACGAAGTTCTTCAACTTCCAAGAGATCCGCTACTTCGACATCAACGGCGAGTACACCGGCCTGGCCTCCAAGGCGATGAGCGCGCCGGACGGCCTGATCCGCATCCCGCTGAACGAGGAAGCACGCCAGGGCGGCGGCCAGATTGAGGAATTCTTGATGCAGTTCAGCGGCGAGGGCATCCAGCACATCGCCCTGCTGTGCGACAACCTACTCGATGCGCTCGACCGCGTGCAGATGGCCGGTATCCCGCTGCTGACCGCCCCCAACGACATCTATTACGCAAACTTGGAAAAGCGCCTGCCCGGCCATGGCCAGCCCGTGCCCGAGTTGCAGGCGCGTGGCATTCTGCTCGACGGCACGACCGAAGGCGGCCAGCCCCGCCTGCTGCTGCAGATTTTCTCCGAGCCGCTGCTTGGCCCGGTGTTCTTCGAGTTCATCGAGCGCAAGGGCAACTACCGCGAGGGCTTCGGCGAAGGAAACTTCGGTGCCTTGTTCGAGTCGATGGAACGCGACCAGATCAACCGTGGCTCGTTGGAAATCAACCCGGCCTGATTTGGGCCTTTCCATGAAGGCAGAGCGCCTTCGGTCCTACATCTTGCGAGCCCCTCTGTGGGCTCGCGCTACTTTGGCGTCAGTACTGCCTTAGCCGCTCAAGCATTGAGCGGGTTGGCTTCGGCGTCACGTTCCGAAACAGTTGGTACCGCCCTTGACTTGAGTTAATACATGAACATATGTATTCTTATTCAGATACACCGATGGCCTTTTTCCTCGCCCTGAAGAGGGACCCAGCACTACCTCGCCCCCTCTAAGCGCACTTCGGCAGCAATGCGCCGTGGCCAACCCAATGACCAGGATTGCTGAAGGACGTGCCCATGGAACTTCGTCATTTGCGCTGCTTCGTGGCTCTCGCCGAAGAGCTGCATTTCACCCGTGCTGCGGAGCGCTTGCACATCGAGCAGCCGCCGCTGTCCCGCACGATCAAGGAATTGGAAGACGAGCTGGGGGTGCTGCTCTTTGACCGCGATCGGCGGGGGACGCGGTTGACGCCAGCGGGCACCACCTTCCTTCAGGACATTCGCCGGCTGTTCACCAACCTGGAGCAGGCACGAGAAAACGTCAGGGCGATCGCCGCAGGCCTAAGAGGCAGCGTGCGCATCGCCATCTCCGATGGCGCCATCGACCCGCGGCTGTCTGCACTTCTTGCCCTGTGCCGCCAGGAGGAGCCGGAGATCGAAATACGGCTCTCCGAGGTCACCCTGGCGGAACAGTTGCGGGGGCTGCGATCCGGCAACTTCGCGATCGGTTTCGCACACACCGCGGACGTCGGCGACGGACTGGTGACGGAGCCCATCTGGCAGGACCCGCTGGTGGTGACCGTGCCGATCCGGCACCCGTTGCTGGCCCACAAGGAAGTGTCGCTACGTGAACTCGTGAGTTACCCGCTGGTGATGTGCGATCCGCAGCTTTGCGAGGGCTACTGCCGCGAATTGACCCGGCTGCTACATCCCCTGGAGCGCGAGTCCACCATCGTTGAGCATGTCTCGTCGCTGGACATGATGCTCACGTTGGTCGGAGCTGGTTACGGCATCGGCTTCGCAACGGCGACCCGAATCGCGGCATGTCAACGTCCCGACGTGGTGATCCGGCCGTTGGCGCTCGATTCGGCCGTCATCATCACCTACCTGCTTCGGCCCGAAGGCGGTAGCGGACTATCCGCACCCGTAGAGCGCTTCATCGAGCGTTTGCGTTCGCCAAAGAGCGATTAGCTACGGCGCCTGCGCCACATCCGGCGTCACGCATCGCCCTGAAGGTAGAGGTTGCGCTCCGTGGCCTTCATCAGTTCGGCCGAGCTGATCTTGAGAGCCAGGGAAATTTTTAGAATGAGAGCGAGTGTCGGCATGTGCTCGCCGCGCTCAATCTTGCCCATGTGCGAGCGCGCGATCCCCGCCAAGCCCGCGAACTCATCCTGAGCAATCCCCTGAGCCAGGCGAGCGGCTCGCACCGCTTGCCCGAACGCCAACGCCGGTGCGGACTCATAGGTGGTTACTCCGGCGGGCCGTCCAGGCCGAATAGTGCGCTTCTGCATTCGCAGAAGCGTCATGGAATCACTGATCTTTAACCACGTTAAAGATATCTCTTTAGTATGATGTCGGTAGGTCTTTTCGATCCCCTCCCGCCGCCTCTTTGGGGGTATCCATGCATGACGTCATCAGTCCGCCCCCGAATTTCACGGTCGCCATAGCGCCAGGTGTACCGTCTTCACGGCTGTCGGCGCTGCTTGCACTGCAGCGAGCGCAGGAGCCGGGCGTCGCGATGGCCGTGCGTGAAGTTTCGGATCAAGAGTTGATGACGGGCCTGCAGGAGGGCCGCTACGACGCGGGACTATCTCTTAGCGGTGCAGGGGATCACCTGACGAGTAGCCGGAGGCTATGGTGCGAAAGCATGGCCGTTGCGATACCACCGCGGTCCCGCTTAGTTAACCACGCGAAGCTCACCATCTCAGATCTTCAGGGTTATCCAATCTATCGCTGGCGGGTGGAGGCTTGTCCCTTGCTGGACGAGAGGTTGGCCTCCCTCATGCCGATGGACCAAGAGAACATCCTGTCTGCAACTTCATTCGAGATGATGGCGCTGTGGGTCTCATCCGGCTACGGCATCGGCGTATGCGCGCAATCGCGCATCGAGCGTGCCCATCAATGGGGGATCGGCATGCGACCGCTCACCGATGGCCCCTACAATATCGTGACGTACCTCCAACGGCCCCACGCGCAAGCCGATTCTGCTGCCAAGCGGTTCGAGCGTAGAGCGCTACAGATTGCTGGGGAAGGTGCAAGGTGATGGGCCTACGGCCGGAAGCGTCATCCCGGCCATAGGCTGACCCGTGGATTAGGTTCCCTCGATCACCACAGCGCTGTCCACTAGCCTACGAACGCTCTGCCGCACATCTTCCGGGACGGGCTGCGGGGCGACGGCCTTGGGCACATCCTCGTGATGCCGGTAGTCGCCCATGATGACCCGTACGATCGCCGGCACGTTGGTCGGCGTGACCGCATCGATGGCGGCGCGATCGCCCAGGTCAGGGTGCGGCTGGGTCAGCATGCGGTAAAGTCCCCAAGAATCCGCGTGCGGGCACTGGTTCATGAGCACCTGGGCCAGCCTGTGTTTGAGCGGCACCAGTTGCCAGTCCGGAACACGCTGTCCCCGATTGCCAAGACTGATAGCCAGCAACTTTCCGGCTTTCAGTTCGCGGTTGATCTGGTCCTTGGACTTCCCGGCCAGCTTGCCGAACAACGGGACCGGCAGGCTGTTCGGCGACTCGTAGATAGCCAGCATTTCCTCGCGCTCGCGCTGGATCGCGGACACTTCCGGCTCTGGGACATGCACCGGAGGCGGCGGCAGATGCGATAGTCTCCGGAACGTGATTCCGCCGCTGCTCGAAGTGACGACAATGGGCGTTGCGACAAGGGACTGCACGCCGGGCACAGGGGGTTCGGCCACGGTGAGGGCCGTACCCACCGCGTCTTCCACTTCTGCCATCGCAGGCACCCCATCGATGCGGATGGTCAGGTGTGCGCTCGCAGCTTCTATCTCGCCCTGTTCGAGCAGGTCGAGGCGATCGGCCCAGTCCTGCATCATCCGGCGCCTCGGCTCCACGTATTTGGCGTGGTTGTAGGCCGAGCTGACCTTGTTGGGGTCGGAGTGCGATAGCTGTGCATCCACCCAAATTTTCGGATAGCCGATTTCATTGAGCGCCGTCGAGATGGTGCCGCGGATGCCGTGCCCGGTCAGGCGCCCCTCGTAGCCCATGAGCTGCAAGGCCTTGTTCAGCGTATTTTCGCTGATGCGCTTCTTGAGTTCGCTGGTATGAGCCAACAAGTACTTCTGCGCCGGCCGCATCACGCTCAGAAGATAGCGCACGATCTCGATGGCCTGCAGAGAGAGGGGCACGATGTAGGGCGGCACGTCCTGCGGCCTCTTACCGGCCTTGCGCATTTCGTCCTGGAGCTGCTTGACGAATTGTGGCGGGATGATCCACAAGCCGCGGTCGAGGTCGAACTGCTCAGGCTCGGCCAGCCGCAATTCGCCCGTCCGCACCCCAGTTAACAACAGCAGCCGCACACCAAGCTGGGTCTGCCAGCCGCGGGGGGTGTAGAGCCGAAGCTTCTGAAGGAACTCGGGCATCTCGGGCAGGTGCAGATAGGGATTGTGGGTCACCGGGGGCTTGGGTTCGGCTACCACATCCAGGTCAGCAGCAGGGTTGACCTCCAAGCCCTCGGCAACGACCAAGGCATAGCGGAACATCTGGTTGAACCAGGTGCGAACCTTCTCGGCGGTAGTGAACGCTTTGCGCTTCTCGATCGCCGCCAGAACTCCCAGGAGCTGAGGGCGGCGAATGTCGTAGATCGACATCTTCCCTAAGGCGGGCAGCACGTCCTTATTGAAGATGCGCAGGATCTGCGACAGGGTGCTCTGGCGGCCTTCCTTGAGTTCCTTGCGGCGATGCTCGACCCAGGCATCAAAAACGTTCCTAAAGGTGTATTCACCCGCCAATTTGGCCGCGTGCCGGCGCTGGTCACGCTCGATTTGCGGATCAATACCCCTGGCAAGCAGGGCTTGGGCCTTATCCCGCTCGGCGCGGGCCTCGCGCAAGCTGAGGGCAGGATATCCGCCCAGGGACATACGTTTTTGCTTGCCCAGCCAGTAGTAGCGAAACATCCACGACTTACCGCCGGCAGCAGAGACCATCAGGCCCAGGCAGTCATTATCGGAGAGGGTGTAGCGTTTTCCGGTGGTTCTTGCCTGCCGGACGGTCAGATCAGAGAGTGCCATTTCGAGGCTCCTAAGTAATGACTTAGGCCCTATGCTCGTCATGGTTCCCGCTCAGCCCCAGCAACTATCCGGTAGCCGTCCCACCCGTATTCTTGTGCCTCAATTGGTCACTCAAAAACGGTAGCTGTGGGTGGATTTCCGTGGCGCTCGCTGGAATGAAAAAAGGGGCCGAAGCCCCTTTTTTCAACGACTTACAGCCCTCAGTAGAAGTCTGTAGATCATAACTTGGAGCGGGGAAGGAGATTCGAACTCCCGACCCCAAC
>CAJXRS010000025.1 GCA_913060555.1 uncultured Gammaproteobacteria bacterium | reverse complement strand
CGAGATCATGCCTAGTCTCGTGGGCTCGGAGATGTGTATAAGAGACAGCAGCACAACGCGACATCGTCGAGAAGGACTACAACGGACCAGCGCGAGTCGCCGGTTCTGCGGGTACCGGAAAGACAATCGTCGCGCTGCATCGTGCCGTCCATCTGGCGCGGAGCGATCCGGACGCGCGAGTTCTCCTGACGACGTTTTCCGATACCTTGGCCAATGCGCTTCGAGTGAAGCTGCGTCGGCTGATCAGCAACGAGCCCAGATTGGCGGAGCGGCTGGAGGTTCACGCCATCGACAGGGTCGGCGAGCGTCTTTATGAGGCGCATATCGCTCGTCCGACCATTGCAACGAGAGAACATGTCAGGCAATTGCTGGTCGAGGCGATGGATGGCAAGGGGGCACAGAAGTTTGGTCCGCGGTTTCTGCTTGGGGAATGGGAAGACGTCGTGGACGCGTGGCAGCTGCAGACGTGGGAAGACTATCGCGACGTCAAACGCCTGGGACGCAAGACCCGCTTGTCGGAGCAACAGCGCCTCGCCTTGTGGGAGGTGTTTGAGATAGTGAAGCGTTGCCTGGGTGAGCAGGGGCTGGTGACGCGCGCGCAGCTGTTCAGCCAGTTGGCGGAGCAACTCCGGAGTCGTCGGAACCCGCCGTCCGACTGTGCCGTGATCGATGAGGCCCAGGATATCGGCGTTGCTCAGCTACGATTCCTGGCGGCCCTGGGTGGCGGTCGGCCCAATGCGCTGTTCTTTGCCGGTGACCTCGGCCAGCGCATCTTCCAGACGCCATTCTCGTGGAAGTCGTTGGGCGTAGATGTGCGGGGCCGCTCGCAGACGTTGCGGATCAATTATCGGACCTCGCACCAGATTCGAATGCAGGCTGACCGACTGCTGGGACCCCAGGTCTCGGATGTTGACGGGAATCTAGAAGATCGCCGAGGCACAGTTTCAGTATTCAATGGGCCGCCGCCGGACATTCGTGTCTTCGATGGGAGCGAACAAGAGATCGCAACTGTTGGTGCGTGGATCAGCGAGAGAATCGCAGAGGGTGTTGTGCCGCACGAGATCGGTATCTTTGTCCGATCGGCGGAGCAGATCGATCGTGCGAAGGAGGCCGCGCAGGCGTCAGGATCGCCTTTCAAAGTACTCGACGAACAGGTAGAGACCAGCACTGGCGTGCTTTCGGTCAGTACCATGCACCTGGCCAAGGGGCTCGAATTCCGCGCAGTTGTCGTGATGGCGTGCGACGATGAAGTGATTCCGCTGCAGGAGCGAATCGAATCTGTCGCGGACGACGCGGACCTTCAAGAGGCTTACGACACGGAACGCCACTTGCTATACGTCGCCTGCACTCGAGCGCGGGATTACCTGCTTGTGACCAGCGTTGACCCCGCCTCCGAGTTCCTGGACGACCTGCGAGGTTGACGCCCGCAGCGGTTGGCGGTTGGCGGTTGGCGGTTGGCGGTTGGTGGTTGGTGGTTGGCGGTTCGCGGTTGGCGGTTGGCTGAAGTCTGGATGTCACTTGCGTTTGCCGCCCTAAGGGCGAGGAAGTCGGCGGGCTGGTGCCGCGCATCACGCTCAAATCCATCGCCAACAACGGAGATCCGGAGATGGTGACCCTGGTGGACCGGCCGAAGGAGAACAGGAAGGTCACCCGGGTCTGTGGGCTCTTCGCGGTGGAGGCCATCATCCAGGCGGCTGCGGTGCTGGACGAAGCCCTCTCCCCCGACCCCTCTCCCGCAAGCGGGAGAGGGGAGACGAGGGCGGTGACCTATGTCAGCGTCACGCCGGCTGTGGTGATGGCGGACCTGCTCAAGACCAGCCATACCGATCAGAAGGTAGCGGTGCGAAGGTAAAGCCCTATCAGGTCAAACAGGTGCGGGCCGTGATTGTCAAATACGGCCTGGAGGTGAACGAGTGATGCACAAGTACGAGATGATCATTTACTGGAGCGATGAAGACGGTGTATTCGTCGTCGATGTGCCCGAATTGCCTGGCTGTATGGCGCACGGGGATAGCCGGGAAGAGGCACTCCAGGCAGCCAACGAGGCCATGGATTTCTGGGTCGAAACGGCGCGGGAGGAAGGTCGTTCCATTCCCGAGCCCAAGGGCAGGCGGTTGATGTATGCCTGAACTGAATCGCGTCTGCGGTATGTGCAAAACAGGTATGGTGGCCGACGGCAGGACAACGGTGACCCTGCAACGCGGGGAGACGACGGTGGTGATCAAGGGAGTGCCGGCTCAGGTCTGTGGTCAGTGCGGGGAGTACTACCTGTCGGAGGAGATGACCGGCAGAGTGATGGCGATGGCCGAGGATGCGGTGACCAAGGGCGCCGAGGTCGAGATCCTGCGCTGGGCGGCTTGAACAGTTACCTTGCCTGAGGGACCCAAGAACAGGCAGAGACTGGATCAGGGAGGGGCCATGCCGAAGCAATCGGACAACTCCCACCCCTCTCCCGCTGGCGGGAGAGGGGCCGGGGGAGAGGGTGGAACACTGCTGGCTCGTGCCAGACAGCTTCGCACGGACCAGACGGATGCCGAGCGGCGGCTGTGGCGGTATCTGCGGGCCCATCGTTTCATGGGCCTCAAATTCAAACGCCAGAAGCCCGTCGGCAGATATATCGTCGATTTTGTCTGTTATTCACCTAAGCTGGTCGTTGAGCTCGACGGCGGTCGGCATGCGGATCAGACGGTGTACGACGATCGCCGTGACGACTGGCTGAACAGACAGGGATTTGTCGTTCTGCGTTTCTGGAACAATGAAGTGATGGCGCAGACAGAGGCGGTGTTGGAAGCGATTAGACAAAAGGTTCTGGCCCTCTCCCCAACCCCCTCTCCCGCGGGCGGGAGAGGGGCTGAAGAAGTTTCGGATAACTGAAACGAACGACAGCAATAGCGCGGGTGGGCCCAGACAGAACTACGGAAGGGATGGCGCACCAACGGGCGAGCAGCGAAGCTTATTTTCCGGTAAACCCTGGGCTGCGCTTTTCCAGAAACGCGGCCTGGCCTTCCTTGAGGTCGGCACTGGCGAAGGCTTCCGCAATCAGGCGATTGGCTTCCGCCTTGAGTTCCGGGTCGAGTGCCGGATTTTCCAGTCGATTGAGCAAGCGCTTGATGCCGCGCAGGGCGAGGGGCGCGTTGTGGCTGATTTCATCGGCCAGCGCGAAGGTGGTCGACGCCAGTTCGGCGGCGCTCAGCCAATGTTCGACGATGCCCAGGTCGCGCAATTCCCCGCCGCGATAGCTGCGCCCGGTGAAGAACAGTTCCCGGGTGCGGGCGCTGCCCAGCATCTGCAGGAATTGCCACAGGCCCTCCGGGGCGTACACCACGCCGAGTCTGGCCGGCGGCATGCCCATGCTGATGTGGTCGGCGGCGGTGCGCAGGTCGCAACACAGCGCCAGGTGCAGGGCGCCGCCGAAGCAGTGGCCGTTGATCATGGCGATGCTGGGGTAGGGGAAGTCGCGCACCGCGGCCAGCGCGCGCTCGAAGGGGGTGCTGCGCTGGCCATCTGGGGCATGGGCAGCGCCGTCGGGTCCGACGGTCTCGATGGCGCCAATGTCGTAACCGGCCGAGAAGGCGCGGTCGCCGGCTCCGGTGATGACCAGGGTGCGCACTGCGTCGTTGGCAGCCCAGTCGGCGAGTACCGCGCAGAGTTGCTCCAGCAGCTGCGGGGTCAGCGCGTTGTGCTTTTGCGGACGGTTGAAGGTGAGCACGCCCACGGCGCCGCGGCGTTCGCTGAGCAGGGGAGCGTTCGAGTCGGCTGATACAGTCAAGGTGTGTTCTCCGGGTGTGGGCCTGTGCCACCGATGGGATCGCCGGTCATTAAAGCATCAACCACCGGCCGATTGCGGGCGCCGGCGGGCCCGGCTAGCATCGGTGCTTTACCGCTGCGGCGCAGAGCCGGGAGACCGTCATGAGCGATGCCGTCCGACCTTTCCGCATCCAGGTTCCGGATGCGGTGCTGGAAGATCTACACGAGCGCCTGGCGCGGGCGCGCTGGCCGGAAAAGGAAGTGGTCGATGACTGGTCCCAGGGCGTTCCGCTCGCCTATGTGCAGGACGTCTGCCGCTACTGGCAGAACCATTACGACTGGCGCACCCGGGAGGCGCGGCTCAATCGGTTCGACCAGTTCACCACCGAGCTGGACGGGCTCGACATTCACTTCGTCCACCAGCGCTCGCCGCATCCCCAGGCCCGGCCGCTGCTGATCACCCACGGCTGGCCGGGTTCGATCGTCGAGTTCCACAAGGTCATCGAGCCGCTGGTGGATCCGCCCGCCCACGGCGGTGACGCCGCCGATGCCTTTCACGTCGTGTGTCCGGCGTTGCCGGGCTACGGCTTTTCCGACAAGCCCACGCGGCCGGGCTGGAGCATCGACAAGATCGCCGGCGAGTGGAATCGGCTGATGCTGCGGCTGGGCTACGACCGCTACTACGCCCAGGGCGGCGACTGGGGCGCGGCGGTGACCACCGCGATCGGCATGCAGAACCTGGGCAATTGTGAGGCGATTCATCTCAATATGGTGATCGTGGAGCCGGATCCGGCGACCTTCGACAGCCTCACGCCACTGGAGAAGAGCGCGCTCGAGGGCATGCAGCACTACAAGGACTGGGATTCCGGCTATTCGAAGGAGCAGAGCACCCGCCCCCAGACGGTCGGCTACGGGCTGGTCGATTCGCCGGTGGGCCAGGCCGCCTGGATCCTGGAGAAGTTCTGGGCCTGGACGGATTGCGACGGCCATCCGGAGAACGTCCTCGGCCGCGACGAGTTGCTCGACAACATCATGTTCTACTGGTGCACGGCGAGCGCTGCCTCCTCGGCGCGGCTGTACTGGGAGAGCTTCAACCACCTCTCCCACGATCCGGTGGAGCTGGCCACCGGGTGCAGCATCTATCCGCGGGAAATTTTCCGCAGTTCCCGGCGCTGGGCGGAGCGGCGTTTCAAGAAGCTGATCCACTGGAGCGAACTCGACCGCGGCGGCCACTTCGCCGCCTTCGAGCGCCCGGAAGTCTTCGTCGACGAGGTGCGCCGCTGCTTCCGGGCGGTCCGTGGCTGAACCGGACGGCCCGGCACAGCTGCCCGGCTGGGTACTCTGGGCCGATCGCGGCGGTACCTTCACCGACCTGATCGCCCGCGATCCCGGCGGCGGGATCCATACCGCCAAGCTGCTCAGTGCCGCGCCCGGCCATTACCAGGATGCGGTGGTGGAGGGCGCGCGGCGCCTGCTCGGGGTTCCTTCAGGCGAGCCCATGCCCGCTGGCCGGCTGGCCGAGCTGCGCCTGGGCACCACGGTGACCACCAATGCATTGCTCGAAGGCCGCCACGCGCCCTGTGCGTTGCTGACCAACGCCGGTTTCGAGGATCTGCTGTGGATCGGCGATCAGTCGCGGCCGGATCTGTTCGCGCTGGCCATTCGGCGCCCCAGCCCCCTCTGCACCACCGCGATCGGCATCGATGCGCGCCGCGATGCCCAGGGCAAGTCACTGAGGCCGCTGGACGAAGATCAGGCCCGCGCACGCTTGCGCCGATTGCGCGCCCAGGGGTGCGAGGGGCTGGCGATCGCCCTGTTGCACGCGACGGTGGATGCCGCCGACGAGCGCGCGCTGGCGGTGCTTGCCCGCGACGCCGGTTTTGCGGCGCCGGTGTGCAGCCATGAGGTTTCCGGTGAAGTGGGGCTTCTGGAGCGGGCGCAGACCGCGGTCGTGGAGGCGGCGCTGGCGCCCGTCCTACGGCGCTACACCGCGCATCTGGCCGCGCAGTTGCCGGGCACCCGCATCCGCTTGATGCAGTCGGATGGCACCCTCACCGATGCCGCATACGCGGCGGCGCGCAACAGCATCTTTTCCGGCCCGGCCGGCGGCGTGATCGGTGCCGCTGGTACTGCCGCCACCCTGGGTATCGAGCAGGTGGTGGGCTTCGACATGGGCGGCACCTCGACGGATGTCTTCGCCGCTGTCGGAAGGCCGGCGATTCGCCCTGCAGTGGAGGTCGCCGGCCAGGTAGTGCGTGCCCCGGCGCTGGACCTGCATACGGTGGCTGCGGGCGGGGGTTCGCGGGTGTTTTTCGACGGTGCGCGGCTGCGCGTGGGGCCCGAATCGGCCGGTGCCGATCCCGGCCCGGCCTGCTATGGTCGCGGTGGACCGGCGGCGGTCACCGACGCCAATCTGTTGCTCGGCCGTCTGTATTCCGCGGGGTTCGCGCCGGTGTTCGGTCGCGCGGGAAATCGACCCCTGGATCCGGCGGCCGCCCGGTCGGCCTTCGCCGCGCTGGCCGGGAAGACCGCCGGGGACGATCAGGTATTGGAATTGGCCCGCGGCGCGGTGCGCATCGCGCTCGAACACATGGCCGGCGCGGTGCGGCGTATCAGTGTGGCCCGTGGGTTGGATCCGCGCGGCCATTGCCTGGTTGCCTTCGGCGGCGCCGGCCCCCAGCACGCCTGCGAACTCGCCCAGTTGCTGGACATGACCCAGGTGTTGATCCCGGCTCGCGCCAGTCTGTTGTCGGCCGTGGGCGTGGGTCTGGCCGCCCCCGGGGTGGAGTGTCAGACGCCCTTGACGGCAGGCCTCACGGCAGCTGGCGTGGCGCTGGCGGAGTCTGCTCTGGCAGAACTGAAGGGCCGGGCCGTCGCCGAGCTGCGCGCCCAGGGTGAGGCCCCGGCAGAGATCGATTTGCTGCTGCGACTGCATTACGCCAATGCGGATACCGTGCTGGACCTTCCCATGGCGCCGCTGGCGGCGCTGCGCGAGACCTTTTCCCGTGAGCACGAGGCGCGTTTCGGCTTCGCCGATCCGGAGCGGCCCGTGCAGATTGCCCTGGTGCTGGCCCGGGCACGGGGGCGGCAGGGAACGCCGTCGGTAGCAGCAACGGCGGCTCGCGGCACACGGCTGGGCGAGCAGCCTTGGATGCCACTCGATGGCACGGCTTTCGAGCGGATCCCGGTGTGGGATGGTGTCGGCACCGAAGATGTCGTCGGGCCGGCGCTGGTCCTGCTCGATCAATCCAGCCTGCTGTTGCCGCCGGGCTGGCGGGCACAGGCCACCGCGCAGGGCGTGCTGGCACGGCGCATGGAATCGGGTACCACGCTTGCGGCCGGCGGCGGCATTGCCGAACTGGAGCTGTTCAACAACAGGTTCATGGCCATTGCCACGGAAATGGGTGAGGCGCTGCGCCGCGGGGCGCACTCGGTCAACGTGCGTAACCGGCTCGATTATTCCTGTGCGATCTTCGATGACCGTGGCCGGTTGATCGCCAACGCGCCGCACATCCCGGTCCATCTGGGCTCCATGGGCGCGTCGGTGCAGGCCGTCATCGCGCGCTGTGGCGCGGAACTGCGGCCGGGCGATGGCTGGTTGATCAACGATCCCTATCGCGGCGGCACCCACCTGCCGGACCTGACCCTGGTGATGCCGGTCCATGCGCCCCCTGCGCCACGGCCCTTTGCCTATGTGGCGGCGCGCGCCCATCACGCCGACATCGGCGGCCGGGCGCCGGGCTCGATGCCCGCCGACAGTCGCACCCTGGCCGAAGAGGGCCTGTGCTTCGCCGGCGAGTGGGTCGCCCGCGACGGGCGCCTGGACGCCGAGCGGGTGCGGGCGCTGCTCGCCCACGGACGCTGGCCGGCGCGTGATCCGGCGGCCAACCTGGCCGATCTGCGCGCCCAGCTGGCGGCCTGCAACCGCGGTGCCCGGTTGTTGCAGCAACTGGCCGAAGCTCGGGGCGCGGCGGAGATCGGTGTGCAGATGGCGGCGCTGCTCGACTATAGCGCGCAGGCGCTGGGGCGGCTGCTGGACCGCCTGGCCGGGGGCACCCATCGCGTGGTCATGGACGAGGGCCAATGTATCGCCCTGCGGGCGGTGGTCGGCGCGGGACGCCTGCGGCTCGATTTTTCCGGCACCAGTGCCATGGACGCCGGCAATGCCAACGCGCCCCTGCCGGTGGTGCGCGCCGCGGTGATGTATGCCCTGCGCTGCCTGGTCGACGAGTCCTTGCCGCTCAACGAGGGGTTCCTGGCGCCGGTGGATCTGCAGGTGCCATCGCCCTCGCTGCTCGACCCGAAGTCTCCGGCAGCGGTGGTGGCGGGTAACGTGGAGACCTCTCAGGCCGTGGCCGATGCCCTGCTGGTGGCGCTGGGCGCCATGGCGGAATCCCAGGGCACCATGAACAACCTGAGTTTCGGCAATGCGGAGGTGCAGTATTACGAAACCCTGGGCGGCGGCGCCGGCGCGGGCCCCGGGTTCGCCGGTGCCAGCGGCGTGCATACCCACATGACCAACTCGCGGATCACCGACGCCGAGGTCATCGAACGCCGCTTTCCGGTGCGCATCGAGCGCTTCGCGCTGCGTGCCGGCAGCGGTGGCGCCGGCACCTGGCCCGGGGGAGACGGACTGGCGCGGGAGATTCGCTTGCTGACGGAAATGTCCGTGGCCTTGATCGGCAACCGCCGTGTGCGGGGCGCGCGCGGCCAGGCCGGGGGCGGCGACGGCCTGCCGGGCGTCAACACCTTGGTACACCCGGACGGTCGCGCCGAAGTGCTGCCCGGCCGCTGGAGCGGTGCCTTGGCGGCGGGCAGTCTGTTGCGGATCCAGACCCCGGGCGGCGGCGGCTGGGGTGCGCCCGACGCCGCGCCACCGCCCTAGGCGTCAGTTCCCGGCTGCCGAATCCGTGGTCGGCGGTTCCCCGGCTTCGGTGGTCGCCGGCGCTGCGGCGGCTTCGTCCGCCGTCTCCTCTGCCGCCGCCGTCGAGATCAGCGCATCCCGGCTGGCAGCTTCGAGCAACTGTTCTGCCGTATAGCTGGGAACCCGGAAGTACTCGGGGCGGCTGGATGCCTGTAGGGTGAACCGCTGGCCGTCAGCGGATTTGCCGATTCGGTAGCTGACGGGCTCGCCGCCGGCCGGGGTGACGGACAGGGTCAGGAGTGGGTCCGAAAGGCCGTATTCGGCCTTGGCTTCGCGGCCCAATACCGCGCCGATACTCAGTTCGGAGAGGCGCTCGGCGAAGCTGTCGGCGGCTTGCTGATCGAGCCGTTCGCCTTCGGCGAGGCCGGCGGCCTGCCAGTGCGGTGCGGGCTGGTCCTTTTTCTCGGCCTCGGCGGCGCCCGTCGCCCGCTCGATGCGCAAGCCGTCGAACTCGATGGCGGCGATCCGCTGGCGCGGGACACGCAGCATGAGGCGGTCGATCCAGTCATCGGCTTTGACCGGGATGTCGAAGGCGGCCAGTTTCACCACCTGGATCACATCGGAGTCTCCGGCCCGGGCGTGGATCTGCCCCATGCCCGGAGACGAGCCCAGATACAGGGTGGCGAGGCTTTCCTTTGCGGCGAACAGACGTATCCGGCGCTCGAAGTCGTCTTCGGCAACCCGGAAGCGGTCGTGCGCGGCGGCGCTGGTCGCGGCCGGGACGCCGCCCTGGAGTTCGGCGAGTCGTGCCAGCAGTTGGTCGACCTTGGTGGTGTCGGCCGGAAAGCCGTCCAGTTCCGCCAGGGTCCAGGCGTCATCCACGCGCCTCAGGGTGATGGAGGCGTCATCCGGGCCTTCGAGGAGGATGTGATCGACCGCTTCGCGATCGAACGCGAGCAGCGGCGCGCGCTCGGTGCTGGCCGTGAGATCGGGCCCGGTGCGGCTGAGTCCCAGTGCGAGCAACAGTTGTACGGCGAGCAGCAGGGCGAGCAATCCTATGGTCTTGTTCACCGGTCACACCTCCGCGAGCAGTTGTTGATAGCGCCGGCGATCGGCGGCCGCGGCGGCGCGGCGCCAACCCCAGACGGCGAGCAACCCGAGTAGCGCGAGCCCGTAATTCAGGTATTCCCAGCGCCGTTGCTCGGCTTCGCCGAGTGGCTCCAGGGTCCGCGCGAGCTGGCTGCGGCCGCGCAGGGCGAGCAGGTTGCGGTCCTCCAGCGACCAGTCGATGGCGTTTTGCAGGAACTCTGCGGGGCGCAGGTAGAGGGTGCCGAGCCCTTGGGAAGCCAGTTCGATGGCGGCGTCCGAGGCGAAGCCGTTGCTCGCCACCAGCACCAGGCGCGCGGATTCGGGTGAACGCTCGATGACGCTGGTGATATCGCCGATGGGGCGGGTTTCGCCGCCTTCGGGTTCGTTGTCCGCCTCTGCCTTCCCGGCGCCGCTCGCCAGTGGCGATTCCTTGCCCTTGAAGAACGAGGTAAAGCGGCCCTCGATCGCGACCGCCAGAACTTCGGCGCCGCGTTCTTCGGGCTCGGCAAACCCGGTGGCCGGGAAGGCGCCGTAATCCGGAATCAGATCGAGATTCGCGGAGCGCCAGCTCTGGGCGGAGCTTCGCAGCAGTTGCGTGAGGCTGCGCCCTTCGAGCCTGGTGTCGTCGATGCGGATCGGCGATACCCAGTTGAGGGTGAGTTGATCCAGATTGGCGGTGATGGGGTTGTCCGGGTTGAGGCTGTCGCCGCGCAGATCCGGGAAGTGGGGGTAGGGCAGCATGCGGATATCCTGCACCGCGACGCCGCCGATATGGCGCTCCACCGGCACCGGCAGGGCGGCATTGCGCGGATCCAGCACCATGGTGTCGTCGATTTCCAGGCCCAACGCGGCCAGCCAGTCTTCGAGTCCGGACTCCTGGCGACTGGCGCTCAGGGTCTGGCCCAACTGGACATCGAAGGGCGAGGTGGCCAGCACCACACTGCCGCCGCGCATCAGAAACTGGTCGATGGCGAACAGCTGGCGCTCCTCCAGCGCCTGCGGGGCCAGCACCAGCAACAGGTCGGCTTGCTCAGGCACGCGGCCGTCGTCCAGCTCGGTCATGCGCAGGCGCACGTTCTCTTCCAGCACTCGGCTGAGGTACTGATAGCCGGGACCGCCCCCGTAGGGCGCGTCCGGTTTGACCAGGGCCACGGTCTTCAGGAAGCCGGGTGCCAGGCGCTGGAAAGCGGCGTCCAGGGTGCGTTTCAGGGCATCCCTGTCCAGGGTTTCGGGCAGGGGTACCTGGACGCTGTCCGCGGGCCCTTCGAGCACCATGTAGAACCAGAAGGGCTCGGGGTCGAGCAGGCTGGCGACCTGGGGTCCGAAGCCGTAGCGTTCGCCCAGGGTATCGGCCAGGGCGCCGTCGCCGGCCTCGGGATCGGCATAGTGGATCTTCAGACGGTCGCCGGCCTCGGACTGGTACTCGTCGAGCAGTTCGGCGAGGTTCTCGCGCAGCTCCACCAGTTCCGGCGGCAGCTTGGCATCCGGCGAGAAATAGCCGTGAAAGCGCACCGGTTCGGTGAGCGATGCAAAGGGATTGCCGCCGGCCCGGTAGCCGTCGATCACCTTGCGGATGGCGCGGGTGACGGCGTACTCCGGGTTCTTGAGCAGCACATCGAGTTCCCGGTCGCCACCCGGAGACTTGACCTCGATGAGGTCTTCGAAGCTCAGGACCTCGAACTGGTCACCGTAGCTCACCAGAAGGTCGAAATAAGAGTTGACCACTGCCGCCTGGTAACGGCTCGCGGTCTGGAAGGGTACCGGCTTGATGCCGTAGCGCGACGCCGCCTCTTCCTCCAGTTCGCGGTCGAGGTGCGGATCGACGAACTCGACGTGGATCCGGTCGCCGCCGGCGACCGAGTATTCGCGGAGCAGATCCTGGATGCGCGGCACCAGGGGGGCCAGCAGCGGATGGGTCTTGGCGGAGAAATAGCCGCGGATCAGCAGGGGCTCGCTGGCCCGGGCGAGCTCGATGCGGGTGGCCTCGGACAGCGAATAGCGCTGTTCCTCGGTGATGTCGACGCGCGCCCAGCCGATCGGTGCCAGCCAGAGGTTGGCGGCCACGAAGTTGGCGATGGCCAGCCCGGTGACCAGCATCCACAGCTGGTGGTGCCGGGCGGTCGGGTTGCCGGCCCAGCGCAGGCGCTCCAGCCCCAGCAGGTTGAGTGCCAGGAACACGCCGACGATGCTGATGTAGTAATACAGGTCACGCAGGTCGAGCACGCCGCGGGTGATGGACTCGAAGCGGGTGCCGGTGCCGAGCAGTGCCAGCAGACCGCCGATCTGGTGGCCGAACAGATTGGTCAGAGTCTCCGTGCCCACCAGGTAGAAGATCCCCGCCACCAGGACGGTGAGGATCAGCGCCACGATGGGGTTGTCCGTGCGGCTGCTCATGTAAAGGCCGATGGCGACATAGGCGGCGGCCAGAAACAGGGTGGCGACATAGCCGCCGATCACCGGGCCCCAGTCGAGCGGCCCCAGGAAGGCCACGGTGAGCGCCAGCGGCAGGGTCAGCGCCAGGGCCACAGTGACCAGACCCAGGGCCGCCAAAAACTTGCCCAGCACCAGCTGCAACGGCCGTACCGGCGCGGTGAGCAGGGTCTCCAGGGTGCCGGCGCGGCGCTCCTCCGACCAGGAGCGCATGGTCAGTGCTGCGACCAGGAAAATGAGCAGCAGCGGCAGCCATTCGAACAGCGGCCGCAGATCGGCGATGTTGCGGGCAAAAAAGGTCTCGACCCAGAAGAAAATGAACAGGGTCGCGGCGGCGAAGGTGCCGAGAAACAGATAGGCGGCCGGCGTGGTGAAAAAGCCGCGGAATTCCTTGCGGGCGATACGCAGGGTGTCAGCCATGGGCTACCTCCGCATTGACTTGGGCGAACAGGGTTTCCAGATCCTGGCGGCGCGGCTGCAGGGCGTGCAGCTCGAAATTGCCGGCGGAGACTGCTTCGGCGACCGCTGGGGCCAGGTCAGCCGGGGCGTCGAGGTGGTAGTGGGAGAGTCCGTCGCGTTCCGTACGGGCTTCGACCGCCTTGACCCCCGGGATCCCCGACAGCAGCTCGCGGGCATCGCCGCGGATGCTGACCAGCAGGCCCTGGGCCTGCTGCAATTGGTCGAGGCGGGCATCCACCGCCAGCCGCCCGGCGCGCAGGATCAGCACCCGACCACAGACCGCCTGCACTTCCTGGAGGATGTGGGTGGAGACGATCAGGGTGGCGCTGCTGGCAAGCTCCGCGATCAGCTCGCGCATGTGCAGGATCTGGGTGGGGTCGAGGCCATTGGTGGGCTCGTCGAGAATGATGATGTCCGGATCGTGGAGCAGCGCCTGGGCCACGCCGACCCGCTGGCGGTAGCCGCGCGACAGCGTCTGGATGCCGGCGGTGGCCTTGCTGGCGAGCTCGGTGCGGCGGATCGCCCGGGCTACGGCACCCCTGCGCCGCGCGGGCGCCACGCCATGCAGCGCCGCCTGATAGTCGAGGTAATCGATCACCGTCATCTCCGGCCACAGCGGGCAATTCTCCGGCAGGTAGCCGATGCGGGCCTGGATGGGACGGGGATCCGGCCCCAGTTCGCGGCCGTCGATGCGGATACTGCCCGCGGTCGGTTCCAGGTAACCGGTAATCATCTTCATGATGGTGGTCTTGCCGGCACCGTTGTGGCCCAGCAGACCCACCACCTCGCCGTTGCCGATCTGAAAGCTGACATCGTTCACCGCGGTCAACTCGCCATAGCGGCGGGTCAGGTGTTCCAGCTCGATCATGTCGGGTCTCCTTGCAGCAAAGCGGACGACGCCGGGCGTGCCGGCAGCAGGGTCTCGTGTCTCGGGGAAGCGGCGCCGGTAATGGCGAGCAGCTGGCGGGATCTTGCTGTCATTACTCTGATGGGTCCTGTGGTTGTTATGGAAGCATCGACGGCGCCCTGGACCTCGGCGGTGGCGGCAAAGTTCCGTTTGGGTGCGATCGCATCCATAGGGGCGGGGCGTCATTTTTCAATCGCTGCGGGGCGGATTTCTCGCGGCGATGGTACACCGCGGCTCAGCGGGGGCGATTGGCCCGCAAATTGCGATGTCTCCGGGGTTGCAGTCAACGTTGCAGTCAGAGGAGGCGTCCATGGCGCGCGGTGCCCGGGTCGAGGAGGATTCACGGTGGTACAGTGGGGAACGCTGGCGCTCGGCGACGCCCGGTTCTGAGGTAGTATCCAGGGAGCGGCCGCCGTTGTTGCCGCCACGGAGAGCGGATGAGATGACGCTGGATTGGAAGCACTACGACAGCGGTGGATTCTTCGACGAATTGATCAGCAGCCCCGGTAATGCCCGGGCCCCCGCCCGCCGTCTGGCGTCTTGCCTGGCCTCACTCAATGACGCGGAGATCGAATCGCGGCGGCGCATGGCCGAGGCCACCATTCGTCAGATGGGCGTGACCTTCACGGTGTATTCGGAGGAGGGCAATATCGACCGCGCCTGGCCCTTTGACATCATTCCGCGCACCATCGCGGCGCGTCAGTGGCGCGACGTCGAGGCGGGTCTCAAGCAGCGGTTGCGTGCCCTCAACCGCTTTATCGATGATATCTATCATGACCGGCGGATCATCGCCGCCGGCATCTTTCCGGCCGAGGTGCTGGCCCAGTCGAAGAATCTGCGCCCGGAGTGCCAGGGCGTTTCGCCGCCTTTCGGGGTCTGGGCCAACATTTGCGGCACCGATCTGGTGCGTGACGAGCGCGGTCGGTTCTTTGTGCTGGAAGACAACCTGCGGGTGCCCTCGGGGGTCGCCTACATGCTCGAGAACCGCGCCATCACCAAGCGGGTCCTCCCGGAGCTGTTCGAGAACGAGGCCATCCTGCCGGTGAACGATTACCCGGCGCGGCTGTTCGATACCCTGGCCGCGCTGTCGCCGCGCAAGGTGCGCAATCCGGGCATCGTGGTGCTGACCCCGGGGATCTATAACTCGGCCTACTTCGAGCATGCCTACCTGGCCCAGCAGATGGGCGTGGAGCTGGTGGAGGGCCGGGATCTGGTCGTGGACGAGGATAAGGTCTATATGCGCACCATTGCCGGCCTGGAGCGGGTCGATGTGATCTACCGGCGCATCGATGACCTGTTTCTCGACCCGGAAGTGTTTCAGCCGGATTCGGTGCTCGGCGTGCCCGGCCTGATGCGCGCCTGGCGCGCCGGGCAGGTGGCGATCGCCAATGCTCCGGGCGCCGGAGTCGCGGACGACAAGGTGGTCTATGCCTATGTCCCGCAGATGATCGAATACTACCTGGGCGAAAAACCGCTGCTGCCCAATGTGCCCACCTGGCTGTGCTCGGATCCGGAACAGCGCGCTTATGTGCTCGCCCATCTCGATGAACTGGTGGTCAAGCCGGCCAACGAATCCGGGGGTTACGGCATGCTGGTCGGCCCCCATGCCACCAAGAAGGAGCGCGCCGAGTTTGCCGAACGTATCCAGGCGGATCCGCGCAACTATATCGCCCAGCCCACCCTCAAGTTGTCGGTGGCGCCCGCGCTGGTGGATGGCGGCCGCCTGGAGCCACGCCATCTCGATCTGCGCCCCTTCGTGCTCCAGGGCGAGGAGCTCTATGTCACCACCGGCGGCCTGACCCGGGTGGCGATGCGCAAGGGCAGCCTGGTGGTGAATTCCTCCCAGGGCGGGGGCAGCAAGGATACCTGGATCGTGGATACGGAGGCACGCTGATGCTGTCCTCGGTGGCCGAGCGTATCTACTGGGCCGGGCGCTATCTGGAGCGCACCGAGAACACCGCGCGGTTGATCCGGGTCTACGACAGCCTGCTGCTGGATCTGCCCCGCGGGCTCAATATCAGTTGGTACAACCTCATCGAGCTCAACAGTGCCGAGGACAGCTTTGCCGAGCGCTACCGGGTGCAGGATGAGCGCAACGTGGTGAAATTTCTGCTCTCCGACGAGGACAATCCCATTTCGCTGCAGACCTCGCTGAAGATGGTGCGGGAAAACCTGCGCACCACCCGCGACGTGTTTTCCCCCGAGGTCTGGGAATTGATCAATGAGCTGTTTTATTTTGGCCGCGACGAGGTCGCCCAGGGGCAGGGCCGCAAGCTGCGCTACGGGTTCTGCGAGGGCATCATCCGCGGTTGCGAACAGGTCAATGGCCAGATTGCCGCGACCACCAGCCGGGATGCTGCCTGGCAGTTCCTGGAGCTGGGCCGCTATATCGAGCGTGCCGATATGACTTCCCGGATTCTCGATGCGGGAGCGGTGACCCTGCTCGAATCCGCGGAGCTGCTCGGACAGGTCAATCTGGGCCAGATCGTCTGGGGTCATGTGCTGGGTTCGCTCAGCGCCGAGCTCGCCTTTCGGCGGCGGGTACGGACGCGCGTCAGTGGTCCGGCGGTGGCTGATTTCCTCCTCAATGATCCCCATTTCCCGCGTACCATCCGCTTCTGCCGGGAGCGTGTGGCGGACGCGATCCGCATCCTGCCACGGGGCAAGGCGGTGCAAGCGCAGCTGGAGGTGCTGGCCGCCGTCTATTATCAAGTCGAATCGATCGAAGACCTGGGACAGCCGTTTCGGGATTATGTCAATGAAGTCCAGATCCGCATTGCGACCCTGCACAGGCATATCGCCGATACCTGGTTCGCCTTGGGCTGAGGACAGGACAACCGCCGATGACGCTACGTGTGAAGTTGTTGCACACCACCGACTACCGATTCGATCGGCTGGTTGCCCTGTCCCCGCACCTATTGCGGTTGCGGCCGACGGCCCATTGCCGCACCCCGATCCGCGGCTACTCGCTGCGCGTGCAGCCCGGGCAGCATTTTCTCAACTGGCAACAGGACCCGTTCGGCAACTACCTGGCGCGGCTGGTCTTCCCCGAGCGCGCCAATCACCTGCGCATCGAGGTCGAAGTGATCGCCGAGATGACGGTGATCAACCCCTTCGACTTCTTTCTCGAACCGATCGCCGAGCACATCCCGTTTGCATACGGTGCGCGCGATCGCCGCGAGCTGGCACCCTATCTGGCGTGCGAGCCGGCCGGCCCCCTGCTGACGGAATGGCTGGCGGCGGTGCCGCGAGTCGCCACGCCCACCATTGACTTCCTGGTCGACCTCAACCGCAGACTGCAGGGCGATATCTCCTATGCCCTGCGCATGGAGCCTGGGGTCCAGTCCTGTGAGGAGACCCTGGCGCTGGCGCTCGGCTCCTGTCGCGATAGCGGCTGGCTGTTGGTGCAGATCTGCCGTCATCTGGGGCTCGCGGCGCGCTTCGTGTCCGGCTATCTGGTGCAGTTGAAGCCGGATGTGCCCGCCCTCGACGGGCCGGCGGGGCCGGAAGCGGATTTCACCGACCTGCACGCCTGGTGCGAGGTCTATCTGCCCGGCGCCGGTTGGGTGGGGCTGGACCCGACCTCGGGGCTGTTCGCCGGCGAGGGCCATATTCCGCTCGCCTGTACCGCGGAGCCCGCTTCGGCGGCCCCGATCGAGGGCTTGACCGATCCCTGCGAAGTGCAGTTCGCGCATCGTAACGAGGTGTTCCGGATCCATGAGGATCCCCGGGTCACCAAGCCCTACAGCGATGCGCAGTGGGCCCTGATCGACGCCCTGGGCGAGGCGGTCGACGCGCGTCTGCGCGCCGCCGATGTGCGTCTCACCATGGGCGGTGAGCCCACCTTCGTCTCGGCCGACGACATGGAGTCGGCGCAGTGGAATACCACGGCGCTCGGCGCCGACAAACTACGCCTCGCCAAGGATTTGTTGCTGCGCCTGCGCGAGCGCTTCGCGCCCGGCGGCCTGCTGTTCCACGGGCAGGGCAAGTGGTATCCGGGGGAGGAGTTGCCGCGTTGGGCGTTGGGCTGTTTCTGGCGCCGCGACGGCGTGCCGCTGTGGCGGGACCCGCGCTGGCTGGCCGGGGTCGATCGCACCCATGGCCACGATTTCCCCGCCGCGGAGCGCTTCGCGGCCCTGCTGTGCCGGGCGCTGGGCGTCGAGCCGCGGCGGCTGCTCAGGGCGAGCGAGGATGCACTGCATTACCTGTGGCGCGAGCAGGAGATCCCGGTGGATGCGGATCCCCGTTACGCCGAGCTGTCCGACGACTTCGAGCGTCGCCGTCTGGCGCGGCTGCTGCAGCAGGGGCTGGACGCGCCCGTGGGCCTGGCCCTGCCGCTGGGTTGGGATCCGGTGGGCGAATGCTGGCGCAGTTCGCCCTGGCCGCTGCGCCGCGGCCAACTGGTGCTGATCCCCGGGGATTCGCCCATGGGCTACCGGTTGCCGCTGCATTCACTGCCGGAAGTGGCCCAGGAGCACGAGCGCAATCCGCCCGAGCGCGATCCCTTTGCTCCAACGCAAGCCCTGGATGCCGACTATCACCAGTATGCCCAGGCGCGCCTGGATGCCGCCGCCGATCTGCGCCAGACCATGGAGTCGCCGGCCGATCGGGATGCGGCCGGCGAGGAGGCGGCAGTGCTGCGCACCGCGCTCTGTGTCGAGCCGCGCGACGGTACCCTGCATCTGTTTCTGCCGCCGCTCCAGAATCTGGAGCACTATGTGATGCTGATCAGCGCCATCGAAACCACAGCCGCCGAACTGGAAATGCCGGTCGTGATCGAGGGCTACGAGCCGCCCCACGACCGCCGTCTGCTGCGCTTCATGGTGACCCCGGACCCCGGCGTCATCGAGGTCAATATCCACCCGGCGCACGACTGGCGGGAGCTGCGTGACAACACCCTGGCGCTCTACGAGGAGACCCATCGGGCGCGGCTCGGCACGGAAAAATTTCAGGCCGATGGTCGCCACACGGGTACCGGCGGCGGCAACCATGTGACCCTGGGCGGCGCCACCCCAGCCGACAGCCCGCTGCTGCGCCGCCCCGACCTGTTGCGCAGCCTGATCACCTACTGGCAGCACCACCCGGCGTTGTCCTACGCCTTTTCGGGGATGTTCATCGGCCCCACCAGCCAGTCGCCGCGGGTCGACGAGGGCCGCGCCGAGACCCTCTACGAACTGGAGATCGCCTTTCAGCAGATGCCCGCCGGTGAAGTCGCCCAACCCTGGCTGGTCGACCGTCTGCTGCGCAACCTGCTGACCGATATCACCGGCAATACCCACAGATCCGAGTTCTGCATCGACAAGCTGTACGCGCCGGGCAGCGCCAACGGCCGCCAGGGGTTGCTGGAGTTTCGCGGTTTCGAAATGCCGCCGCACGCGCGCATGGCGCTGGTGCAGGCACTGCTGTTGCGCTGCCTGGTGCTGCGGCTGTGGGAAAACCCGTATCGCAAGCCCCTGGTCAATTGGGGCACGGCGCTGCACGATCGCTTTCTGCTGCCCCACTACGCCTGGCAGGATCTGCGCGACGTGGTTGCGGATCTCGATGCCCACGGCCTGCCGTTCGAGCTGGACTGGCTCGCGCCCTTCGCGGAGTTTCGCTATCCCCACTACGGCGATGTGCAGATCGACGATATCCGTATCGAGCTGCGCTGGGCGATCGAGCCCTGGCATGTTCTGGGCGAAGAGGTGTCGAGCTTCGGTACCGCGCGCTATGTCGACTCCTCGGTGGAGCGGTTGCAGGTCAAGGTCGAGGGCCTCACCGACAGTCGCTATGTATTGGCCTGCAACGGTCGCCATGTGCCGTTGCGCAATACTGGCCGCCACGGCGAGTATGTGGCTGGGGTGCGCTATCGGGCCTGGCAGGCACCCTCGGCACTGCATCCCACCATCGGCGTACAGGCCCCCCTGGTGTTCGACCTGATCGATACCTGGAGCGGCATGGCGGTGGGCGGTTGCATCTACCATGTGGTTCACCCCGGTGGGCGCAGCTACGATGATTTTCCGGTCAATGCCAATGCCGCCGAGGCGCGCCGGGTCAGCCGTTTCCAGTCCTTCGGCCACACCCCGGGGGTGCTCTCGACGCCGGTGCCGCCCAGCGCCTTGCGCCGCATATTGCCCCACAGCAGGGTGCCCAGGCCCATGGCACCGCCGCCGGTGGAGCCCAGTCACGAATATCCCCACACCCTCGATCTCCGGCGTGCTCCCTGATGGGGAGGGCGCGCCTCGCCGCGCCCTCCGGGTTCGTGCCGGCGGCGCGCAACTGTGCCAGAATCCGCGCCTGCGCTCCCACCCGGCGACCGCGTCCCCGCGATGACCGATAACCAGCAAGATCCGCGACCCTGCCAGCCGCTGCCCGGCCAGTGGCCCCAGGGCGGCCCGCAGGGCGCGGCGTTGGCCCGCGAAGTGCTTGGCTATGTGCCGGCCGCTGGCGGTCGCGACGAAATTCACGACGCCGACGGCCAGGTCGCCCCGCACTGGCGCTACCTGCTGGACGCCCTGGGGGCCCTGGGCCCGCAGGCGCTCGCCGAGCGGGTCCACAAGGCGCGGCGCATCCTGCGCGATGATGGTGCTACCTACAATGTCTCCAGCGAGCCCCTGGCAAGTCGCGCCTGGGAGCTGGATCTGGTGCCCCAGCTGCTGGAGAGCGAGGAGTGGGGACGCATCGAAGCCGGGCTGGTCGAGCGCGCCGAGCTGCTCGACCTGTTGCTCAAGGATATCTATGGTCCGCGCGAACTGATCCGCCACGGCATTCTGCCTCCGGAGCTGGTGTTCGCCCATCCCGGGTTCCTGCGCCAGTGCCAGGGGCTGAGCCTGCCCGGCGACCACCAGTTGATTCTCTACGCGGCCGACATGGTCCGCGACTCCAGCGGCAGCCTGCATGTCATCGGCGATCGCGCCCAGGCACCCAGCGGCGCCGGCTACGCGCTGGAAAACCGCACGGTGATGTCGCGCGTGTTGCCCAGCCTGTTTCGCGACAGCCATGTTCACCGGTTGTCCGGGTTCTTTCACCAACTGCGCCAGAAACTCATGGCCCTGGGCAGTGGCGACGGCATTCCCCAGGTGGTGGTGCTGACCCCTGGGTCGTACAGCGAGACTTATTTCGAACACGCCTTCCTGGCCAACTACCTGGGTTATCCCCTGGTTCAGGGGAGTGATCTCACGGTGCGCGGCGGCCGGGTGTGGATGCGTTCGCTGGAGGGCCTGCGCCCGGTCGATGTGATCCTCCGCCGGGTGGATGACTTCTACTGCGATCCCGTGGAGTTGCGTGGCGATTCGCAGCTCGGCGTGCCCGGGCTATTGGAGGTGGCGCGCGCCGGCCGGGTGGCGATCGCCAATCCCCTGGGCTCCGGGTTCATCGAGAATCCGGCGCTGTTCAAGTACCTGCCCGCCATCGGTCGCTTCTTCTTCGGCCGAGAGCCGCGTATTCCCAGCGTGGAGACCTACTGGTGCGGGGATCCCGCCGATCGCCAACGGATGCTCGACGAGTTGCCGGGGTTGGTGATCAAGCCCACCTTTCGCCGCTACGGGCAACAAAGCGTGTTTGGCAGCGCGCTGGATGAGGCCGGCCTCGCCAGTTGGCGTCGGCGCATCGCCGAAGCGCCGCTCGATTACGTCGGCCAGCGCCATCTGGCCGCCTCGCACACCCCGGTCCTGGAGGCCGGCGCACTGCAGCCCAGGCCCATGGTGCTGCGCAGCTTTGCCGTCGCCAATCCCACTTCCTATACCTTCATGCCCGGCGGCCTGACCCGGGTCGGCCTCGCCGCGCACACCCGGGTGGTGACCAGCCTGACCGGCTCTGCCAGCAAGGATACCTGGGTGCTCGCTTCGGAGCCCGAGAAGCAGCTCAGCCTGCGCGCCGAGCGGCCGGCACCCGGCATCGCTGTCGAGCCCGGCGTCATGCCCAGCCGGGTGGTGGAGAACCTGTTCTGGATGGGGCGCTACGCGGAGCGCGGCGAGGCGACACTGCGCCTGCTGCGCACGCTGTTCCTGCAGCTCAACGGCGTCGAGCCGCTGTCGCCGGGGGCGCGTCGAGTGCTGCTGCGCGCGGTTACCGAGGTTACCCACACGCTGCCGGGTTTCTGTGCCGCGGACGCCCCTATCGCGCACCCCGAGACCGAACTCAAGGCGGTGGTGCTGGACAGCGCGCGGCCGGGGACGGTGACTGCGAGCCTCCGTGCCATGCTGCAGGCCGGCGAGGAGGTCAAGGAACTGCTGTCGGCCGATACCCAGCGGGTGCTCAATGATCTGCGCGATGAGCTGGCCGCATTGGAGGTGCAGCTCGGCGGCGAGCTGGTGGCGCCGGAGGAAGCCCTGGATCCTCTGGTCACCACCCTGCTGGCGCTGTCCGGACTGCGCCACGAAAGCATGTTCCGCGGCATGAACTGGCGCTTCTGGGAGCTGGGCAGAGGGATCGAGAAAGCGTTGCAGCTGATCAGCCTGTTGCAGGCCACCCTGGTCCAGCCGCTCGCCGATGGCGACATTCCGGTGGTGACGGAGTCCGTGCTGCTCACTTGCGAGACTCTGATCACCTATCGCCGCCGCTATCGTGCCGAACCCGAGATCCGCCGTGGCGTGGAACTGATGGTGTTCGACGAGAGTAATCCGCGCGGGCTGATCTACCAGATCGAGCGCCTGCATCGGCACGTCGGTGTGCTGCCGGCGGTCGAGCAGCAACAGGGTCTGTCGCGCGCCGGGCGCCTGACGCTGGAGGCGCTTACCGCTTTGCGGCTGAGCCGGCTCGATGAGTTGACGGCACGCGATGCAGCGGGCGCGATCGGCCTGGCGCCGTTGTTGTCCCGATTCGACCTGTTGCTGCATTCGCTGGCCGATGTCCTCGCGGAATGCTATTTCGATCACCGCGTGGAGCAGCGCCAACTCGTCCAGGGCGGCTGGGGCTACGGCTGATGCGCTACCGCGTCGAGCATCTCACCCGCTATTGCTATGAGCGCCCGGTCACCCAGTGTCACAACCGTGCCCACCTGCTGCCGCGCGATACCGCCCAGCAGCGCTGTTTGGGCAGCGCCATTCAGGTGTCGCCGGCGCCGGTGGTCGCCGCCGAGCGGCGCGACTATTTCGATAATCGAATCTATCTGTTTTCGGTGGAGAGCCTCCACACTGACCTGGAGGTACGGGTGGTCAGCCAGGTCGAGGTCGAGGGCCGAAACGGCCTCGAACCTGAACTCGACTTCGGTATCACCTGCGCCGAGGCGCGCGAGCGCCTGTGGAGGGGAGCCGCCGAGGAGCATTTACTGGCGCGGGAATTCCTGCTCGACTCGCCGATGGTGCGGACCGGCACTGCGCTGAGCGACTATGCGGCACCGTCCCTCGCGGATGCCCGGCCGCTGCTCTCCGGAGTCCGCGAACTGACCGCGCGCATCTTTCGCGAATTCGCCTACGACCCGGGTTTCAGCACCATTGCCACGCCCCTGGACGAGGTTCTCGAGAGCCGCCGCGGGGTCTGTCAGGACTTCGCCCACCTCGCTATCGGCTGCCTGCGCGCGCTGGGCTTTCCGGCGCGCTACGTGAGTGGCTACGTGGAGACCCAGCCCGGGCCCGGGCACCAGCGGATGGTGGGCGCGGATGCCTCCCACGCCTGGTTCGCGGTCTATGTTCCCGGCGAGGGCTGGGTGGACTTCGACCCGACCAATGACAACATGCCCGGCTCGCAACACATCACCACCGCCTGGGGGCGCGACTACGCCGATGTCACTCCGCTGTGCGGCATCGTGTTCGATGGCGGCGACTGCCGGGAGATGACGGTAGCGGTCGACGTGGAGCGATTGCCGAGCTGATTGCTGCCCGAGCTTGGCTCGCGCCGCCGGGCCCAGTCGCGCACAGGCCCAGTCGCGCATTGACCCGCTGGGCCTGGATGTTTAAGGTACGCGCCCCAAGCGTGGCCGCTGTTTTCCCCCCGATCTTCGGGGTTTGCGCCCGGCCTTGCCCCGGCGGGCGAGTTGCCCGATGCCCTGTCCCTGCCTGGAGATCGATTGCCGATGTTTGCCTACCTGTTGATGGCCTCGGTATTCGTGATCGGATATGCCTTTATCGCCCTCGAGCATCCGCTCAAGATCGACAAGGCCGCGTCCGCGATTCTTACCGCGGTCATCTGCTGGACCATCCTGGTGCTGGGCGCCGACCAGATCTTCGCCGGCGCGGTGGAAGAAGCCCAGGGAATACCCACCGAGCTGCGCCACCACCTGGGCGAGATCGCCGAGATCCTGTTCTTTCTGCTCGGCGCCATGACCATCGTCGAGCTGGTCGACGCCCACGAAGGCTTCAAGGTCATCACCGACCGCATCACGACCAACAAGCGCGTCTATCTGCTGTGGATGCTGAGCTTCATCACCTTCTTCCTGTCCGCGGCACTGGACAACCTGACCACCACCATTGTCATGGTGTCGCTGTTGCGCAAGCTGGTACAGGAGCGCGAGGAACGCTGGTTCTATGCCGGCATGGTGGTCATTGCCGCCAATGCCGGCGGTGCCTGGTCGCCGATCGGGGATGTCACCACCACCATGCTGTGGATCGGCAATCAGATCTCCACCACAAGCATCATCCAGCAACTGTTCCTGCCCAGTTTGGTCTGTCTGTTGGTACCGCTGCTGTTGGTCAGTCTGCGTCTCAAAGGGGAACTGCAGCGCCCCTCGTCCAGTGCGACGTTCGAGGAGGTCAGTGATCTGACCACGCCCTTCGAGCGCAAGCTGGTGTTTTTCATGGGGATCGGGGCGCTGGTATTCGTGCCCGTGTTCAAGACCGTTACGCATCTGCCGCCCTACATGGGCATGCTGTTTGGGCTCTCGGTGCTCTGGGTGACCACCGAAATGCTGCACCGCGACAAGAACCAGGAGGACAAGCATCCGCTCTCGGTGGTGGGTGTCCTGCGTCGCGTCGACACCACCAGCATACTGTTCTTTCTGGGAATTCTGCTCGCCGTCTCCAGCCTGGCCACCGCCGGCCATTTGAACCAGATCGCCACCTATCTGCGCGAGAGCCTGGGTAACATCTATGCCATCAATATCGCCATTGGCCTGTTGTCTTCGGTGGTCGACAACGTGCCCCTGGTCGCCGGCGCCATGAAGATGTACCCGTTGCTCAGCCCGGAGGCCCTGGCCGGCGCTGGGGCCGATGCCGGGTGGTTGCAGTATTTCGTCCGCGATGGCAAGTTCTGGGAACTGCTCGCCTACTGCGCGGGCACTGGCGGCAGCTGCCTGATCATCGGCTCCGCGGCCGGTGTGGCAGCCATGGGCATGGAGCGCATCGATTTCTTCTGGTACCTCAAGCGCATCAGTCTGCTGGCACTGGCCGGCTATCTGGCCGGTGCGGCGGCGTTCATCGGCCTGGCGATGTTCTGAAGCCTGGTGGGCCGCGTGGCCCACTAGCTGCCGCCGGTGATCGATCCGGCGGGTGGTTATTTCTCTGCCTTTACGTGCCGCCGCCGGTTCACGGTGGCCCATTACCGCGCGCCCCGGGGAGATTGACCACCGGGTTCTGCGTTACCCTAGCTCCAACCCCGGCCGGCGCCGCCCACCACGCGCGCACCGGCCGAGGAGAAAAACATAAATCACTGTCTGGAGTCAGTCATGAAGCTTTCACAACCCCGAATCCTGCCCCTGGCCGAGAGCGAGTGGACCGAGGAACAGCGCAAGGTGTTGGGTCCGATCAAGGCCTCCCAGCCCTTCTACAATGTGTTGGGGACCCTGGCGCGGCACTGGGACGCGGCCCAGAAGTTTACCGTCTGGGCCTATCACGTCATGGGCGAGTCCAGCCGCCTGCCCGCTCGGGACCGGGAGATCCTCATCCTGCGGGTCGGCTGGCTGTGCCAGGCGGAGTACGAATGGGGGCAGCATGTCATCTTCGGCCGCGAGGCCGGGCTGACGGATCCCGAGATAGCGCGCATCAAGAAGGGGCCGGAGGCGGAGGGCTGGACGGCCTTCGAAGCCGCGCTGCTGCGCGCTGCCGACGAACTCTACCATGACGCCTGTGTGGGTGATGCCACCTGGGGGGTGCTGGCCGAGCACTACGACACCTTGCAGCTGATGGACGTGGTGTTCACCGTCGGCCAGTACCACCTGGTGTCCATGGCGCTGAACTCTTTTGGTGTCCAGCTTGACCCGGGCGTCGAGGGGTTCTGAGCGGACTCAGTCCGGTAGCGGCTCGGCGACCAGCACCTCCTCGGCGGTGAGCTGGGCCAGCCGCTCTGGAGTCACGCCCAGCAGGTCGCCGAGGATCTCCGCATTATGCTCGCCCAGGTAGGGCGCCTGCAGATCCAGATCGTTGGCGAAAGCAGAAAAGCGCAGCGGCATGCCCGGCACGTCGAAACTGCCGGCACCGCGATCGGTGATGGTGCGAACCGTGCCGCGCTGGCGCAAGTGTGGGTGGTGCATGGCCTGGCGGATCGACAGGATGGGCGCCACCGGTACATGGTATCGGGCCAACAGGCGGATGGTGTCCTGGTCGCTGTCCTGGGCCTGCAGCCAATCCTCGATCAATTGCTTGAGTTCGGCGTGGTGGCTGACCCGCGCGGCATCGTCGACGAAGCGGGGATCGTCGATCAGCTCGGGTCTGCCCATGGCTTGGCAAAAATCCTTCCAACGGCCGAGGATGGCGATCAGGATCAGGTAGCCGTCCTTGCTCTTGTACACGCCCAGCGGTGCCACCACCTGGTGATAACGGCCCGGCAGGTAGGGATCGATGGCGCCGCCGCTGGCACTGATCGCACCGACGTTCATCTCGTGGCTGTGGAAGTAGCAGTCGAGCAGGGAGATGTCCAGATACTGGCCACCGCCGCCGGTTGCCCGGTGGAAGAGGGCGGCGTTGATCGCGGCCAGGGCGTGGGCGCCGGTCGTGGTATCGCCCAGGGCCGCGATCGGGATGTAGGGGCCGTTATCGCGATCGCCGATCATGCTGGTGATGCCGGCGTAGGCCTGGCCGATGAAATCGTAGCCGGGCAACCCGGCCAGCGGACCCTCCTGGCCGAAGGTGGAGATCGAACACATGATGCAATCGGGGTTGAGTTCCCGCACTTTCGACCAGGGCAACCCGAGACGGGCGATCGCGCCGGGGGCGAAGTTTTCCAGCACCACGTCGACCCTTTTGACCAGCTCGTAGAGGATTTCCCGTCCGGCCTCGCTCTTCACGTCCAAGCAGAGGCTCTTTTTGCCGCGGTTCTGCTGGATGAAGTAGACGCTGCGTCCGTTGACCTTGAAGCCGACGTTGCGGATCTGTTCGCCGAGGGGCGCGAGCTCGAGCTTGATGATCTCCGCCCCCATTTCGGCCATCATCCGCGAGCAGGCCGGCCCGGCGACATGTTGGGAAAAATCCAGCACCCGGATACCGTCGAGCAGGTGTCGCTTGGTCATGGCCGTGCTCCGCTGGTTATGGTTAGATTGTGGCGGGCGGATTTTCGGGTCAGGGGAAATGCTTGGTGATACAGTCCTGCCAGGCTTGCCAGCGCTCCGGATTACAGGGATATTTGGGGTGATCATAGGCGGCGATGTGGAAGGTCTTGCCGTCGAGTCGCCCCGAGCTGGAGCCGACGAACTGCATCTGTTCGGCGTACATGGGCTTGTGTTCCGCCGGTACCCTCTTGGCCGCCGCTTCGGACCAGAGGCCGACCTCGCGCAGCGTCGCGATGACGCGCTGCGCACCGGCGTCGTCCAGGGAGTCGTCGACGCACAGGTAGAGGCTGGCGTTGGTCATGTCCGCGCCGTCGAAATAGAGCTCGAACCGGTTGATGAGATCGGTGCCGGACAGCGCCATGGGGGCCTCCTCGATCAAGGATGGAAAAGCGACCCTTGAATTGCAGCACAGGGGAGGCGGATCGGCAACTGGCGGTGCCGTCCTTAAGGTAGTACTAAGCTGTATTGCAGAGAATGTGGCTGTATGGCAGAGAATGTGCCATCGCAGAGAATGTGCCAAAGTCAGAGGGAGCGAAGATATGGCGAATCAACATCGTTCGGCCTATGGCAGAACCAGCCGTTGGCTGCACTGGTCGATGGCGGCGTTGATCCTGGTAATACTGGCCCTGGGCCTGACCGTCGAGGAGCTGGCCAAGGGTCCGGAGCGTACTGCGTTGATGGGCTGGCACCAGTCGCTGGGTGTGCTGGTATTGACCCTCGCCGCGCTGCGGCTGCTCTGGCGCCTGGCCAACCCCCCGCCGCCCCCGCTGGGCGGCACCCTGAGCCGCCGGCTGGCGCCGTTGATGCACTGGTCGCTGTATGCACTGATGATCGCGCAGCCGCTTTCCGGGTGGCTGCTGGTGCAGGCGGAAGGGCACCAGCTGACGCTGTTCGGCTCCCTGGAGCTTCCCGTGCTGGTTGCGGAAAGTGAAACCCTGGAGGAAATCCTCGAAGGCGTGCACGGCACCGTCTGGATGCTGCTGGCGCTGGCCGTGCTGGGCCACGTGGCCGCTGCCCTCAAGCACCACCTGATCGATCGCGACGCTACCCTGATCCGCATGCTCCGGGGTTGAGCGGTCATTCCTCGGGGTCGACCTCACCGTCGGCCGCTTCGTCGTCGATCAGTTCCGCTTCGGACAGTGGTTCGAGGTCCTCGGTCTCGAGCGGATCCTCCGCCGAGGCCTCGATGCCGATGTGGTAGGCGGCGAAGCCGGGCATCACCACCTGGCTCACCGCCATGCCGATCAGCCGGCCCGTGACCTGGGCTTCGATCGGCTTGCGCGCATTGGTGATGGGGTCGACCACAGCGCCCAGCTGCTGGCCCTGGGTGATATAGGCGCCGAGGCGGACCTCGTTGAGGAGGATGCCGCCGACCGGCGCCCGCAGCCAGAGCGATTCGTAGTACACGGGTTCCGGCGAGCCCAGGGGAAACAGTCTTGGGTACATGCGCTGGTGCTGCAACAGGCGGTTGATGGCGCGCACCCCGGCGGTCACGGGTTTGGCCTGCAGACGTTGTGATTCGCCGACCTCCAGGGTGACCGAGACGAGGCCCTGATTCTGCGCGGCACGGCGCAGCATGCCGGACGCGCCCGGGCTGTGCAGGACCACGATGTGGCCGAAACCCCGGGTGAATTCGACGGCATCGTCGCGGCGCATGTCGGCCCTGACCTGGGGCAGGTTGGCGCGGCGCAGCGATCCGGTGTGGATATCGACCAGGAAATCGCACTGCTTGAGGACCTGGTTGAGCAGTGAATGGGCCATGCGTGAGGCCAGGCTGCCGCCCGGGTTGCCGGGAAAATGGCGGTTCAGATCGCGGCGATCCGACAGGTAGCGGGAGCCGCGGCGAAAGCCGTCCAGGTTGACGATCGGTACACCGACGATACGGCCGTGGAGCCGCTCGGGTTCGATGTCGTACATCACCCGGCGGACGATCTCGATGCCGTTCAGCTCATCGCCGTGCACCGCTGCGGTCAGGCACAGCGTGGGGCCGGGGTTGGCGCCGTTGATCGCCAGTACCGGCGTCGGCGAGGCGAGGCCGCTGATACCGCCATCCGGCGTCCAGGACAGCCGGGTGGCGACTCCGGGAGGCACCTCGCGGCCCAGCAGGATAAAGCTCTCGGCTTCCGCCGGCGCGGGCAGGGGCGGCCCCATGACGTCGGCCTCGGCGATCGGCTCGGCAGGCTCGGGTGGCCGGGTAACCTCCTTGAGGTCGACGTTGGGCGCAATGGGGCGAGGTGCCTGGTCCCGCGGCGGATCGTCCGCGGGATCCTCGGTGGCGGTCGCCGCGCAACTCAGCAGCAGGCCGAGCAGCAGGGCAGCCGGCAGTCGGCGGAGCGGTAACCCAGACCATGGCGTGGCGCTAAGGACGTTCACCTCAAGCGCTCACTCTCTGCCGGTGGGCGCTGCGGCGGGTTCTCGCGAGGACTGCGCCATACGCAAGGGCTGCGCCATGTGCAAGGACTGCGCCAGGGCCAAGCGCTCCTCGATTGCAGTAGGCAGGGTCGGCATGCGTTCGATCTGTCTCAGGTTGAGCAGCAGGCCGCGCTGGTTGGCGACCTGGACGGTGAGGCCGGGGCGGGCGTTGAGCTCCAGCATCAGCGGGCCGAGATCGCGGTCCATGACGATGTCCGCGCCCAGATAGCCCAGCCCGACGGTATCGGCGCATTGCATGGCCAGGCGCAGGATCCGTTCCCAGTGGGGGAGGCGGATATCCGCGGTCGAGGCGCCGGTGTCCGGATGCACGGCGCCGACCAGGCCGCCGCACACGCCGCCCCGGCTGGTACCGGTCGCCAGGTCGATGCCGATGCCCATGGCGCCCTGGTGGAGGTTGGCCTTGCCGTCCGAGGCCCGGGTCGGCAGTCGCACCATGGCCGCGACCGGCACCCCGCGAAACACGATCACGCGGATGTCGGGCACCCCCTGGTAGCTGATATGTTCGAACAGGGGATCGAAGCGCACCCGGTATTCGATGATCGCCTGGTCAGGCAGGCCGCCGAGACTGTACATGCCGCTGAGAATGTTGGAGACATGGTGCTGCATGGCTTCCAGGGTGATCAGATCGCCGCTGGGCTTGCGGAAACTGTTGCCGAAGCGGCCACTCACCACCAGGATGCCGTTGCCCCCGCTGCCGTGTGCGGGCTTGATGACGAAATCCTCGTGGTCGCCCAGCAGCCCCACCAGATCCTTGCCTTCGTGCTGCTCGCGGACCACCGCATAGAGCGCGGGCACGGCGATGCCGTGGTCGATCGCCAACCGTTTGGTGAGTAGCTTGTTGTCGACCAGCGGATAGAGATGGCGCGGGTTGTAGCGCATGATGAAATCGGCATTGCGCTGGTTCATGCCCAGTACGCCCATGCGCGTCAGCCGGCGCGGCGAGGCCAGGAAACTCATGGCTGGTCTCCGTCGCGGAAATTGCGGAAACGGCGCAGCTCCGAAAGCCGGTAGCCGGTGTAGCGGCCCATCAGCAGGCTGAGCCCCAGCACCACCAGCAGCAGCTCGGGAAATACGAACATCAGGTGCACGAGGTCGGGCTGCTTCATCACCAGGTAGCTCAGCGAGGCGATCAACAGGCTGCCCAGGCCGTGGAGGATGGCCTCCCGGGCGCCGTTTTCCTCCCAGGTGATCGACATGCGCTCGATGGTCATGGCCAGGATCACCATGGGGAACAGCGCCACCGACAGGGTGCGCTCGAACCCCAGCTTGTTGGTGACCAGGCTGATGATGAGCATCAGCCCGACCACGATGATGAGGATGGCCGTGAGTCTGGGCACCAGCAGCAGCATCAGCCGCTCCAGGTAAAAACGCAGCATCAGGCCGAGGGAGACGATCAGCGTGAACAGCGCTATGCCCCACAGCAGCTGGGTCTCGCGGAAGGCCAGGGCGATCAGGACGGGCATGAAGGTGCCGAAGGTACTGATGCCCACGAAGGTGCGCATCAGCACCACGATCAGGGCTCCGAGCGGAACCATCAGCAGCACGCGGTAGACATTCTGGCTGTCCACGGGCAGTGCCAGTGGCGAAAAATCGGCAAACACGGAATCGAGGCGCTGAGCGCTGTCACGGGCCACTTCGATCAGTTTGCGGTCACTGCGCGTCACGGATAACTTGACTTCCGCGCCGCGGCCCCCGCTGAGGCTGTACAGGGGGTCGTCGCCGACCCGCCAGGGCAGCATGTAGTCCGGCACCCCGGATTCGCCGGTTTCCGGGTCGAACGCCAGCCAGGATTCGCCGTTATGTACCTGCAGCAATGGCAGCAGGCGGGCGTCGCTGGCGGCATCCTTGAGGGGCAGCACCCAGAGGATGCGCGCCGGAATGCGTACGCCCTTGAGGATTTCGATGACCTGACGGGTCCATTGCGCGGGCGAATCGGCCGCCTCGCGCAGCAGGGCGACGTTCGGCTCATCGCGGCGCGCGTTGAGCCGGCGCAGCAGCTCCCGGGTGTAGGTGAAGACATCGGCCGATTCCTGGCGGACATCGTTGATGATCACGCGGATGGCGGTGGCGTAGGGCTCCTCATAGTCAGGCGGCGAGGGAAAGCTGGGGTGGTCGCGCCAGGCTGCGGGTTGTTCGCTGCGGGTCACCGAGATGCGGTAATAGAGGGTTTCACTGCCTTGCGCGCGGCGCTTCACCCACTCCACCTTGCGCCGGTCGCCTTCCTCCTCGATCGCCATGCCGTAGCGGTTGGCGATGAAATGTTCATCCAGTTTGAGGAAGCCGGGGAGTACAGAGGGCACTGCCAGATCGACGATGGCCGGCCCGCCATCGGCCTGAAAGCCGATCTGGGCCTGGATCGACCAGACCTCGGTTTGCTGATCGGGCCGCACCGGCATGCCGAGAATCACCGCCTTGTAGGCGGAGATCGCCAGCCCGGCCAGCACCAGCAGCACCGCCCAGACGGGAACCGCCGGATTCCTCATGGCCGCGCGGCCGTTGCGGCGGGAGCCTCGCAGCGCGGATCGGTGAGAAAAGTCTCTCCGGGGTCGATCACTGCGGTGCCGGCGAGGAATCGACGCCCGAGCAGGATGGGGTAGTTGAATTCGGAGCGGTTGACCAGGGAGAACTGGGCTCTGTGCCAGCGCCCGACAAAGCAGAACTCCAGTTTTACCACTGCGCGCCGGTCGTGATTGCCATCGTGTTCCTTGATACGCACGTATCGGGTGACCGGCCGCTCCATGGCCAGCGTATCGAGATGGTCCTCCTTGTCACGGAGAACCAACTCGAACTTCACCCAGGGCTTGCCCTTGCGCTCAAAGGACTCGATGTTGCGGGCGTGGATCGATGAGGTCTTGGCGCCGGAGTCGAGCTTGGCCGTGACCTGGTGCTCGGTGGCAGCAGCGAAATACACCTTTTCCAGCCAGCCGGTGATCACCTTGGCCGTATCGGCTCGTGCGCCAGTGACGGCCAACAGAGCGACCAACCCCATAACGCAGGCGAACCAGCGCATTGCAACCATCCACATTCCCCCGAATACCCTGTTGACAGGCGGCTGACACGCGGCTGCCACGCAACGGCGGGAGACAGCCAGCGACATTCAGCCGTGGCGCGCATGGTGCATAAATTCTGTGGCCTGCGCCAGTATTCCGGGGGCCGTCCGGGTGCGCCGCGGGAGCGCCGCACTCGGCATTACGCACGGGAAGAGGTGCTCAGTGACTAGTAGCCTCTCAATCAGATAGTTGTGGATAGAGGCGTTTCAACTTGATTCGT
>CAJXRS010000024.1 GCA_913060555.1 uncultured Gammaproteobacteria bacterium | reverse complement strand
TGCCGATCACCACCACCCGCGGCTTGCGCTTGCCGACAGCCAGGGAGCGAAAAATCTTTTCGTTTTCACTTACACCCATGTTGCACTCCTGAATTTCGTGTGTGTGAAGTTCAATACGATCGGCCGCGATGATCCCCGTCGCCCCCATTCATGTCAACCAGATGGCAGGGAATTATCGCTTCCAAATCAAATAATTGAATAATTTTTCGAGGCTTGCTCGGCGCCCCAATACACGGCGAGGACCAGATCGGCGTTGACCCAAACCCCGTTGCGAACGGCCTGCGCGGCGGATCAATGGAAGCCTTCTTCAAGGTCCGCATAACGCAGCACTCGCGGGCCGTCAGTGAACTCGACGATGCTGTGGGCGCAGTTGTGCATCCGCGGCGGCTGCCACAGACGGTTGAGGGGGCGATCCAGATAATGGCTGAGCAACGCGCGGATCATGGCGCCATGGCTGACCACCACCAGATCGCGACCCGGCTCGGCGCCCGCCAGGATCTCGTCGAGTGCCGCCAACCCGCGCGCCTGGATCTCGGCGAAGGTTTCCGCCCCCGGGTAACGAAAGCGATGGGGTTCCTCACGGAACAGCCGTACCTCCTCGGGATGCATGCCCTCCAGATCGCGGTACAGCTGCCCCTCCCATTCGCCCAGGCAGATCTCGCGCAGCTCCGGAACCAGTTCGAGTTCGAGGCCCAGGTGGCCAAAAGCAAGCTCCGCGGTCTCGCGCGCGCGCTGGCTGGAACTGGCGTAGAGACGCGCGGGGCGCAGCTCGGCCAAGCGCTCGCGCAGCGCCAGCGCCTGCCGGCGTCCGGTTTCGTTGAGCGGATTATCGGCATGGCCCTGGACGCGCCCCTCCGCGTTCCAGGCGGTCTCTCCGTGACGGATCAAATGGATGCGCGTCATGATCTATCCTCAGGGCGCCAGCCGCCGGATGCGCCAGCCGCCAGCGGCCGGGTCGGGACGATAATCGAAGCGATCGTGCAGGCGCATCTCACCGCCCTGCCAGAATTCAAATACTTCGGGCGCGACTCGAAAGCCACCCCAGTATTCCGGGACCGGCACAGCCACTCCTGCAAAGCGCTCGCGGCAGCGGCGGAAACTGGCTTCCAAGGCTTCCCTGGAGGGAATTTCCGTACTCTGGCGCGAGGTCCAGGCGGCCAATTGGCTGTCGCGCGGCCGGGTGGCGAAGTAGCGCTCTACCTCCTCCCGCGACACGGGGCTGGCGGCGCCTTGCACACACACCTGGCGGTCGAGAAAGAACCAGGGAAAATGCAGGCTGAGCCATGAGTTACGAGTGATTTCGTGCGCCTTGCGGCTGCCCAGGTTGGTGTAGAACACGAAGCCACGCTGGTCGAAGCCCTTGAGCAGGACCGCGCGCTGCCAGGGCCGGCCCTCGGCATCCAGGGTGGCGACCGTCATTGCGGTGGGATCCTTGATCGACGATGCCAGCGCCTCGTCGAGCCACAGCCGGAACTGCTCGAAGGGCGAGTCGTGCAGCGACTCCCGGGTGAGCACACCGAAGCGATATTCGCGACGGGCGAAGTCGATGGCCATGGGTTCAGCTCGCCGCCAGGCCTCCGTCGATCGGGATCACTGCACCATTCATGAAACTGTTGTCGTCACAGCAGGCCCAGAGCATGGCCTGGACCACCTCCTCCATCTCGCCCAGCCGGCGCATGGGGTTGCCGGCCTCGAGGTTGCTCCGGCTCTTGCCGCCGCCGGCATTGAGACTGGCCTCGACCAGGGGCGTCAGGGTAAAGGCCGGGCAGAGGGCGTTGACCCGGATGCCCTTGCGGCCGTATTCGAGTGCCGCCGACTTGGTCAGCCCGATGACACCGTGCTTGCTGGCGCTGTAGATACTGAGAAAGGGCGCACCCATGATGCCCGCCGCCGAACTGACATTGAGGATGGCGCCGCTGTTGCGCTCCGCCATGCGCGCCAGCTCCTGCTGCATGCACAGATAGACGCCGCGCAGATTGGCGCCCATCACCCGCTCCCACATGCCCAGGTCGGTCTCGTGCAGACGCAGCTTGGCGTGCGACAGCCCGGCGTTGTTGATCGCCGCATCGAGGCGATCGAAACGTTCGTCGAGGGCGGCGAACAGGGCTGCCACCTGGCCCGGATCACCGACGTCGCAGGGCCGCGCCAGGACCTCGGTCTGCAGGCGTTGCGCGGTGGCCTGCAGTGACACCTCGTCGATATCGCACAGCACCAACCGGGCGCCGGCAGCGGCAAAGCGCTCCGCGGCCAGTCGCCCGAAACCGGACCCGGCACCGGTGATCAGGACCACCTGGTTGTCGAAATCATACTGGGTGCGCATCGCCTGTCTCCGTCTCGATTTTCAAATGGTAATACCGCCATCGACCGGTAGACAGACACCGGTCGTGTAGCTGCCGGCATCGGACGCCAGATAGAGCACGGCGCCGGCCATCTCCTCGGGCTCGGCGTGCCGGCCCAGGGGGATACCCGCCATGATCTCGCGGTGGACGTCCTCGTTGGTGAACAGCGCGCCGGCGAATTTGGTGCGGGTCAGCCCGGGCAACAGCGCATTGACGCGAATGTTCTCGCCCGCGCACTCCTTGGCGAAGGTCTTGGTCATGCTGATAATCGCCGCCTTGGAGATCGAGTAGATGCCCTGCAGCGGGCCCGGAGTGATGCCATTGACCGAACCGACATTGACGATGGCGCCGCGCCCCACTTCGCGCATCAGGCGGATCGCGCCCACCGACATGTAGAAGTAGCCGCGCACATTGACGTCCAGGGTTTTCTGAAAGGCGCCGACATCGGTATCGACGACATGGCCGAAATAGGGGTTGGCGGCGGCATTGTTGACCAGGATGTCGAGTCGGCCGTGCCTGTCCCTCACGTCCTGGAAAGCCGCCTCGATCTGCTCCAGATCGCCGATGTGGCAGGCCAGGGCCTCGGCGCTCCCCCCCAGGTTGCGGATCTCCTCGACGACCTGCTCGCAGCTTGCGCGCTTGCGGCTGGTGACAATCACGTGCGCGCCCTGCTCGGCGAACAGCCGGGCGATGGCCGCGCCGATGCCGCGACTGGCGCCGGACACCAGTGCCACCCGGCCACTCAGATCGAAAAGTTGGCTTGCCATTGCTGGATTCTCCTCAGATCGACATCACCAGATGCCCGCCGTCGACCGGCAGCAGCGCGCCATTGATGAAGGAACCCGCCTCGCTGGCCAGCAGTAACAGGGGGCCGTCCATTTCTTCCATGCGGCCCAGGCGGCCGGCCGGGGTGGTGGCAATGTATTGCTGCCCGGCAGCACTGTCGAAGTAGGCCTCGTTCATTTCGGTCTTGAAGTAACCCGGGCAGATGGCGTTGACCCGGATGCCTTTGCCGGCGAGTTCCAGCGCCATGTGCCTGGTGAGCTGGATGACGCCCGCCTTGGTGGCCGAATACACGCCGTGGCCGCGGCTGGTGGCCATGCCCAGTACCGAGGCGATGTTGACGATGGCGCCGCTCCTGCCGGCGGCCAGCAGGCGCCGCGCGGCTTCCGCGGCCACCAGCCAGGCACCCTTGAGGTTGGTGTCCACCACCCAGTCCCAATCCGCCTCGCTGGTCTTGTGGAGCGCACCCGGCGCCGCCACCCCGGCATTGTTGACCAACAGATCCACGGTGCCGAACGCGGCCTCGGCGGCGGCAAAGGCGGCGGCCACGCTGCCGGCATCGGTGACGTCCATGGCCACCGCCAGGGCGCGATCCGCTCCGAGTTCGTCGACCAACGCGCGCAGCCGGTCCTCGCGGCGCGCGCCGATCACCACCCTTGCCCCGGCACCCGCCAGCACCCGGGCAAAATGCTGTCCAAAGCCGCTGGAGGCGCCGGTGACCAGCGCCACCCGGCCGCTGAGATCGAAATTCTCTGCCATCTTCATGCCCTCAGGGTTTCACTACCACCTTGCCGCGCACATTGCGGCCGGTGACATACTGGATGGCCTGGATGCCGTCGGCGAGACGAAACTCCCGATCGATGACCGGCACCACCTTGCCGGCCTCCACCCAGGCGAGCAGTTCACGCATGTTGGCGGCATGGACCTGCGGCTCGCGGCGCGTGAACTCTCCCCAGAACACCCCCACCACGGAGTAACCCTTCACCAGGGTGAGATTGGCCGGCAGTTTGGGAATCCGGCCGGAGGCAAAGCCCACCACCAACAGGCGGCCGTCCCAGGCCATGGCCCGGGAACAGGCGTCGAAGGCGTCACCGCCCACGGCGTCATAGACCACATCGGCGCCGCGGCCGCCGGTGCGTGCCTTGATCGCCTGATTGAGATCCTCGCGGCTGTAGTTGATGCCCTCGTCGGCGCCCCGGGAGCGCGCGAATTCGATCTTCTCGTCGCTGGAGCAGACCGCGATCACATGGGCACCGATCGCCTTGCCGATCTGTACCGCACCGATGCCGGTGCCGCCGGCCGCGCCCAGCACCACCAGGGTCTCACCGGGCTGCAGGCGGCCGCGCTGACGCAGCGCGTGGTGCGCGGTGCCGGTCGCGCAGAGCAGTGCCGCCCCCTGTTCGACCGACAGGCTGGCGGGCAGGGGATGGATTTCCGAAGTCAAGGCCACCACCCGTTCGGCGTAGGCGCCGCCGCCCATGTGCCAGCCGAACACCCGATCGCCGACGGCAAAGCCGCTCGTCCCGGCACCCAGGGCCGCCACCCGCCCGGCGAACTCGCTGCCCGGCACGAAGGGGCACTGCGGCCGCAGCTGATACTTGCCCTCCACCAGCAGGCCATCGGGGAAATTCACCCCGATCGCATCGACGTCGACCAACACCTCGCCCTCGGCCGGCACCGGATCCGGAAATTCCCGATAGACCAAGTTGTCGACCGGACCGAAGTCCTCACATACCAGTGCTTTCATGCTACCCCCCGTGTATCTGTGTCAGAGTTCGCCCTGCTCGCGCAGGAATGCGACGGCCATTTCCGCCATCGGGCGCGTCATGCGCCCATAGGTCAGCGCCTCGGCGCTGGACGCGGTGCCGTCCTGATAGCGTTTCATGATGCCCTGCAGGATGGCCGCAAAACGGAAAAAGCTGAAGCCCAGATAGAACGACCAGTCGGGAATACCCGGCAGCCCCATGCGCTCGCAGTAACGGGCGACGTATTCCTCCTCGCTGGGAATGCCCAGTTCGCGGCGGTCGAGGCCGCCCAGACCACCCAGGTTGCCGAGCTCGGGATCGGCCGGAATGCGCAGCTGCATGCACTGGTAGGCGACGTCGGAAAAGGGATGGCCCAGGGTGGACAGTTCCCAATCCAGCACCGCCAGGATCTCTGGGCGATCCTTGGCGAAGATCAGGTTGTCGAGCCGGTAGTCGCCATGGATCAGCGCCACCCGGCCGTCGTCGGCCGGCATCCGCGCCGGCAGCCATTCGATCAGCGCTTCCATGGCCTCGATGTGCTCGGTTTCGGAGGCGCGGTACTGTTTGGTCCAGCGCTTGAACTGGCGCTCGAAGTAACTGCCCGGCCTGCCGAAATCCGTCAGGCCGACGGCCTCGACATCGACCTGATGCAGGTCCGCCAGCACGGCGTTCATGCGATCGTACATGGCGGTGCGATCGGCCTTGGCGAAGCCGGACAGCGGCGCCTCCCAGTAGACGTTGCCGTCGAGGAAATCCATCACGTAGAACATGCTGCCGATGACGTCGTCGTCCTCGCACAGCACCCGCACCTCCGGCACTGGCACCGGGGTGGCGGCGAGCGCCTTCATCACCCGGTATTCGCGGTCCACGGCGTGGGCGGAAGGCAGCACCTCGCCCGCCGGCTTGCGGCGCAGCACATAGCGGCCGCCACCGGCGGTGAGCAGAAACGTCGGGTTGGACTGCCCGCCCTCGAACTTCTCGGCGCTCAGCAAGGTACCGAAGCCGGGGATATGCGCGGCCAGGTAGCTGCCCAGACGTTCGACGGGCAGCTGATCATTGGGTTGTGCCATGAATACTCTCCCGGCCTCAGGCGTACTGTTTCACCAGCGAGCGGCCCAGCTGCATCATGTGCACCTGATCGGGACCGTCGGCAAAGCGGATCTGGCGGGCATAGGTGAAGGCCTCGGCGAGGAAATAATCCTCGGTCAGGCCGCCGGCGCCGTGTACCTGAATGGCCCGGTCGATCACCCGCTGGGCCATGGCCGGCGTGACGATCTTGATGGCGGCGATCAGGTCGCGGGCCTCCTTGGTACCCTCGCGGTCGATCTTCTCGGCGGCGCGCAGCGTCAGCAACCGCGCCTGCTCGATGTCGCAGAAGGACTGGGCGATGTCCTCGCGCACCGACTGATGCTCGCTGAGCTTGCGGCCGAAGGTGCTGCGCCGCTCGACCCGCTGGCACATCAGCTCCAGCGCGCGCTGCGCGCAGCCGATCAGGCGCATGCAGTGGTGGATGCGCCCCGGGCCCAGGCGGCCCTGGGCGATCTCGAAACCCCGCCCCTCGCCGAGCAGCACGTTTGCCACGGGCACCCGCACGTTCTCGAACACCATTTCGCCGTGCCCGAGTGGCGGATCGGTATAACCCAGGGTGGTGAGCGCTCGGGTCACCTTCACGCCCGGGGTGTCGCGCGGCACCAGGATCTGCGACTGCTGGACGTGACGGCTGGGATTGTCCGGATCGGTCTTGCCCATGAGGATGATGATCTTGCAGTTCTCGTGCATGATCCCGGTGATGAACCACTTGCGACCGTTGATCACATACTCGTCACCGTCGCGGACGATGGAACACTGCACATTGGTGGCATCCGAGGACGCCACGTCGGGTTCGGTCATGGCGAACGCCGAGCGGATCTCCCCGGCCAGCAGGGGCTCCAGCCAGCGCGCCTTCTGCTCATCAGTGCCATATTTGATGAAGACTTCCATGTTGCCGGTATCTGGCGCATTGCAGTTGAACACCTCGGGTGCCCAGAGCACCCGGCCCATGATCTCGGCGAGGGGCGCGTAATCGAGGTTGCTGAGCCCGTCGGGATGGTGACGAACGGGCAGGAACAGGTTCCACAGACCGGCCTGCCTGGCCTTGGCCTTGAGTTCCTCCATGAGCGGCGGGCTGGCCCAGGGATTCTCCGCGGTCTTGAGGTACTCCTGATAGGCGTGTTCTACCGGGTAGACCTCGTCCACCATAAACTGCTGGAGTCGCAACTGTAGGTCGCGCGCCTTGTCCGAATAGTCGAAATTCATGGGTTGATACATCCTCCAGTGGAATTGGATCCGGAAAATCTAGACCATGGTGATCGCGTGCTCGCGATCGGGTCGTTCCATATGGGCGAGCGCATTGAAGGCGTGCAGCGACAGGCGGTCGCCATCGCTCAAGAAGCGGGTGGTGGAGGTGTTGCGAATCTGCAACATCAGGTCGATGGCGCCGTCGTCGGACAGGCCCATGACATGCTTGACGGTCAGCGACTTGGGCCCACCGGAAGAAACGATCAATACCCGCTCGCCGTGGCTTCCCGCGCGGGCCGCCTCGACACCCGCCACCACGCGTTCGTTGAATTCGCGCCAGGTCTCGGTGCGCTGCCCGCCGCGCTCGGCCTGCGTCGCGAGCTCGGCATCCAGATCGCCGGCGATCCAGGCCACCATCACCTCGCGCAGGATCCCGAAAAACTCCGCCGCTGTGGTCGGCTCTGGAACCTCGGGCCGATAGCGCTGGCAGTACAGGCGCATCACCGGGCGGAATGTGAACTCGTTCAGGCGTCGGTCCACGACCGGATCGAACATGCGTCCCATGCCCGCGCCGATGCCCTGCAAGGTTTCCTTGTGGCGCTGCATGTCGCCCACGATGACGCGGTCGAAGTCGAGACCGCGCGCACGGTAGTGTTCGCCCAGCCAGCGCGCCTGCTCCCAGCCGAGCGGAGAAAGCTGATCGTAGTTCCGCGCGCCGAGCGAAGCCTGGCCATGGCGCACAAAATAGATTTCACTCATGGGCTTGCCCTGCGGGCCGATCCGCAGCACCGGGATACCTCGCGTTAGCATCGCGGGAGGGCTGCGGGTTATCCCGGGCATGGTACACAGCGATGCCGGACCTGTCAGCCGCGCCGCGCAGCGCCTGAGGCGAACGCTGGCAGTCAACACCGCCCCGGGTACAATGCGACCGCAACAACCGGAGCCCCCAACCGTGGCCGATCATCACTCGCGAGCAACCTCCCCGGGCCTTCACCGGCCCGGCGCCAGATTCGCGGTCTGCGCTTCCCTGGCGCTGGCCGCGACGGCACAGGCCGCGGGCGACCCACTCGGGCTCGCGGAAGCCGATCTGCTGGGCCCCATCCCGGAGCTCAGCATCGTCAGCCACTTCCCGCAGACCGCGGCGCGGGCGCCCGCGAGCACCACGGTGATCACCGCGGACATGATCCGCGCCGCCGGCGCCATGAACTGGGTGGATGTGTTTCGGTTGGTGCCCGGCTTCCAGGCCTATGCGGTCAACGCCAACCGCTTCGGCATCTCCTACCACGGCCAGGGCCGGGAGCTGCCCAACCACCTCGAGGTCATGGTGGACGGACGGTCGGTCTACGACCCCATCCAGTCCACCGTGGTATGGGGCGCCCTGGGTGTGGAGCTCGACGAAATCGACCGCATCGAAATCGTGCGTGGTTCCAGCGCCGCCGCCCACGGCTCCAATGCCTTCTCCGGCGCGGTGAACATCATCACCAGCGCGCCGGTGCAGGACAATGGCACCCAGGTGCGCGCCACCACGGGCGAGCGCGGCACACGCCGGGTGGCGCTGCGCCACAGCGACCAGACTGCCAATTTCGACTATCGGCTCTCCCTGGGCTTCGATCACAATGACGGCTTCCCGGACTACAACGCCCTTGGTCCCGACGACGGCGCCGAAACCTGGAACGCCAATCTGAGGACCACCTTCACGCCGACGCTGGCCGACACCTTGAGCTTCGATGCCGGCTTCTCCCGCCACGACACCGAATTCGGGGACGCCGACCGGCTGGACGAATACATCCCGGTGCGCTACTACAGCCAGTATCAGCGGGTCGCCTGGGAGCATCAGCTGTTCAGCGGCCGAGAACTGGAGATCACCTTCTACCGCAACCATTTGCGCGCCAACGGGGTACGCGACTTGGGCCTGGTATCGGACCTGACCGGGCTGGGCCCGGTGGCCATCCCGACCCTGTTCGGCATCCCCGACCAGAGCTTCGTGACCGGCTTTCACACCATAGAATCCGAGCGCTTCGACCTCGAGGCCCTGTATCGAGCGCAGACCGAACGGCTGACCTGGGCCGCCGGCGCCGGCGCCCGGCAGGATGCCATCGACAGCGTCTTTCTCACCGGCGATGGCGGCACCCATGATGAACAGCGATTCCGGCTGTTCGCCCACAGCGAGTGGCTGCCGTTCGATCGGTGGTCGATCTCGGCCGGCGCCATGGCGGAAAAAACCTCGGTGGGCGTCCTGTTGTCGCCCAGGGTCTCCGTCGCCTACGAGCTGTTTCCCGCTCAGACGCTGCGCCTGAGCGGTGCCCGGGGGCGACGCGCGCCGTCGATCTCCGAAGCCGAGGAACGCCAGTTTGCGCTGCTCGGCGGTATGGTGGCCGACGATATCCGCCGCACCGCGGATCTCGACGACGAGCGCATCGACAGCCTGGAGCTGGCCTACCTGGCGCGGTTTCCCGAACAGGGCATCGATTTCGACATCAAGCTGTTTCGCGAAGAGGTCAGCGACGGTATCGACGATCATCGGGAGCCCATCCCGGCACTGCCTCCTTTCTTTGACGACGAGCGGCTGGTGAGGGACAACTCCTCTTCCTGGGATACCACGGGAGTCGAGGCACAGCTCTTCTATCGCCTTTCGGAGCGCAGTTGGGCGCGCCTGCACTACGCCTACCAGGATCTGGACAGCCGCTACATCAACCAGTTCGAACCCGCCTTAGAAATCAAGGACTTCGACGGCGGCACCCCCAGGCATTCCGGTGGCCTGCTGTTCAATCATCGCTGGTCGGAGCAATTCGACGCCGGATTCTTTGTCTACCATCAAAGCGGCGTGGATTGGCGCAACGGCAACCAGATCGGAGCCTTTACCCGGATCGACGCCCAGGTGACCTGGCGCTTGCAGATCGGTCCAAGCCGCGGCCAGTTGCAGCTGGTGGCCCAGAATCTGGGTGGCGACTACCGCGAGTTCAACCGGGAAAACCGATTTGAAACGGCTTTTTATCTGCGCGCGCAGGTAGATCTGCCGGATTGATCGGCGCAGGGGTGGTACGCGTTCGCGCGCCCCGGCGACCAGAACCAAGGGACACGGGCAGCAGCTCAGATACATCGGCGATCCGTGCGGCTCACGACGACGGCAAGCGCTCGGCGCGGCGACAAAGGGCAGGGAATGCGGGCATTGGGAGACCAGCGTGAGCGGCGTCCGAGGCGACGGTGGGCAGTACTGTCCCGGCACCTGCTCGTCTGCGCGCTGGCCCTGGCCGGGGATCTACCCACGACGCTGGGCGCCGACGTCCAGGTGCTGATCGCCAGCGAAGACTCCTATTACATGCAGGCGGTCGCCAGCCTGCGCGAGCATCTGGCGGCCCTGCACCCCGGTGTCGTGACCGAGGTCGACACCGACCTCAAAGCCGACTGGAAAGCCGAAGATCTGTTGGTCACCGTGGGCTCGGACGCCATGGTGAGGTTGCGCGCGGAACACCCTCAGCGGGTCGCGCTGCACCTGTTCATCACCAGCGACTCCTGGCTCCAGCAGCGCGCCGGGGATCCCGGCCTGGCCGAAAATCCGGCGTTGGTGTTCGACCAGCCACCACGACACCTGGTGGCCCTCACTCGGGCGCTGCTGCCCCGGGCCACAACCCTGGCGATCGTGCTGGGCCCGATTTCCGGCAAGCACCTGAATCAAGTGCATGGTGAAGCCGAAAAGGCCGGCTTCGAACCCCTGGTCGGTGCCCTGAGTGCGGATGCCAACCCGCTGGCGACATTGTCACCGCTGGTCGAGGCGACCGATGCCGCACTGGTGCTCCCGGACAGCGCCGACTTCAACAGCGCGGTCGCCCGCTGGCTGTTGCAGCTGAGCTTCCGGGCGCGCACCCCGGTGATCGCCTTTTCCCGCGCCTATGCGAATGCCGGAGCCCTGGCGTCGGTGTTCGTCACTCCGGAAGATATCGGTCGCGAAGCCGCCGGCATTCTGGACCGCTGGCTGAAAACCGGGGAATATCCGCGGGGTATGCAATATCCGGATGCTTACAGCATTGCCACCAATCCCGCGGTCGCCACGGCCCTGGATATCGAACTGCCGGACGACGAGGCGCTGCGGGCGCGGTTCGAGGCCGTCCTGGAGGCCCTGCCATGAGCCGCTCCGGCCGGAAGCTGCGCGGCAGCATACAACTGCGCCTATTGTTGATCGGCGCGCTGCCGCTGCTGCTGATCACGGTACTGTTCACCGCGCACGCCATCTACAGCCGCCAGGGCGACATCCTTCACCGGGTCGAAATCTTCGGCGAGCGCACCGCAGGCTATCTGGCCGACACCCTGGACTTCGCCTTCTTCGCCCGCGAACCCTCCATGCTCGCCGACATCGCGGCCGACATCCAGACCGTCCCGGGGGTCCAGGGCGTCACCTTCCTCGACCCCCGGCGCCGCATGCTGCACGTGAGTTCCGGATTCCCCGCGCTAGACCCCGGCTTCGATCTGAGCCACCCGCTGGGCATGGGATCGGTGCGGATGGGCAATGCACTGCTTCTGGAGCGGGAGGTTCGTCCGCGCGCCTGGGATGTGGAGGACTATCCCGGTGCCGTGCCCGCCGCCAGCCACTCCTCCGGCGAGCCGCTCGGCTGGGTCGTGGTGGCGCTGGACCTGACCGAGGCCCAACAGGCACAGCACACCATCATGGTCAGCAGTATCGGTATCGGCGCCAGCGTGCTGGGCACCGCCCTGCTGATGTCGCTGGTGCTGTCGCGAGTTGTGGTCACCCCGATCCACAGACTGACGGAGACCGTCACCCGTCTCCGGCAGGGTGATCTCCGCGCCCGGGCGCGGCCCTCCACCAGTAATGAGCTGGCCCAACTGGCTGAGGGCATCAATCACCTCGGCGAGTCGGTGGAGCGCAGCCAGCGCCACCTCGAACAGCAGGTCGAGCAGGCCACCAGTGATCTGCGCCGCACCCTGGATACCCTGCGCAGCAAGAACCGGGAATTGGAAATCGCCACCGAAAAAGCGGAGAGCGCCAACCGCGCCAAGAGCGACTTTCTGGCGCGCATGAGCCACGAACTGCGCACCCCCCTGACCTCCATCCAGGGCTTCGTGCGCCTGCTCGAAAACGCGCTGCCCGAAGCCGCCGACCGCAGCTACTGCCATATCATCGATCAGGCGGCCACCTCGCTGATGGCGTTGATCGACGACATCCTCGAATTCGCCCGCCTGCAAACCGACCCGCAACGCAACCCGCCGACGACCTTTGCGCTGCGTGATCCCCTGGAGGGCGCGGTGCGGCTGCTGGCCCCGGCCGCGCACGACAAGGGCGTTGAGATCTACCTGGACATCGAGCCCGACACGCCGGACACCGTCTTGGGCGACGCCCGGGCGTTGCGCCAGATCGTCAACAACCTGGTGGGCAATGCGGTGAAGTTCACCGCCAGCGGCCATGTCCTGGTGCACTGCATGCGGACCGCGGAGCAGCGCCTGGAAATCCGCGTCCGCGACACCGGTATCGGCATTGCCGCCAGCCAGCAGGAGCAGATCTTCGAGGCGTTCCAGCAGGCGGATTCCGGCATCGCCCGGCGCTTTGGCGGTACCGGCCTGGGTCTTGCCATCACCCAACATCACATCGAAATGCTGGGCGGTGCCCTCAGTTTGCACAGCCACCCCGGCGAGGGCAGCGAATTCCGCGTATCCCTGCCCTGCCGGTGGCGGGAAGACGTCGATGCCACGGCGGCGCTGTCGGGCACCGCACTGGTCTACGATACCCAGGACCTGGGTCGCCACTGCACGCTCCAGGTGCTGAGCCGCCTCTACACCGAGGTTCGCGGCCTGGGAAGCTTCGACGACCTGATCGACGTCCTCGCCAGCCAGCCGATCGCGGCCCTCAATGTCAACTGGTCGCTGGACGAGCCCCCGGCGCGCCAGATTGCGACCCTGCGCCACCTGATCGACGAACTGCGCTGCCCGATCACCGTGCAGATCCCCCTGAGTGCACTCCACGACACCATCCCCCGGACCTTGGTCCGCGGTCACTCCCATGTCCACTGGCTGGGCAAACCCGCTGGCCTCGAAGAGCTCAGAACCACCCTCTGCGGCGATGCGGGATCTCGGAATCAGCAAACCGCCGACCTCTCCGGAGTCCGGGTGCTGGTGGTCGAGGACAATGCCTTCAGCCGCATGCTGCTCGGCGCGCTGCTGGAGCGCACCGGTTGCGAGTACACCGAAGTGTCCGACGGCCAGACCGCCGCGGACATCTGCGGCCAGCGGCGCTTCGACGTGATCCTGATGGATCTCCATATGCCCGAGGTAGCAGGTGTCGAGGCCCTGGCGCTGATCCAGCGGCCCGGAGAGATCAACGCAGACACACCGGTGATCGTGCTGACCGCCGACCAGATGCTCGACGCCGGCCGCGCGCTGGGGTTGGTCCGCGTCGAGCAGATCCTGAGCAAGCCCTACGACGAACGCCGGCTGCTGGAAGTGCTCCTGACCCTGACCGGGCGCAGCGGACTACCGCCGGCCGGCTGGTTCGGCAGCAGTGCGAAACTGCCGCGAAACGTCTATTTCGACGAAATCGATCGCCTGCTCACCGCCGTCGAACAGAGCCTGTCGCAGCGCGACCTCGACGGAGCCCGCGGCGCCTGCCACCAGCTCGCCGGTATCGTCGCCGTGTTCAAACTGGGAGAACTGGAACAGCAGACCCGGCTGTTGCACTCCCTGGTGCGCGTCTCCGACTGGGAGCGAGCGGCGGCCATGGTGATCCGCATGCGCCTGGAGAGCCGCACCCAGCGCCAGCACAACAGTCTGGCGTCAGCCTGAAGCCGCCAGCCATTCGCTCAACCTTGCCGCCAGTTCCGCCACCCCCAGCCCCGAATGGGCGGAAAAGACCTCTACCGAGACCCAATCCATCCCCAGGCCGGCCAGTTCGCGGCGCACCGCGTGCCGGGTCGCCTGCGCCGGCCCGCGGTTCAGCTTGTCGGCCTTGGTGAGCAACACTTCGACGGGTACTCCGGATTCCGCGGCCCAGGCGAGCATATGGCGGTCGAAATCCTGCAACGGGTGGCGGATGTCCATGAGCAGCACCAGCCCGCGTAGCGAACGCCTGGCACGCAGATAGGCGGCCAGGTGCTGGTCCCATTCCTCCTTCTGTGCCTTGGGAACACGAGCGTATCCGTAACCCGGCAGGTCGACCAACCGCCGCTCCGGCGTCAACGCAAAGAAGTTCAGCAGCCGGGTGCGGCCGGGCGTCTTGCTGGTCCGGGCCAGCTTGCCCTGGCCGGTCAGGGCATTGAGTGCGCTCGACTTGCCGGCATTGGAGCGGCCGGCAAAGGCGACCTCGGCACCACTGTCGGGCGGGCAGTCGGCCAGGCTCGCGGCACTGCGCAGAAAACACACTGCGCGAAACCGGGCACGGGGGTCGGGTTCCGCTGACTTCGCCGGGAGGCCCGGGTTCGCCCCGTGTCCCACACTGGAATCGGCCATTACCCATCTCTCCGTGCGGCGCGTGGCGGCCGCCTGACCTGGAACAATTCGGCTGGGTACCGGCCGCAGCCTCACCCAAGAGCACGCGGGGATTGGTATATAATTCGGCCCGCCCGCGGTCGCGCGGACGTCCATTGTAGCCAAATCGAGCGAAGCTGAAGATGACCAGAAAAGTCCTGCTGTGCCTGTCCGCCCTGATCTCACTGGGCTTCGCGCAGACCCCCGCAGCCGCCGGCGACGCCTCCGCCGGAGAGGCCAAGGCCGCTGCCTGTGCGGCCTGCCACGGTCCCCAGGGTGCCAGCTCCGCGCCCAACTTTCCCAATCTCGCCGGGATCGGCGAGAAATATCTGCTCAAGCAGCTTCGCGACATTCAATCCGGACAGCGCCAGATCCCCGAGATGACCGGGCAACTGGACGCCATGTCGGACCAGGACCTGGCCGACCTCGCCGCCTACTACGCGCGCCAGCCGCGCCATTGGGCCGGTGCCAAGGAGGATCCGAATTCGCTCGCCCTGGGCGAGAAGATCTACCGCGGCGGAAACCATGAAACCGGTGTGGCCGCCTGCACCGGCTGCCACTCCCCGGTGGGTAATGGCAACGCCCCGGCCGGCTACCCGGCGCTGGGCGGTCAACACGCCGACTATATCGCCAAGCAGTTGCACGCCTTCCGCGACGGCGCCCACGACAAATCCTGGCCGGGTGCGCGCACCAATGACGACAATGCCGTGATGCGCGGCGTGGCCGCACGCATGAACGATCAGGAGATCGCCGCGGTCGCCAATTACATCGCCGGACTCAAATAAAGGAACTCTCGCCACCGGCGGCGGTCCACCGCCTGCGGCGGCGCACAGCGAACTCCGCCGCCCTTGCCGCGTACCTGGAGACTCAACGCCATGCCAACAGCCGCCCGCCTTTTCACCGCCCTCCTGGTGCTGGCCGCCGCGCTTCCAGCCACCGCCGCCGAGTATGTAGCCGGCAAGCACTACCAGGTGCTGGATACACCGGTGCGCACCGCAACCCCCGAGAAAATCGAGGTGGCGGAAGTGTTCTGGTACGGTTGCGGCCACTGCTTCACCTTCGAACCCCATCTCGAACAATGGGCAGCGGGACTCGGCGACGATGTGGTCCTGACCCGCAGCCCCGCGATCTGGCACCCGACCATGGAACTGCATGCCCGCGCCTATTACACCGCCAAGGCACTGGGGGTGCTCGACGAACTGCACCGAGCCCTGTTCGATGCCATGAATCTGGAAAAGAACCGGCTGGCAAGCGAAGACGCCATCGCCGAGATCTTTGCCGACCATGGGGTGGACGCGGACAGCTTCCACCAGACCTTCAACTCATTCGGTGTGAACAGTGCGGTACGTCAGGCCGACGCCCGACAGCGCAGCTACCAGATCTCCGGAACCCCAGAGATGATTGTGGACGGCAAATACCGGATCACTGCACGCATGGCGGGGGGCCACGAGGGCATGCTGACGGTCGCCGACCACCTGATCGCACTGGAGCGGGAGAAACGCGCCGCGGCAGGCGGTGACAGCGCAGCGCCGGAACAGTAGACTTTCCCGATTCCCGCCGGAATAGCTCAGCTCGGTAGAGCAGCGCATTCGTAATGCGTTGGTCGGAGGTTCGAATCCTCTTTCCGGCACCATTCCTGCCGCCGACAACGGCCCGGCACCTGTGCGCCGGCCACCGCAAAGCTGCGCGGAAAGGCCGCGCGCCGGGTTCAGCTGCGGGGCCGCTCCTGATACAGTTTCGCCGACCCATGTCCCTGGGAGACCCATCCCGTGGCCGCCCTGTCACGCCTGCTCCTGTCGATCCTGTGCCTGGCGCCGACGGCGCTGTACGCCGCGGAAAACAGCGCCGAAGTCCTGGTTCGGGCATTGGCGCGCGCCGCTCCGGCGCTCGATCGCGGCGTACTCGGCAAAGCGGTCGGCGCAATGAACTGCGCGGTCCGCGGCGGCCTGGAACCGGCACGGCGGCTTGCGGTGATCGATTTTTCGCTGCCATCGAGCAAGCAGCGGCTGTGGATCTTCGACCTGGAGCGCCGCCGCCTGCTGGTCGAGGACCATGTCGCGCACGGCCGCGGCTCCGGAGAAGAGCGGCCCACCCAGTTTTCCAATCGCTTGGGCAGCCGACAGTCCAGCCTCGGCCTGTTCCGCACCGCAGAGACCTACTACGGCAATTTCGGTTACTCCCTGCGGCTCGACGGTCTGGAGCCCGGAATCAACGATCTGGCGCGCAAACGCAAGATCGTGATCCACGCCGCCGAATACGTGGATCCGATCTGGATCCACCTCAAGGGCGGGATCGGCCGCAGCCACGGCTGTCCGGCGGTGCGCCCCAACATCATCAACCGGGTGGTCGAGAACCTGAAGGAAGGACAATTCCTGTTCTCCTACTACCCGGATCCGCGATGGCTGCACCAGTCGCTGTACCTGAATTGCGCCCCGGATCGGGTCGCCGCCGCCCTCGGCCCGCTACTCGGCAGCCACCAGGCTGCGCGTTGAAAAACGTCGCGAGTACGGCCGGATGCGAAGCGCACGGCGGGAAGCGACCGAGACCCATCGGCTAGACCGGCGAGGGAGCGGACAGCGGGCAGCGCACGGCGCCGCAGCCGCGCAGCGGGAAGGTTCAACCAGCCAGTAAGCCAACGCCACCGGCCGCGACCCGGAGCAACATCGAGCTCGCCGCGGACCGGCGGCGGCCAGGGAGTTTTCGACCTTGATCCAGCTTACCGACGTCAGCCTGCGCCGCGGCACGGCGCTGCTCCTGGAACATGCCGGCGCGACCCTGTTTCACGGCCACCGGATCGGACTGATCGGCGCCAATGGCAGCGGCAAGAGCTCCCTGCTGGCCCTCCTGCGCGGCGAGCTGAGCGCGGACACGGGCGAGGTGGCGATGCCGGCAGACTGGCGCATCGCCCACATGGAACAGGACCTGGGCGACCTCGACCGGCCCGCCCTGGAGCTGGTGCTGGATGGCGACCCCCGGTTCCGGGCGGCGCAGCGCGATGTGCAGCGCGCCGAGTCCCGGGGCGATGGCGCCGCCATCGCCCGCGCCCACGAGGACTATCGCCAGACGGACGGCTACAGCGCCGCGGCCCGTGCCGCCCGCCTGCTCTCCGGTCTGGGTTTCGGCGCCGCCGACCAGCAGCGGCCGGCCGTCGAATTCTCCGGGGGCTGGCGGGTACGCCTGGGGCTGGCGCGCGCCCTGATGTGCCCCTCGGACCTGCTGATGCTGGACGAACCCACCAACCACCTGGACCTGGAAACCGTGGTCTGGCTGGAGCACTGGCTGCGCGGCTATCGGGGCACCCTGTTGGTCATCTCTCACGACCGCGACTTTCTCGACGCCGTCATCGGCGAGGTGCTGCATATCGAAGGTCGCCGCCTGCACCATTATCGGGGCGGCTACAGCGACTTCGAGCGCCAGCGCGCGGCGCGCCTCGCCGAACAGCAGGCCGCTCATGAACAACAGCGGCAGACGATCGCCCGCATGGAACAGTTCATCGATCGGTTTCGCGCCAAGGCCACCAAGGCGCGGGCCGCACAAAGCCGGCTCAAGGCACTGGAGCGGATGCGCCTGGTCGCCCCGGTGCAGGCAGCCAATCCGTTTCGGTTCGAATTCCGCGAGCCGGAGCCGCCCGGCAATCCGCTGCTCACCCTGGACGACGCCGCACTGGGTTACGGAGACGACGCCGTGCTGGAAGCGGTTTCCTTACAGCTCGCCCCGGGGGACCGCATCGGCCTGCTGGGCGCCAACGGCGCCGGCAAGTCCACCCTGATCCGGACCCTGGCCGGCAGCCTGGCGCCACTGCGCGGCGAGCGCAGCACCGGCAACCGGCTGCAGATCGGCTACTTCGCCCAGCATCAGTTGGAACAGCTGGACCCGGACGCGAGTCCGCTGACGCACCTCCAGCGCCTGGATCCGACAGCTGCGGAACAGCAGCTGCGCGATTTTCTGGGGGGGTTCGGTTTCACCGGGGATCGCGCCACGGCACCGGTGGCACCGCTCTCCGGCGGCGAGAAGGCGCGCCTGGTGCTGGCACTGCTCGCCCGGCGGGCGCCGGGCCTGCTGCTCCTCGACGAGCCCACCAACCATCTCGACCTCGACATGCGCGCCGCGCTCGCCCTGGCGCTGCAGGACTATGCCGGCGCCCTGGTGGTGGTGTCCCACGACCGCCATCTGCTGGCCACCACGGTCGACAGTTACTGGTTGGTGGCCGACGGCAGAGTGACGCCCTTTGCCGGCGACCTCGAGGATTATCGCCGGGGCCTTGAGTCACAGCAGCAGGAGGCCCCGTGCGCTCCCTCCGCTGGGCGCCGCGAGCAACGCCGCCGCGAAGCGCAGCGGCGCACCGAACTGCGCCCGCTGCGCGACCGCGCGGCACGGCTGGCGGCGGAGCTGGACCGGTTGGGCGGCGAGCTGACCGACATCGAGACGCAACTCGCGGACCCGGAACTCTATACGCCGGAAGCCCGCCCGCAGCTCCAGGAGCTACTGCGTCGCCAGGGCGCGCTGCGCCAGCGCTGCGAAAACCTGGAAAGCGACTGGGTCGACGCCGAGGAAGCGCTGGAAGCGGCCCGTACTCAAGCCTGAACCTCCGGGGTCAGCCGCCGACCACTCCGCAGGCGACCCGCGCGCCGCCCCCGCCCAGGGGCGCCGGTTGATCGGCGTGGTTGTCTCCGCCCTGGTGGATGACCAGCGCGCGCTCCGCCACTGTATCCAGGCTGCGCAACCGGGGCGCCAGCACCGGCTGATCGGCGGTCCCGTCCGCGGCGACGAACAGCGGGGGCAGGTCGCCCAGGTGGCCGTCTCCCCAGGGCGTGCCGTGACGGTCGGTACCGGCGGGATCATGATGGCCGCCCGCGGCCAGGGCCGGCACCGCGGCACCGTCCTTGTCCGCCGGGCCGCAAGCCGGATTCTGGTGCAGATGAAAGCCGTGCAATCCGGGACTGAGCCCCTCCAGGCGCGGCCTGAACACCAAGCCGTATTCGGTTTCACGAATGGTGATACTGCCCAGCGGCCCACCCACGCCATCCGCCTGCGCGGCATGCACCGGCACTTCCAGTTCCGCGGCCTGCGCGCTACCCAGGGCCAGCAAGGCCACCAACGCCACACGACTTCTCATACCGCTTCCTCCCCGCCAATGAACGACTTCCGCGAGCCTAACAGATCCCGGCTTTCCGCTCAGCAGATCATGCGCCGGCGGATCAGCGCGGTGGCGGAGATCAACCCCGCCAGCCCGTAGCCGACCACCACCGCCAGGTTCAGCCAGGGCTGATGCAGACTGCCGCCGGTGAGCAGCGGTCGGATCAGGTCCACGGCATGGGGCAGCGGCAGCACATAGGTCAGTCCCTGCAACCATTCGGGAAACTGCTCGCGGGGGAAGAAGACCCCGCCGGTGAGCAGCATGGGGGTCAGTATCAAGGTGAAGTAATAGAGAAAAAAGTCATAGTTGCGAGCAAAGGCGGTAACCACCATGGCGCAGGCGGCGAAGGTGAATCCGGACAGCGCCACCACGGGCAGCGCCCAGAGCGCGCGCCAGTCCGCCACCAGGCCCATGGCGGTGGCCACCAGGAGGATGGCCATGGCGCTCATCAGACCCTTGGTCGCCGCCCACAGCACCTCGCCGAGCACGATATCGTCGACCACCAGGGGTGCGTTGAGCATCGCATTCCAGGTCTGCTGGTTGGCCATTCGGGTAAATGCCGAATACATGGCCTCGAAGCTCGCGGTGAACAGGGCGCTGGAACAGATGATGCCCGAGGCCAGAAAAGCCACATAGGACAGCTGGCCGAGATCGCCCACCAGCCGGCCAAAGCCATAACCGAAAGCCAGCAGATAGAGCAGCGGCTCTCCGAAATGGCCCAGTATCGAGGGCAGCAACATCTTGCGCCACACGCGCAGGTTGCGTTGCCAGACGGCCAGGCTGCGGAAGCTGGGGCGGGGCAGAGCGATCATCTACGTCAGTCGCGCAGTTCGTGGCCGGTGAGTTTGAGAAAGACGTCCTCGAGATTGGCCGGCCGGTGCAGGTACCTGTGACCGGCGGCATCCAGTTCCTCGAGCAGCGCGCCGGGCGTCGCCGTATAGAGCAGCAACAGATCCCCGGCCCGGTAGGCGCGCACCCCGGCACCTCGGGCGGCCAGGACTTCGCCCGCCGCGCGGCCCGGGGCATCCAGCAACTCGATGACATGAGGCTCGATATGGGCCTGGATCAGGGTCCGCGGCGAAGCACTGGCGAGCACCCGGCCGGCGTCAATGATGGCCAGCCGATCGCACAGGCGCTCGGCTTCCTCCATGTAATGGGTGGTCATGATCAGTGTGGTGCCGGTGTCACGCAGTTCGCGCAGCCGCTGCCAGATATGGTGCCGGGCCTGGGGATCCAGACCTGTGGTGGGCTCGTCGAGCACCACCAACCGGGGTTCGTTGACCAGCGCCCGCACCAGGGTGAGGCGACGCTTCATGCCGCCGGACAGGGCCGCGATCGGGGTGTCCTCGCGGCCCTCCAGGTTGGCCAGCGCTAGCAGTTCGGCGATGCGCGGCGCCAGATCCTTGCCGCGCAGCCCGAAATAGCTGGCGTAGGTGACCAGGTTCTCGCGCACGGTGAAATCCGGATCCAGGCTGTCGAACTGGGGCACCACGCCGATCCGGGTCCGCGCCTCCCGGGCCCGCGCCGGGATGGGCTCGCCCAGCACCTGGAGTTCGCCGCCGTCGGGCGGCGTGAGCCCGAGCAGCATGCGCAATATGGTCGTCTTGCCGGCGCCGTTCGGTCCCAGCAGTCCGAAAAATTCGCCCTGGCGCACCTCGAGGTCGACGCCGTCCACCACCCACTGCTCGCCGTAGCGCTTGCACAGGCCGTGGGCGACGACCAGGGGAGCGGCAGCGCTCGGTTGCTCTACCCGCATGCTGGAAGGGCTGGTCCAGAAAGGTGCAACATCATACGCAGCGCCGAAAACCGCGTCACCCGCTGCGCGCCGCGCCGGCCTCCGCCTGTTCGCCCCCGAGTGCCGCCGGGGAGTGCCCGCCGCCCCCGCGCCGGCTGCTTTCGGCCAGCTGTTTGAGATCCTGAACCGCCACTGTGAGTTGCGCGAGCCCGGCACCCGCAGCGGGCAGTTCGGCGAGGGTCCGGCACAGGCGGGCGAGCGCACCACCATGGCCGGCGAGCCAGTCATCGATCCACTCCGCCGGGGTCCGCCCGTGCCGGTCGGCGGCAGCGGCGGTCGCCGCCAGGCTGCACAGATGCTGGGCGCAGTCCTCGCGCAGACCGGCGCGACAGCGTTCCTCGGCGAGATCGCGCGGCGCATAGTGGTCGAGCGCCGCCTGCAGCTGGGTCAATCCCAGGGCCCGGGCCAACTCGAAGTAGAGAGCCGCAGTGCGTTCCAGACGCACGCCGGTCCGATCGGTGACGGCGGCGATGTCCAGCGCCGCGGCCAGAGGCTCCAGACGCGCCATGCGCGTAGCCAGGGCATCCGGCACCCCCTTGCCGACCAGGGCGCCGGCGCGCTCCGCGAGACGCTGGCGCTCGGCTTCCGGCAGCACACCCTCCAGTACCGCTTCCAGGGCCCTTGCCTGAGCCTGCAGATGACCGGCGGCGGAGCGGATCGCCGCACCCTCCCCGAGGTTGCGCAGCAGCCAGGCCACGCCGATCTCGGCCAGATCCAGCACCGCGAGCTGCATCTCCATTTGGGTGCCGGACGCCACCTGGCCGTCGAGCGTGTCGATGGCTTCCCAGAGCGCTTCCAGCCGGTGGATATCGCGGATCGCAAAGTAGGCCTGGATGGCGTCCGCGGTGGCCACCCCCTCGGTATCGGCGAGCCGGAACGCGAAACCCGCGCCCATGCGATTGAGGACTTCATTGGCCATTTCGTTGCAGATGATTTCCCGGCGCAGGCGATGACGGCGCAACCCGGCACCGAAACGCGCCGCCAGCCGTTCCGGAAAGTAGCGCTCCAGGATCGTCTCGAAGCCGGCCTCGTCGGCGAGCCCGGTCTCGGTCAGCGTTTCGTCGAGCTGCAACTTGGCGTGGGCGAGCAAAACCGCCAGTTCGGGCCGGGTCAGCCCCAGGCCGGCGGCGGCTCGGGCTTCGATCTCGGCGTCACTCGGGAGCCCATCGAGCTCGCGGGTGATGCGGCCGTCGGCCTCCAGGGCACGGATCTGGCGCGCCTGTTCGCCGAGCAGGCGCGGCGCCTGTGCCACCATCAGGCTGAGCGCGCCGGTCTGCCGGTAACTGTTGCGCAATACCAGCTCCGCCACTTCGTCGGCAAGCTCGGCGAGCAGTCGGTTGCGCTGCCGGTTGGTGAGCTCCCCCTCCTCCACGGCGGCATCGAGCAGGATCTTGATATTGACCTCGTGATCCGAGCAATCGACGCCGCCGGCATTATCGATGGCGTCGGTATTGATCCGCCCCCCGCCCAGCGCAAACTCGATTCGCGCGCGCTGGGTAATACCCAGATTGCCGCCCTCGCCAACCACCAGGCAACGCAGCTGCCCGGCGTCGATGCGCACGCCGTCGTTGCCGCGATCGCCGACTTCGAGATGGGTCTCCTGGGCCGATTTCACGAACACCCCGATACCGCCGTTCCACAGCAGGTCGACCGGCGCCCGCAGCAGCGCCTGGACCAGCGCGGCGGGCGTCAGCTCGTCGGCGTCGATCGCGAGCGCGCGGCGCACCTCCGGTGTCAGCCGGATCGCCTTGGCGGCCCGCGGGTAGATGCCGCCGCCGGGCGACAGGTGGGCGCGGTCGTAGTCGTCCCAGCTCGAGCGCGGCAGCGCGAACAGCCGTGCCCGCTCCTGGAAGGAGACCTCGGGGTCCGGGTCCGGATCAATGAAGATGTGCCGATGATCGAAGGCGGCGAGCAGGCGTAGCTGGCGCGACAGCAGCACACCGTTACCTAATACATCTCCGGACATGTCACCGATACCCACCGCGGTGAAGGGCTCACGGTCGGGGTCCCGGTCCATCTCCCGGAAGTGCCGCTTGACCGCCACCCAGGTACCGCGGGCGGTGATACCCATGCGCTTGTGGTCATAGCCGTGGCTGCCGCCCGAAGCGAAGGCGTCGCTCAGCCAGAAGCCGAACTCGGCGGCGACCTCGTTGGCGAGGTCCGAAAAGGTCGCGGTGCCCTTGTCGGCGGCGACCACCAGATAAGGGTCGTCATCATCGTGGCGCACCACCTGCGGGGGCTCCACCACCGCGCCACCATGGTAATTGTCGGTCAGGTCGAGCAGGCCGCGGACAAAGATCCGATAACAGTCCTGGGTTTCGGCGCGCAGCGCCGCCCAGTCCGCCGGCGGATTGCGCACCACGAAGCCACCCTTGGCGCCGGCCGGCACGATCACCGCGTTCTTGACCAGCTGCGCCTTCATGAGGCCCAGCACCTCGGTGCGGTAATCCTCCCGGCGCTCCGACCAGCGCAGGCCGCCCCGCGCCACCTTGCCGCCGCGCAGATGTACGCCCTCGGTGCGCGGCGAATAGACATAGATTTCCATGGCCGGCACCGGCCTGGGCATTTCGGGAATCTGACCGGGCAGCAGCTTGAAACTGAGATAGACCAACGGCCTCCCCGCATCCCCGGTGCGATAGAAGTTGGTGCGCACCGTGGCCTGAATCGCCGCGAGGATGCGCCGCAGCATGCGGTCTTCGTCGAGACTCGGCACCTCGTTCAGCGCCAGTTCGAGCTGTTCGGCAATGCGCGTGGCGCGCCGCGTCTCGACGCGCCCGGGATCGAAGCGGTTGTGGAACAGGCGCAGCAGCAACCGGGCAATGCGGGCGTTGCGCACCAGGGTCTGGGCCATGTACTGGAGGCTGAACAGCGAACCGGCCTGGCGCAGGTAGCGACAGTAGGCACGCAGCACGGCGGTCTCGCGCCAGGTCAGGCGGCCGGTCAGCACCAGCTGATTGAACTGGTCGTTCTCCGCGCTGCCGTGCCAGATCGCGCCGAAGGCGTGCTCGAACAGTTCCCGCACCGGCTCCAGGTCCAGCTCGCGACCGGCCTGTGGATAGCGCAATCCGAAATCATGGATCCAGCGCTGGTCATCAGCGTCGGCGAGGCGCAGCTGGTAGGGATGCTCTTCCAGCACTTCGACACCCAGATTCTCCAGCACCGGCAGGGCTGCGCTCAGGGTAATGGGGCCGCCGCGGTGATAGAGCCGCAGGCGCAGGCGATCGGCGGCCGCCTCCAGCGGGCGGTAGAGCATCAGCGCCAGGGTTTTCCCGCCTTGGAGGCTCTCCATCCGTTCGATGTCGTGCACCGCCGCGCCCACCAGGGTGTCCTCGCGGTAGGCGGCGCTGAAACTGTCGCGGTAGCGGACATGAAGGCGGTTGCCGCGCGCCTCGCCGCAGTGCTCGCGCAACGCATCATGGAGGTCATCGGCCCAGTCGCGCACCGCGCGGGCGAGACGCAGTTCCAGGGCGCGCTCGTCGACCTCCGGAATCTGGCGCTCCGGCATGCGCACCGTGAAGTGCACCCGCGCCAGGGTGGCCTCGGACAGATTGACCGCGAACTCGCACTGGTCGCTGGCATAGGCCTCCTTGAGCGCCTGCTCCATGCGCCGGCGGATCGCGGTGTTGTAACTCTCGCGCGGGACATAGACCAGACAGGAGACGAAGCGCTGGAAGGGATCCGGGCGCACGAACAGGCGCACCGCCTGGCGGTCGCGGAGATGGAGGATTCCCAGGGCAATGCGATACAGGGTATCGACGTCGATCTGGAACAGTTCCTCGCGGGGATAGCCGTCGAGGATGTTCACCAGCGCCCTATAGTCATGGCCGGCCGCAGGCAGGCGGGCGCGCTCCAGCACCGCCTCGATCTTCCGGCGCAGCACCGGCACGACGCGCGGATCGCGGTAGTACACAGAGGAACCGTAGAGGCCCAGGATGCGGTGCTCGCCGATCACCTGGCCGTCGGCGGCGAAGCGCCGCACGCCGACATAGTCCATGGCGGCGGGGCGGTGGACCTGCGCGCGCTGATTGGTCTTGGTAAGGATCAGCGGCTCCGGACATCGCGCCCGGGCGCGCACCGGCTCGGGCAGAGCGCCGAAGCTCTGCGAGACACCGCCGCCGCTGTCCCGGCGCAGGATGCCGAGGCCGGAGTCGGCCACTTCGCACAACGCGGTATCACCCTCGGCAGCGGCCGCCACCAATTCGTAGGCACGATAGCCCAGCAGCGTGAAGTGGTCGTCCAGCAGCCAGCGCAGAAACGCCTGGGCCTCGTCGCGGTCGGCAGCCGCCAGCGGCGCGGCGCCCAGCTCGTCGATCACCGCCTCGACCCGTGCGCACATCGCCGGCCAGTCGCCGACCACCAGGCCCACCTCGCCGAGCACCCCGAGCATCTCGTCCTGAATCTGAGCCAGACGGTCGGTGCCCTCTTGGCGATCGATCTCGAAATGCAGCCCGGCATCCGTGGGCTGCCCGCAGTCGGTGATCGCCGTCACCTCCCCATCCTGGTCGCGGGCCACGCACAGTGTGGGATGCACGATCAGGTGGACGGTGAGACCCAGCCGGTTACAGGCCATGGTCAGCGAATCCATCAGAAAGGGCATGTCATCGGTGACGATCTGGACAACGCTGTGCAGCGACTGCCAGCTGTGCTGCTCCGGGTCGGGGTTGTACACCCGGATCCGGGGTTCGCCGCGCGGCCGGCGCCTGAACAGGCTCCAGTGAGACAGCGCGGCACCGTACAGATTGGCGGCGCTGCGCTCGGTCAGATCCGCGCTGGCGACATGGCCGTAGTAGTGTTCGACAAAGGACTGCACCAGGGGCCGTTCGTCACCCGGCCAGCGCTCGGCCACCAGCTGGGCAACCTGCTTCAATAGATCCCGTCTGCGCTGATCAGAGTCCACGACCACGGCTCACTTTGGCGGCGGCCATTATGACCGCCCGCGGTTGACAAGCAGAAGACAGCCACCCCGGACGAGCGCGCGCAGCGGCACCGCGCGTTGGCCGGCCGGGCCGGGCGGCAACTCAGTAGCGCCCGCCCACCGCAGTCGGCAGGCGAGCGCGGATGTCGGCGAGCTCGGCGGCGTTGAATTCGACCGCCATCGCGGCGAGGTTTTCGCGCAGGCGGCCGAGCTTGCGGGTCCCCGGGATCGGAAAGATGTCATCGCCCTGGTGCAGCACCCAGGCGAGCGCGACCTGGGCCGGAGTGATGCCCTTGGTGGCGGCGATATCCTCCACCAGACCGACGAAAGCCCGGTTCTGCGCCAGGGCCTCCGCTTGGAAGCGCGGCGAATGGAGCCGGTAATCCCCGGGATCCAGCGCCTCGCGATCCGGGATTGCCCCGGTGAGAAAGCCCCGTCCCAGCGGACTGTAGGCGACAAACCCGATACCCAGCTCCCGGCAGGTGTCGAGAATGTCGCCCTCGGCATCCCGGCTCCACAGCGAATATTCGGTCTGCAGCGCGGTGATCGGATGCTCCCCGTGGGCGCGGCGGATCTGCCCGGCGTCGGCCTCGCTGAGGCCCAGGAAACGCACCTTGCCGGCCTTCACCAGATCGGCCATGGCACCCACGGTGTCCTCGATGGGCACCTCGGGATCGACGCGGTGCTGGTAATAGAGATCGATGGTGTCCACACCCAGGCGCTGGAGACTGGCGTCGCAGGCCTGGCGCACATGGTCGGGACGCCCGCAGACGCCGGCCAGGCTGCCATCCTCGCCGCGCAGGATGCCGAACTTGGTGGCCAACACCAGCTCATCCCAACGCCCCTGGAAGGCCTTGGCCAACAGTTCCTCGTTGCGGCCGCTGCCGTACATGTCGGCGGTGTCGAAGAAGTTCACGCCCAACTCCAGGGCACCGTGCAGGGTACGGATCGATTCCGCGTCTTCGGCCGGACCATAGAACTCGGACATGCCCATGCAGCCGAGACCGAGTCGAGAGATCCGCAGGTCGCTGGCCCCCAGTTGCCATGTCTTGCTCATCGCTACCCCCATATGCTGCCGTTTCGCCCCACCATAACCGGCGCCGCCGCGCCCCACAACAGGCGCCGGCCCGGCAGCCATCCTTTCGCCGGGCGCCGAAGCCCAGTAAACTGCCCGCCCTTTTCCCAGGGAAGGCCGCCAGCGGAGACCCGGATGAAGCCCACGCGCAAGCCCCGCAACCCGAACTTCTCATCCGGCCCGTGCAGCAAGCGGCCCGGCTATGACCTCGCCAGGCTCGACCCGGCGACCCTGGGCCGCTCCCATCGCTCGGCGCTGGGCAAGGCGGCGCTGCTGCGCACCTGCCGGGATACCGCCGAGCTGTTGGGCCTGCCCGAGGACTATCGGGTAGGGGTGGTGCCCGCCTCCGATACCGGCGCCATGGAAATGGCCATGTGGTCACTGCTCGGGCCCCGCCCGGTGGACGTCTTCGCCTGGGAATCCTTCGGCGAGGGCTGGGTAACGGATATCGTCAAGCAGCTGAAACTCGATGCGGTGAACACCTACCGGGCGCCCTATGGCGAACTGCCGGACCTGGGCCGCGCCGATCCCGGCCACGACATCGTCTTCACCTGGAACGGCACCACGTCCGGCGTCCGGGTTCCGGATGGCGACTGGATCAGCACCGAGCGGGAAGGGCTGACCCTGTGCGACGCCACCTCGGCGGTGTTTGCCATGGACCTGCCCTGGGACAGGCTCGATGTCGCCACCTTCAGTTGGCAGAAGGTGCTCGGCGGCGAAGGCGCGCACGGCATGCTGGTGTTGAGCCCGCGTGCAGTGGCCCGCCTGGAGAGCTACCGGCCGCCCTGGCCATTGCCCAAGATCTTCCGCCTCACCAAAAACGCCGAGCTGATCGAGGGCATCTTCCGGGGCGAGACGATCAACACCCCTTCGATGCTGTGCGTCGCCGACTACCTGGACGCTCTCGACTGGGTGCGCGCGATCGGCGGGGTCAAGGAAACCATCGCCCGCTCCAACCGCAATCTGGCGGTGCTCGAGGACTTCGTCACCGCCAACGACTGGATCGACTTTCTCGCCACGGATCCGAAAATCCGCTCCAACACCAGCGTCTGCCTGACGGTCGACCTGCCCGAAGCCGCGGTCAAGCGCATGGCCCAGCTGCTCGAAGCCGAGCACGTGGCCTACGACATCGGCGCCTATCGGGACGCGCCGGCCGGCCTGCGCATCTGGTGCGGCGCCACCGTGGAGACCGAAGACCTGGCAGCCCTGATGCCCTGGCTCATCTGGGCCCATGAAAACAGCCGGGGCTGATTCGAACCCGCCGCGCCGGCCCGGCCGGCGACCCGACCCTAGGGGAGACCGATGTTCAGGATTCGCACCTACAACCAGATTTCCAGCAAGGGACTCGAACGCTTTCCGCGCGACCGCTACCAGATCGGGCCGGACATAGAGGAGCCAGAAGGCTACGTCCTGCGCAGCCACAAGCTTCACGGCCAGGAAATCCCCGCTACCCTGCTCGGCGTCGCCCGCGCCGGCGCGGGCGTCAACAACATCCCGGTCGCCGAATACAGCGAGCGCGGCGTGGTGGTGTTCAACACCCCGGGCGCCAACGCCAACGCGGTCAAGGAACTGGTGCTCACCGGCATGCTGCTGGCCTCGCGCGACATCTTCACCGGCATGAGCTACGTACAGGGGCTGACCGACATCACCGAAGATGCGGCCATGGCAACCCTGCTGGAGAAGGAAAAGAGCCGCTTTGCCGGCTGCGAGATCCAGGGCCGCACCCTGGGCGTGGTCGGCCTCGGCGCGATCGGCGCCATCGTCGCCAACATGGCGCTGGAACTGGGCATGAGGGTGGTCGGTTACGACCCGGCGCTGTCCGTGGAAGCCGCCTGGCGGCTGTCCAGCAGCGTCGAGAAGATGGACAGCCTGCAGAGCCTGCTGGCGCGCGCCGACTATGTGACCCTGCATGTCCCGGCACTGGCCTCCACCCGTCACATGATCAATGCGGACACCCTGCGCAGCCTCAAGCCGGGCGCCGTGCTGCTCAACTTTGCCCGCGAGGAGATCATCGACACCCCGGCCGTGATCGCCGCCCTCGACAGCGGCCAGCTCGGCCGCTTCGTCACCGATTTCCCCATCCCGGCTCTGCTCGGCCGCCCTGACGTGATCGCCATGCCACACCTCGGCGCCAGCACCGCGGAGGCGGAAGAAAACTGCGCGGTGATGGCCGCCGATCAACTCATGGACTTTCTCGAGCACGGCAACATCCGCAACTCGGTGAACTTCCCCGCCACCCGCATGGTGCGCAATGGAGGCTACCGCCTGACCTTCACCAACGCCAATGTGCCCAAGGTGCTGGGCAAGGTGCTGGCGGTGATTGCCGACTGCAACAACAACGTCATCGACCTGGTCAACCAGAGCCGCGACGACTTCGCCTACAACATCATCGATGTCGACCAGCCTCTCGACCAATGCATCCTCGACCTGATCACCGCGGTCGAGGGCGTGATTCGCGTCCGCGCGCTGTAACCGATAGCGGGCTGAACCCTGGCGGGGCGGCAAGACAAAAAAAACGGCGTCAAATGACGCCGCTCAATGGATTGACCGGATCACCTAGAGGGGGAGGTTACCGGTCGCTCAACACAACAAGAGAGTTGGCTTGCACGGCTTGAGACCGGCCGTGGATCCGGAAAGTTCAGCACCGCGACAACAATTTTTATCCCCCACCTTGACCCGCGGCTCCGAGATAACATAACTCATTGATTTAACTATTGTTAAATCGTGACCAATAGGTCTGAATCGGCGCCCGGACGGCACCCGAGAGGCGTGCCTTGCGCCGCTGGTGGCACATTGCTTCAATGAAACCTGTCGGCGTCACAGGCGGCTCCGGTCGCCCCGCCGCGGCCGACAACCCCACATCCGCCCGAGCGCAAAACTTAGCAGAGGTTCTGCCCATGACCACTTCGACTCCCGCAACCCAGCTTCCGGCCGACAGCGGCGAATGGCTGCACTTCGGCCCCGACCCGCGCTTCGAATACCCCATTGATTACGCCATCCGCATCCTGGGCTGGTCACCCGACACCCAGACCGTCGACTTCCTGGGCAAGTGGGCGCCGCACGCCTACTGCCATTTCCACCGCCACCTCGGCGCCACCACTTCACTGGTACTGGAGGGCGAACACCACACGGTGGAAACCGTCGCCGGTCGGGAAGTTCACCAGGTGCGCAACCCGGGCGACTACGCCCGCAAGGCCGGCGGCGAGGCGCACATGGAGTTCGCCGGGCCCCGGGGTTCGCTGGTGTTTTTCAGCATGCAGGCGGTCGACGGCCACTTGTTCGAAGTGCTGGGCCGCGCCGAGCGCGTGCTGGCGCAGACCTCTCTGGAGGAATTCGTGGCGGGCGATCTGCCGCGATAGCGAACTGACGCGCGGCCAGCTTCTAGTGGGCCACGCTGCTCCTCCAAAGTACCCCAGGCCACAAACCGCCTTCAGGCTCACTTCACGCTGCAATCACACCCGCCGTGCGGGTTCGTGTGCCATTAGACAGTACTGGCGGTTCCACTGGAGGTCGTTTTGCGATAAGTTCACCGCCTCTAACCTAGGCCTCCGAACAAACGACCCGCGCATGCAATTTCACAAGCTACCAGCCGCGCTCGCGGCACTACCGAGCCTGCTAGCCAATCTTCCCAAGGGTCATCTCGCTGCCGCCACTACCGTGGCGGTGCTGATCGCGATGCTGTTGGTGCTGCTGCCCTCCGAGCGGGTGGAGGCCAAGCGGGTGGTCATGGAAATCCCCCTGAATCTGGACTCGCGGCCGCAGCTCCCGAGCGCCGAAGACACCGGGCACGCGCCGGCGACCGGCGTGCTCGACGACCTGGATTGGCGGGAGGAGCGAGTGCGCCGCGGCGACACCCTGACCAGCGTGTTTCGCCGCCTGTCGCTGGGCCTTGGCGACGTCTATGCGGTGACTTCGGCGGACGCCGACAGCGAGGCGTTGGCGAGGCTCCATATCGGCGAGACCCTGGCGGTCGCATTCGGTGAAGATGGCACGCTCGACAAGCTCAGGTACTCGCCGTCGCCGACGGAAACCTACCTGTACGAGTACCTGGGGCCGGACGCCGGCTTTGCGCGCCAGTACCTGGTCACGGAGCCCGAGCGGGCGGCGGTGGCGCGCTCGGGCACCATCCGCTCCTCGCTGTTCGTGGACGCCGAGGCCATCGGCCTGTCCCACGCCCAGATCATGGAGTTGGCGGGCATCTTCGCCTGGGACATCGACTTCGCCCTGGATCTGCGCGACGGCGACAGCTTCAACGTACTCTTCGAGGAGAAATTCCTCGACGGCCGCAAGATCGGCAACGGCGACATCCTCGCCGCCCGCTTCACCAACCAGGGCACCACCTATACCGCGGTGCGCTTCGTCGCCCCGGACGGCTCGGCCGACTATTACACACCGGAAGGCCGCCCCATGCGCAAGGCCTTCCTGCGCGCCCCGCTCGATTTCACCCGGGTCAGCTCCAACTTCAATCCGAAGCGCCTGCATCCAGTGTTCAAGACGGTGCGCCCGCACAACGGCATCGATTACGCCGCATCCCGGGGTACCCCCGTCTACGCCGCCGGCAACGGCAAGGTGGTACGCGCGGGCCATACGGGCCCCAACGGCAACTATGTGGTGATCCAGCACGGCACCCAATACACCACCAAGTACCTGCATCTGCACAAACGTCTGGTCAAGGTCGGCCAGACCCTGAAGCAGGGCCAGGTGATCGGCACCGTGGGCTCGACCGGCTACGCCACCGGCCCCCACCTGCATTACGAATTTCTGGTCGACGGGGTACATCGCAACCCGCGCACCGTCGCACTGCCCAAGGCCGAACCCATCCCGACCCGCCTGCGGGCGGACTTCACCGCCGGGACCCAGACCCTGCTCGCACAACTGGACAGCCAGGCCGCGCCCTTGGCGCTCGGCGATTGAAACCGGATCCCAGCGCTGAAAGCGGGCTTTTCATCGGCCTGATCTCGGGCACCAGCATGGACGCGATCGATGCCGCGCTGGTCGAACTGGGCCCCGAACGGATCCGCCTGCTGGCCTCTCACAGCCACCCCCTTCCTGCAGCGCTACGCGCTGACCTGACAGCGCTCTGTCACCCCGGAGGCCGTCACACCGGAGGTATGGCTGACCGGGACGCCATCGACCTGCTCGGGGCGACCGATCGCTGCCTCGGCGAGCTTTTCGCCGCGGCGGCCATGGAACTGCTCGCCCAGTCCGGGGTGGCGGCCGCGGCCGTGACCGCCATCGGCAGCCACGGCCAGACGGTAAGGCACCGCCCACCCAATGACACCTGTCTCTTATACACATCTCCGAGCC
>CAJXRS010000023.1 GCA_913060555.1 uncultured Gammaproteobacteria bacterium | reverse complement strand
ATTTTGTCACGGCGGAGGTTCTTGTCCTTGAGGTCTCGACACCCTTATTTTCAAGGACCTTCCGCCGTTTTTCTACCTACCTTGGTGCAAAATCCGGGCTAGCCCGGATGTTGCACGAGCATGCCGGTGAAGGCGAACCTTTTGCCGTGACCGGCGCTGTTCTCACCTTGATTGTCGCGCCGTCCAACGGGGTCAGCGGCTTCAGACAACCCGGGAGACGTCGAAGACCTGCATCAGCTGCGGCGGTTCGGATACGTCCGGGGACTGATCGAGATAGGCCTCGCGAAGTCGGAACCGGGTGGGGGGCTGGAGTGCATCGCCGCGCAGCAGGGTGGCGATAGCATCGCCGCCCAGCAGCCGGAACACCGTGGTCAGGTACAGGCGGTTCAGGCGATCTGCGGCGACCAGGGTGCGCAGCACCCCGGGTCCGGCGACCGCGTACACATACCGCAGATCCCGTCCGGCCAGCGCGGCGAGCAAACCCACGGCCTGCTCGCGGCCCGCTATATCGAGTACTTCTACCTCTGCCGCGGCCAACGCTCGCCGATGCCGCGTCGATGCTCCCCGCCGGGTCAACACCAGTACGCGACGTTGTCTCCGCGCCCGTTCAAGGGGCTCAATGGGCAGCTCCAGGCTGGCGCTCAACACCGCAATCGCCGGCCGTGACGCCAGCCCCAGGGAGCGGCGGAATTCGAGCAGGTCGGCCGGCGCATCCTCGCCCAGGGCAAAGTCCGCCTGGGCGGTCCCGGCCGCCAGTTCGCGCACATAGCGGCCGCTGACCAGCAGCACATCGGCCTGCGCCGCCAGCTCCAGGTAAAGGCGCCAGTCCCGGGCGTTGGCGATCGCCGCCGGCACCTGCAAGGGCTCCCCGGCGCCAGCCGCAACCGCGATGCGGCCGTCGAGACTCGCCACATAGTTGGCATACACGAAACAGCCCTCGGGGCCCGCCTGGGCCGCCGCGCGCCATCCCGGATCCAGATAGAGACCCGCCAGCGGCCGCGCTCCGGGCTCGGGGTAGAGACATTGCAGGGGGCGATCTCCGGCCATCGCCGCGGCGCTAACCGGCGTCCATGGCACGGGCGATGACCCAGGCGCGATCCGCGCGGTTGCGGCACTCGTCCTTGTACTCCAGCGCCTTGGCCGAGCTGGCGTTACCGTCCAGGCCGCGTTTGTAGACCCCCTGCACGATGGCCGCGGAGCGGAACAGGTTGTAGGCGACATAGAACGCCCAGTCATCGATCCGCGTACGGCCCGAATCCGCGCAATACCAGTCGAGCACTTCCTCCTGAGTGGGCAGCCCCAACTCGGCAAGCTCCGCCGCGGGGCGTCTCAGGGTGGCCTCGCCGGAAAAATCGGCGTTGTACTCCATGCACAGATAACCGAGGTCGGCCAGCGGGTCACCCAGCGTCGACAGTTCCCAGTCGAGCACTGCCACCACCCGCGGCTCGGTGGGATGAAACATGATGTTCTGCACCCGGTAGTCGCCGTGGGCGATGCAGGTGGGGCCGGTCGGCGGAATATGGGCCGGCACCCACTCCAGCAGCCGCTCCATACTGTCCAGCTGCTCGGTTCTGGCGGCCTGATACTGCTTGCTCCAGCGCGCCACCTGGCGCTCGTAGTAGTTGCCCGGCCGGCCGTAGTCGCCCAGGCCCACGGCCTGGTAGTCGACCGCATGCAGGGCCGCCAGCACCCGCACCAGATCGCGCCACAAGGCACGGCGCTGCTCCACCGGCGCCTCCTCCATGAGGGTGCGCTCGAAAATCCGCCCTTCCATCGCCTCCATCACATAGAACTTGGTGCCGATCACCGCGGGGTCTTCGCAGAGCGCGAGCATCTTCGGCACCGGCACCTGGGTGTCGGCCAGGGCCTTCATCACCCGGTATTCGCGATCCACCTGATGGGCCGAGGGCAGCAGCTTGCCCGGTGGCTGCTTGCGCAGCACGTAGCGGCCGGAGGGCGCCTCCAGCATGAAGGTGGGATTGCTCTGCCCGCCCTCGAACTGCTGCACCCGCAACGGGCCGCTAAAGCCTGTTACCTGCTCTGCCAGAAAGCGGGCGAGCGCGTCTTCGTCGAATTCGTGGCCACTGCGGACCGGCGTGAGCTCCGCCATCGATAGTTCCTCCGAGTAATCGATCAAGCTTACCGGTTGAGCCCGGCCCCGGCAAAATGTCAGACTGACCAGCGGAGGAGTCCCGCCCATGACCTTGCCCAAGCGCATTGCCGTCACCCTGCCCGCCGGCCCCAGGGTCGCCGACACCCTGGAGCGTGTGCGCTGGGCCGAAGCTGCCGGCTATGACGATGCCTGGTTCGCCGACGCCGGCGCTCCGGACGCGCTGACCACCGCCGCTGCGCTGGCCGGCATCAGCCAACGCCTGCGCATCGGGGTGGCGGTGACGCCGGTGTTCACGCGCACGCCCGCGGTGCTCGCGGCCACGGCCAACGCCCTCGGCCAACTGTTGCCCGGGCGTTTCGTCCTCGGGCTCGGCGCCTCCAGCCAGACCATGATGATCGACTGGCATGGCGTGGACTTCGACAAGCCCCTCACTCGGGTGCGGAATACCGCCCTGCTGGTGCGCGCCATGCTGCGCGGCGAAAAGACCAATTTCGACCGCGACGGCCTGCGCAGCCGCAATTACCGGCAGGAACCCCTGGCCGAGCCGCCGCCCATCTATCTCGCCGCCCTGCGGCCGAAAATGATCGAGATGGCCGCCGAAGTTGGCGACGGGGTGATCATCAATCTGTGGCCGCGTACGGCGCTGCCGAAGATCCTCGATCACCTGCGCATCGGGGCCGAGCGGGCCGGCAAGGACTGGCGCTCGGTGGAAGTCGTCAACCGCGCCATGGTGCTGGTCACCGACGACAAGGCCGCCGCCCGCGAGCGCTTCCGCGCCGCCTTCGCGCCCTACTACGCCAACCCGGTCTACAACCATTTCCTCGACTGGGCCGGCCATCCGCAGGCGGCCACAGAGATCGCCGCCGGCTGGGCGGCGCGCGACCGACAGCGCACCGCGGGCGCGCTGAGCGACGCCATGGTCGACGAGATCGCGGTGATCGGCAGCGCCGAGGAATGCCGGGAGCGGATCGCCGCCGATGCCGAGACAGGCATCCACACCCAGATCATCGCCCCCCTGCCCGGCGCCGCGCCGGAGGCCACCCTGGCGGCCTTCGCCGCCGACCGCTTCGGGTTCTAGGCCATGGGCATCGGCGTCGGCCTGGGCATGGCACGGTTTCCGTTCCAGGAGACCGACAACTTCTGGCGCTGGGTCGAGCTCTGCGAAGCGGGCGGCGTGGACTCCCTGTGGCAGACCGACCGCCTGGTGTCGGAGGAGCCCTTCCTGGAATGCATGACCGCGCTGGCCGCCATCGCCGGCGCCACCCGCCGCCTCAAATTCGGTATGAATGTGGCCTCGGTGGCGCTGCGCGATCCCCTGGTGCTGGCCAAGCAGTGCGCGACCATCGACTTTCTCAGCGGCGGCCGCCTGCTGCCGGCCTTCGGCATTGGCACCGATACGGCGCCCGAATGGGCGGCCACCGGCCGCGAAACCCGCGGCCGCGGCCGGCGCACGGATGAGGCACTCGACATCATCTCCCGGCTCTGGCGCGGCGAACGCGTAAGCACCGCCGGCGAGTATCACCGCTACCACAAGGCGGTGATCAGTCCCCTGCCGGTGCAGCAGCCGCTGCCGTTGTGGATCGGCGGCAGCAGCGCGGCGGCGATCCGCCGCACCGCACGTTTCGGCACCGGTTGGCAGGCAGGTCTGGAGCCTCCGGAGCGCGCCGGCCGCACACGACGCCGCATCGTCGCCGCGCTCGCGGAGACGGGGCGCTCGATCGACCCGGAACACTTCGGCACCGGGTTCTTCGTGTATTTCGGCTCCCGGGACGACGCGGTGTGCCAGCGGGAACTCGCCCGTTTCCGCACCGCCCTCCCGGATGTCGATCTCCGCCATCTGATCGCCGTGGGCAGGACAGAAATCCTGTCCACCATCGCCGCCTACGCCGAGCACGGCATCGCCAAGTTCATCCTCCGGCCGCTGGCCGGCAGCGACGCCGAACTGCTCGAACACAGTCGGCAGCTGATCGACGAAGTACTGCCGCAGGCGGCGGAGATTGCGCTGGGAAGACCCTGAAGACCCTGAAGACCCTGAAGACCCTGAAGACCCTGAAGACCCTGAAGACCGGCCCAGAATGAGTTTTTCCTTATAAAAATATGACGCTTTATTCTTTTTCAGCAAGTCCGGGCTTTGCTAGGCTGCACTCCTAAACTACGTAGAGCAGGAGCACAGCTATGGGCAGCCAGGCACTCGATCTCGTCGATATCGACGCCAGCCTCGCCAACCAGGCGCCGCAGGACATTCTCGGCTACGCACTGCAGCAGTTCGACAATATCGCGATCTCCTTCAGCGGTGCCGAGGACGTGGTGCTGGTCGACATGGCGTATCGGATCCGCAAGGACATCCAGGTGTTTTCCCTCGATACCGGGCGCCTCCACCCCGAGACCTACCGCTTTATGGACCGCGTCCGCGAGCACTACGGCATCGCCATCGAGATCATGTATCCGGAGGCCGAAGCGGTGCAGGCCCTGGTGCGCGAAAAGGGCCTGTTCAGCTTTTACCGGGATGGTCACAAGGAGTGCTGCGGCATCCGCAAGATCGGCCCGCTGCGGCGCAAACTCGCCGGGCTGGACGCCTGGATCACCGGCCAGCGCAAGGACCAGAGTCCCAATACCCGTGCCGAAATCCCGGTGATCCAGGACGACAGAGCCTTCGCCCGCGAAGGCGGCACCCTGACCAAGTTCAACCCGCTGGCGCACTGGTCTTCCCAGCAGGTGTGGCGCTATATCCGCGACAACCAGGTGCCCTACAACGAACTGCACGACCGCGGCTTCCTCAGCATCGGCTGCGAGCCCTGCACCCGCCCGGTCGGCCCCGGCCAGCACGAGCGCGAAGGCCGCTGGTGGTGGGAAGAGGCGACCAAGAAGGAATGCGGCCTGCACGCGGTCAATATCGAGTCCTGAGCCTCAGCGCCGCCACCACCAGCCAACAAGCCCCGCGCCAGCGGGGCTTTTTTTGCCTGTAGCGTACTCAATAGATGGGCAGCTCGAATTGCGAGAAGTAGGTCTCCAAGTCGTCCCGCGTCGACAGGCCGCCGGCGTGATCCACCACCTCCCGGGTCAGATGGGGGGCGAAGCCTTCGATGAAGTCGTACATGAACCCGCGCAGAAAGGTACCGCGGCGAAAACCGATGCTGGTGACACTGGGCGCGAACAGGTGTGAGGCATCCAGGGCCACCAGGTCACTGTCGAGCCTGGGCTCATAGGCCATATGGGCAATGATGCCGATGCCCAGGCCGAGCCGCACATAGGTCTTTATGACGTCGGCGTCGGTCGCCGTGAACACCACCCTGGGCTTCAGGCCACGGGCGTGAAAGGCCTCGTCGAGCCTCGACCGGCCGGTAAACCCGAATACATAGGTGACGATGGCATGCTCGGCGACCTCTTCCAGGCTCGGCTCCCCACTGGCCGCCAGGGGGTGATCCCTGGGCACCAGGATGCAGCGATTCCAGCGGTAGCAGGGCATCATCAGCAGATTGCCGAACAGTTCCAGCGCTTCGGTGGCGATGGCGAAATCCACACTGCCCTCGGAAGCCTTCTCGGAAATCTGCAGAGGCGTGCCCTGGTGCATGTGCAGCGACACCCCCGGGTACCTGGCGATGAACGTCTCGATCACCGGCGGCAGGGCGTAGCGGGCCTGGGTGTGGGTGGTGGCAATCGACAGGCTGCCGCGATCGGGGGCACTGTGTTCCTGGGCCAACTGCTTGATGGTATCGACCCGCGCCAGGATCTCCCCAGCGATACGCAACACCTCCTCGCCGGCCGGGGTGACCTGCGTCAGATGCTTGCCGCTGCGCGCGAAGACCTGCACGCCGAGTTCATCCTCGAGCAGGCGGATCTGCTTGCTGATCCCGGGCTGGGAGGTATAAAGGCTCTGCGCGGTGGCCGATACGTTGAGGTTGTGATGGGCAACCTCCCAGATGTAACGCAACTGCTGCAGCTTCATAGACCCCGGCCCAACACGTCCCAGCGCTCATGGTAATTGCATAAAAACACAATTACATATTCCGTTCAAACATAGCGTTCAAACATAGAGAGCCCCGCCAGTGGCCCGCCACCGGCAGCGTATCGAACGAGGGCGCCGACTAGTGGGCCGCTAGGCGCGATTGGTGACACCGTGGGGAACATGGCCAGTGGCGACATGCCCGCTGGCCGAATCGCAATGGCGCTGCTGGTCGTCGAAGAACACATCGGCGCCATAGGCGCGCAGAAATTCGCCCTTCTCGAGACCGCCCAGGAACAGAGACTCATCGATGCGGATATTCCAGTCGCGCAGGGTCAGCACCACCCGCTGATGGGCCGGTGCCGAGCGGGCGGTCACCAGGGCGGTGCGAATCGGACCGGTTCCCGGAGGAAACTCCGCCTGCAGCCGATGGAGCGCGAGCAGGAAGTTCTTGAACGGCCCGCCGCTCAGGGGCCGCCGTGCGGCGGCCTTTTCGCTGGCCGCAAAAGCCTCCAGTCCCTGCTCCTGAAAGATGCGCTCGGCCTCGTCGGAAAACAGCACCGCATCGCCGTCGAAGGCGAAGCGCACTTCATCGGTATCGTTCAGCGTCTGGCTGGACGGTAGCAGGGTCGCAGCCGCGACCCCGTGCTCCAGGGCGCTGCGCACGTCATCCGCGTGGGTGGAAAGAAACAGATCGCAGCCAAAGGCCCCCACATAGCGATAGGGGCTGCGGCCACCGCAGAAGGCAGCGCGGGAGATATCCAGGCCATAGTGTTCGATGGAATTGAAGATCCGCAAACCGGTATCCGCCGAGTTGCGTGACAAGAGGACGATCTCGACACCCTTGCCCGCCGGCAGCGATTCATTGATGCGCAGCAGCTTTTGCACCAGAGGCAGGGCCTCGCCGGGCCTCAGCACCTCCTCCTCATGCGCGATCTGATATTCGGAATAAGCCGCAATGCCCTGTTTTTCGTAAATTTCATGGCTCTCCCGAAGGTCGAACAGCACCCGTGAGGAAATCGCAATGATGAGTTTATCCGCCAGATTCATAGCCAGCTACGCGCCCTCGGTTTTCCGCCGCCAGTATAGCGGACCCGGCCGCGGCCGAAGTCTGCCGGGTCAGCGCCATTGAGTTACCGGAACCCGGGCATCGCCCCCAGAGCTGGCGGGCCACAATCCAGGTGACAGGAAAGCCGGGAACGGCAATGTCGCCAAGCGCCGCGCTGCGATCGGAGGGCGCCTTTCCCGTTATCAACCGGAATATACCGGCGATGCCCAGGGTGGAAGAGCTCGCGCGAGATCGACGGCCAGGGAAGCTCTTGCCCGCACCTCGGCGCTCGGCCTATTCAAGCCGGATCACACTGTCACTTCACCGGCACCACCCCGGCGCCCGCCTTCGAGCGCGCTGCCGTGCGCGGCATGCGGAGCGGCAGCCCTGCCCCGGCACCGTAGGTCGACACACGATCACGTCTGAGCGACTGATCCGCATCTTCGAGCGGCTGCGGAGCGAGCGTGACCTGCCGCAAGTGCTGAGCACCGACAACGGCCTGGAGTTCTTGGGCGAAGCCTTCGTTAACCGGGCCCAGCAGGCCGGCTTGACGATCCAATACATCCAGCCCGGCAAGCCAAACCAAAACGGCTATATCGAACGTTTCAATCGAACCTTCCGGGAGGAACTGCTCGATCAGCACCTGTTCGTCAACCTCGATGACGTCCGGGAGGCCATCTACTGTGGATGGCCGAGTACAACGAGGAGCGCCCCCACGATGCGTTGGACGACCTGACGCCGGTCGAGGCCCGTCTACAATCCGCCGAAAACGCTGCTTATGAACTGTCGCCCTGACGGGGAAGCTTGCACATTTACTTCAGTTCGTTCTCCAGGATGTGCTGATACTCGCGGATGCGCCGGACGTAGCGCACCGGCTCGGTGCCGCGGGCGTAGCCGTATTTGAGACGGCGGTAATAGCGCTTGTCCGCGAGCAGCGGGAGAACCTGCTTGATATCCCGCCAGCGATGGGGATTGAGACCCTGTTCCCGCGCCAGTTTCTGGGCATCATGCAGATGACCCCGGCCGACGTTGTAAGCCGCCAACGCCAGCCAGGTCCGGTCCGGTTCCGTTACCGCCTTGTCAAAGCGGTCCTTCAGTCTCGACAGGTACTTTGCCCCGCCAAAGATGCTCTGCACGGGATCGAGCCGGTTCTCTACCCCCATGGCCTCGGCCGTGTTCAGGGTCAGCATCATGATACCCGTGGCGCCGGCCGGGCCGCGGGCGCGGGCGCGCCAGTGCGATTCCTGGTAGGCCTGGGCGGACAGTAACAGCGGCGGGAGATCGTATTTTTCCGCTGCCTGGCGGAAGTATTCGCGGTACTTCGGGAAACGGCTGTCGATGCGCCGCATGAATCGCCGGGCGTCGACGTAATCGAAAACCTGGAAAAAGCCGTAGTACGTCTCCTGCATATTGGCAAGACGACCGCTGCTCCTGTACGGCCCGAACCAGTCCTCGACGGATTCCTGGAGATCCTTTCGACCCACGGACATCACTCAGCCCAGGGACTGGGCCCGATTCAGGTTGAAAGGAGCGATGAGTTCCGGAAAATAACGGTAGTTGATATCCACGATATTGGAATCGGCGACCGTGCATTCCAGTTCTCTTTTCCAGACCTGGTAAAGCAGCTGTTCGGTAGATTGCGTTTCGCTTTCCGTCCACTTCAGATCCGGGTGTTTTTTCTGCAATGCCTCGAGCCGCTCGCTGTAACTGCTGTCCGCGATTACCTTCAATTCAATTTCCGCCAGCTCCTCGATGGACTCCGGCTGGACACTGTCGCGCCGGCACACCACCTGCTGGGTGACGTCCTGATAGGCAGGGCCAAAACGGAAACGTTCCCGGCGCGGTTGGGTAATGGTCAAGCCGGCCGCCGCCAGATCGCCCTCGGCATTCTCGATGCCTTTCAGGATCAACTTGACCGTAGGCTTGAGTTTGTACTCGACCTCCACGCCCAGGGTGGAAGCATAGGCCTCGACCATTTCGTATTCCGGGCCGGCGGGTTCTCCATTGCGGTCGAGATACCAGGTCGTCGGGGCGTTGCGTGTCAGCACGACCAGCTTGCCGGAATCCCTGATTTGCTGCAGGGATCGCGTCGGTTTCTGGCTATCGTTGGCAGGGTCGCAGGCAGCGCAGGCCAGCGACACGACGACACATAGCAGGAGCGGACGATACAGGGAAAATTTCATCGAGTGCATACAAGCCTGATTAAAACCCGAACCAAAAACAAGGAACCCCTGCCGGGCAGGGGTTCCTTCGCCGCAAAGGCAAGCCCGTGCTATTTACGCAGTTTGCTCAGCCAATGTTCCATCTGCCTGCCTGCGGCTTCGCGCCCGCCGAGTCCGAAGGACAGGGCGATCGCGACGGCGACCGCGCCCAGGGTAAGACCGAAGGCAATGATGACGATGTCGTTGGCGATGCCCATGGCACGCAGGCCCATGGCCGCGATCAGGGTCAGTATCGCAATGCGGCCCAGGCCGGCCATGGCCCTGGACTGTTCGCCGCTGACCCGCAGGATTCCCTGGTGAGCCAGGTTGGCCAGCCAGACACCGACGGCCAGGATGACCGATCCCAGCAGTATCTGCCCGCCGAACTGGATGAACAGGGAAACGATCTCCCGCACCTCGATAAAGCCCAGCCGGTTGGCGGCCTCGACGGCGGCGAACAGCATGGCGAAGAAGACGATGATGCGACCGACCAGTTTCGAGGCGGTCAACTCGCCGTCAAAGGCCTGGCCAATGCCGATTTTTTCCGGGATGGCGTCGAAATCCATGCCTTCCAGCAGATTCACCAGCAGACTGGCCGCCAGGCGTGCCACGTAGTAGGTGATCAGGATGATCAGAACGGCCGCGAAAATATTGGGAATGGCGTTCATGATCAGGGCCAGCATGTCCGTGGCCGGGCCGGAGATGGCCTCGATCTTCGCGGCGTTCAACGCGGCGATCAGCGCCGGAATGAACACGAAGATGAACACGATAATGCCGGTCAGACGTGAGAGCGAGACGGTTTCCTTGAGACCGGCTTTCTGCCCGAGCCGATCGAGGCCGGCGGCGAGCAGCAGGTTGCTCACCAGGTCACGGAGTACTTTGGCGACGAACCAGCCTGCCACCCCGACCAGAGCGGCCGCGAAAATATTCGGGATGATGCCGATGGTCTTGTCGACCATGTCTTTCACCGGATCCAGCAGGCCGCCCAGCTGCAGGGCGCCGAGGATGGCCGGCAGGAACAGCAGGATGATGAACCAGTACATGGCGGTGGCCACATTTCGGCTCATGGGAGTGATATCGGCCTGCTGCGACAGCTTTTCGTCCAGACGGGTGGACGAAAGCGTCTTGTCCACCAGCATCTTCACGACCGTTGCAATCAGCCATGCCGCGATGATCAGAACCACACCGCCAAGTAATTGCGGCAGGTAGTTGAATATCTGCGTGGCCATGCTGTTGAGCGGCGCCGATACCAGCTCCAGGCCCAGAACCTCGAGTACGGCGATGGCGGTAATCAGGATGATGATCCAGAACGAGCTTCCCGCGACCAGGTTCTCGATGTTCAAGCGGGACTGCTCTTCCCGCTCGCCGTTGACCTTCTCGTTCACGCGGAGCAGAGCCAGCGCCTTGCGCACGCCGGCTTTTACGATTACGGCGATCAGCCACCCTGCGATCAGCAGGCCGACCGCGCCGAGGATCTTGGGCAGCTGCATGCCCAGTGTTGCCATAACGGAGCTGCTATCCATCGTTCTTCTCCCTTCCTATGATCAAATTGAAGCAGTAATCGAAAATCGAATGAAACATTGTGAAACTTCGTTATTTGCAGGAGTAGTCGTGACTTGCGGGAGTACAGGAAGGACAAATGCCCTTCCTGAGTAGATGATCTTAGGCCTTCGTAGTCAGATGGTCTACACGTCGGAAATCCGCAAGGTGATTTACACCAGCAATGCGATCGAGTCTCTGAACAGCGTGATTCGCAAGGCGATAAAACAGCGAAAGATCTTCCCCACCGATGACTCGGCAATGAATGAAGGTGGTCTATCTCGCGATCCAGGCAGCTGCGAAGAAATGGACGATACCAATCAGGAACTGGAAGCCGGCTCTGAACCGATTTATGATTGAGTTTGGTGACTGGCTTGCCGATTACCAGTAACCAATGGGCTTGGGTGGTTACACAGAATTATTTACACCCTCGCTTGCATTCGCAAGCTCCGCACCAGAACGACTTGGCGGAAGCTTCTGCCGCCCCGCACAATCGAACGATCACGTCCTTGGCCGAGGAGGAAGGCATCTGCGCAGCAACGCTGTACAACTGGCGCAAGCAGGCCCGGCGTGCGGGTCGGCTGCTTCCGGCAAACCGCTCGACGAACCCATCGCAGTTACGGCCTCTTCGTCATGAGCCCCAGCGCCGAAATCGAGCAGGCGCCATGCGACTATGCGGACGGTAGCCTGGCCGGAGCGCCGCGAGTGCCGGCAACCACGGTTGCCGGGTGATCAGGCGCAGCAATCTGCTCTTCATTGCCATCACTCCACTGAGCTGCCGTCACCCCACTGGCGACGGTTGATGGCGTAGTCGCTGATCTTGCCCCGAAACGGCAGCAGCAGCATGCCCGGAGCCCAGGATACATCTTTGGGCGTGCGATACTTGTGAATGCCGATGGTCATGCCGATATGACCGGCGCGCGGCTGATCGCGATAGGTGCCCAACAACCGGTCCCACCACGGCAGATTGAAGCCGAAGTTGCTGTTGGCCTCGTCGTCTTCCACCGAGTGATGCACGCGATGCATGTCCGGTGTGACCACAATCCAGCGCAGCAGGCTATCCAGTCGCAGTGACAGACGCACGTTGCTGTGGTTGAACATGGCGGTGGCGTTGAGCAGTATCTCGAAGACCACCACCGCAATCACCGGCGGCCCCAGCACCGCGATGGTGGCGAACTTGATGAGCATGGAGAGGATGATCTCGATGGGATGAAAGCGCGCGCCGGTAGTCACATCGAAATCCAGGTCGGCGTGGTGCATGCGGTGCAACCGCCACAGGGCGGGCACCGCATGCAGCATGACGTGCTGGAGGTAGATGACGGAATCCATGACGACCACGGATACCACCACCGCCAGCCAAAAAGGCGTCTCGTAATAATTGAAGATACCCCAGCCCAGGCTGCTGGCGAAGGCCGCCATGCCCACCGCCGCAGCGGGAAAGATCAGTCGCAACAGGAAACTGTTGAAGAACACCAGGCCCAGGTTGTTCGTCCAGCGCACGGTCTTGGATACGGTCAGGGCGCGCCGGGGCAGCAGCACCTCCCATAGGGCCATCACTGCCAGCATGCCAAAAAAGCAACCCATACGAATGGGCGCCTCATTGGCCAGCACGAATTCGTTGATCTCCATCCTCTGTCCTCGCTGGTGGCCAAGACGGCTCTGATTTGTGTACCTGGAAGGATAGCCAGCAACCCGTGTCGCGACACGAGCTGCTGTCTCGGGTCCGTGAAGGGCTGGTAACCGCATTGGATGTGCGCCCGCCCGAAGAGTATGCCGCCGGCCAGGGGCCCGGGGCGGTAAACATTCCGCTGGCGGAACTGGAACAACGGCTGAAAGAACTCGACAAGGACCAGGAGATCGTCGCGTACTGGCTTTTGATGCCGTCGCCCGATTGCGGGAAAAGGACCTCAAGGCCGAGCGTCTGGAAGACGGCTATCCGGAATGGAAGGCCAAAGGCCTACCGGTGGAATCCAGGGACGATATGCTCAGGGCCAGGCAATCCTGATACAGGAACATAGAGACTTTCCGTCGCATGGAAGCCCTCGCATGGAAGCCCCTCGCATAGAAGCGGTCGGGGGCGGCTGGAGCCGACTTTGTTCTGGGTCGCCGCCGCCATTTTCATCGGCTGTTTGTCAACCTCAACCGACAATGTGCCGGGCGAACGCGTCGATGACCAAAGCCACGTACAGCCAGCCCGGCGGACGCATGAGCCACTCGGAGCAATTGGCGCCTCTGGAGAGATTCGAACTCCCGACCAACCGGTTCGAAGCCGGTTACTCTATCCAGCTGAGCTACAGAGGCGAAACCTGAACTTCATCGAAACCGTATAACCAATCATTGCCACGCACACCGATACGGTCCATTTGATGCGCACCCAAGGATAGCAGAATTCCGTGGGTTTCCCCGACCTGCCAATTGCGCTCCGCCTTGCCGGGCTTGTCCTCGAACAGCACGAAGGGCCGGAAGCGCACCAGCGTCTTGCCCCGGGTCTTGCCCCAATGGCTCCACCAGCGCAGATCGATAGCGGGCAACCAGAACTCGCCGACCTGCTTCATGCGCTCTCGCTCACGCATACCCTCTGTCACTCCGCCTCCATGCGATCGTCCGTCTCACTTGCCGGTCCAGTTGGGTTTGCGCTTCTCGGCAAAGGCCTTGGGCCCCTCGACAAAATCCGCGCTGCGGTACATGGCAGCAACGCTGTCGAGCTGCTGGGCCATGGCCTGTTCGAGATTGGCTTCGTCGAGGCCGCGCAACACCGCTTCCTTGCTGGCCCGAATCGACAGCGGCGCGCACTCCAGGATCAGCCCGGCCCAGCGCTGCGCGGCATCCAGCAACTCTGCCGCTGGTACCACCTCGTTGACGAAGCCGAGCTCCTTGCCTTCCGCGGCGCTCACCCGCCGCCCGGTGAGGATCATGCCCATGGCCTGTTTGAGGCCGATCTGGCGCGGCAGCTGGTGCAGGCCGCCGGCCAGCGCGGCCAGCCCCACCCGGGGTTCGGGCAAGGCAAACACCGCGGTCTCGGCGGCGATGATGAGATCACAGGCCAGCGCGATCTCGAAGCCGCCGCCCATGGCCACGCCGTTGACCGCGGCGATCACCGGCTTGTTGAGATCGAAGCGCGAGGTCAAACCGGCAAAGCCGGTCCGCGGTCGCTCGCGCTTGCCGCCGGCGGCCTGAAACTTGAGATCATTGCCGGCGCTGAAGGCGCGGTCGCCGGCGCCGGTGAGGATGGCCACCCACTGCTCGGGATCGGCGGCGAAGGCATCGAACACCTGCTCCAGCTCGAAATTGGCCGCCGGGTGCAGCGAGTTCATCACTTCCGGACGGTTGATGGTGACGGTCAGTACCCGGCCCTCGAGCCGGGTGGTGCAGAATTCCAGGGTCTGGGCAGACATGGGCATCTCCGGGGCTTGGTTATCGTTGCCGTCATGATAGCCGTCAATGGGCGTCGTGCTCCTCCAACCAGGCGAGGATGCCGCCGCGCAGGCTGAACACCGCTTCGCAACCCGCGGCGCGCAGTCGCTCGGCGGCGCGCCGCGAGCGCGCGCCGCTCTGACACACCAGCAGCAGCGGGCGATCGCCCAGGCGCGGATCCCCGGCAATCACTTCATCGAGCGGGATGTTGACGCCACCCAGGTTGAACCCTGCGAATTCCGCCGCGCTGCGCACATCGACCAGCGCGCCATCGCCGCGCTCCAGGGCCGCGGCGAAGCTTGGTGGGGGCAGTTCCCAATCGGCGCCGGGGACAGCACAGCCCGGCGCCTTGGGCAGTTCGGCGCGACCCGCAGTGCTGCAACAGGGGCAGTCTGGATCGCGGCGCAGGCGCAGGCGGCGCAGCTCCAGGCCGAGCGCATCCCACAGCAACAGGTGGCCGCGGCTCGGGGTGGGCAGGCCGAGCAGCAGTTTCAGCGCCTCGCCAGCCTGCAGGAGACCCAGCATCCCCGGCACCACGCCCAGCACCCCGGCGGCGGCACAGTCGAGCAGACCAGCCGGGTGGTCCGGATAGAGACACTGGAAACAGGCACCATCGGGATCAAACAGGGCCAGTTGACCGGCGAAGCGGTCCACGGCGGCGAACAGCCAGGGTTTCGCGTGGCGCCGGCAGGCGGCATTGAGCAGATAACGCACGGCCATCTGATCCGTGCAATCGAGCACCAGGTCGGCCTCGGCGACCAGTTCGTCGACATTGCCGGCGGTCAGGGGCGCAGCGACGCCGGTCACCTGGATATCGCCATTGCGCGCGCGAAGTTGACCGGCGGCGGCCCGGGCCTTGTCGGCGCCGACATCGCTCTCGGTAAAGAGCACCTGGCGATGCAGGTTGGACAGCGCCGCCGTATCGCCATCCACCAGGGTCAGCCGGCCGACCCCGGCACCGGCCAGGTAGAGCGCCGCCGGCGCGCCCAGGCCACCGGCGCCGACCACCAGCACCCGGGCACGGCGCAACCGCCGCTGCCCCTCGGGGCCGATCTCCGGCAACTGCACCTGGCGCGCATAGCGCAGCCATTCGCGGGCACTGAAAGACGTGTCAGCGGGCATGGAGCCACTCCGCCAGGGCCCCGGCGGTCGCCTCCGGATTGGCCGCCTGGGTAATTCCGGAAATCATCGCCACGCCGTCGACGCCGGTGTCCGCCACCCCAGGGGCGCGAGCGGCATCAATGCCGCCGATCGCCACCAGCGGATAACCGGACAGCAGCCGCCGCCAGTAACGCAGGCCATCGAGGCCATGGGGCACCCAGGGCATCGCCTTGGCGGTGGTCTCGTAAATCGGTCCGCAGGCCACATAGGATGGCCGCAAGGCGTGGGCGCGGGCCGCCTCCCAATGACAGTGGGTGCTGATGCCCAGCCGCAGCCCGGCCCCGCGCAGCGCCTCGACATCGGCGTCGCGCAAATCCTCCTGACCCAGGTGGACGCCGTAGGCGCCCTCCTCCATGGCCATCCGCCAGTGATCGTTGACGAACAGCCGCGCGCGATGCACGCGCGCCAGGGCGATGGCGGCGCGGATTTCCGCCCGCAACTCGGCGCCCTGCAGATCCTTCACCCGCAGCTGGATGGTCGATACGCCCTGCGGCAACAGCCGCTCCAGCCAAGCGGCGCGCTCGACAATGGGATAGAGCCCCAGGCGCGGCGCATTACAGTCGGGAAACGGGAGCGGCGCGCGATAATCCGCCGCCGGCGTCAGCGCCGGTAGATCCTCGGCGGCATCTGGAAAGCGGTCTATGTGCACCGGCCCCTGGCGCCCGCCACAGGCATAGCCCTGGCGCAGCCCCTGGTTGATCGCTGCCTTGGCTATCACCACGGCATCAGCTATCCCGTAACCCAGCGCCAGGGCACAGGCCGCCGCGGACGCGAAGGCACAGCCGGTGCCTCGGCGGTTGGCCGCCGGCAACCTGGGGCTGTGCAGCCAGAACGATTGCCCGGCACTGGCCAAATAATCGCTGCTGAAATCGCCAGCGCCGTGTCCGCCCTTGATCAGCACTGCCGCCGCGCCCAGCTCACGCAGCGCCTGCGCCGCGCGCTCGACGTCGGCCGAAGTGCGGATCGCGATGCCGGTGAGCGCCTCGGCCTCGGCCAGGTTGGGCGTGAGCAGCGCCACCCGGGGCAACAGGGTTTCGCGCAGGGCGGCCGGCGCATCGTCGGCGGTCAGGACCATGCCCGAAGTGCTCTTCAGTACCGGATCGCAGACCAGCAAGGCACCGGTCTGGGCACAGAAATTCGCCACCCGCCCGATCTGGACGGCATCGGCAAGCAATCCGGTCTTGACCACGGCCGGCGCGAGCTGCGCGGCGGCGGCCAACTGGCTGTCGAGCACCTCGGGCGCCACCGCATTGCGCGCACCGCCGTCGGCCTGCTGCGCGGTGTTGGCGGTGATCACCGGCGCCCCATGCGCCCCCAGCGCGGCGATGACCCGCAGATCCACGGCGATGCCGGCGACGCCGGTCGCCTCGCTGCCGGCCACCACCAGCACCCTGGGGCGGGCGGCACTCACTGCTGCTGCTGCCAAAAGGGCGTACCCACCACAGGCGTACTGGGCTGAGCGAGATCCCGCTCCGGCATGCGCCCCGCCTCGAAGGCGAGACGTCCGGCCAACACCGCGTGGCGGAAGGCCGCAGCCATGGCGACCGGATCCGTGGCCTGGGCGATGGCGGTATTGAGCAACACCGCGTCGCAGCCCAACTCCAGCGCCTGGGCCGCGTGCGAAGGTACGCCCAGCCCTGCGTCCACGATCAGCGGGATCCCGGGCAGGCGCTCGCGCAATGTGCGCAGCCCGTAGGGATTGAGCAGCCCGCGCGCGGTACCTATGGGCGCGCCCCAGGGCATCAGCACGCGACAGCCGGCGGCGACCAGCTTCTCGCCCACCACCAGATCCTCGGTGCAATAGGGAAAGACTTCGAAACCCTGGGCGACCAGTTCGCGCGCCGCCTCCACCAGCCCGAAGGGATCGGGCTGCAGGTTGTAGTCGTCGCCGATGACCTCGAGCTTGATCCAGTGGGTGCCGAACAGCTCGCGCGCCATCTCCGCCGTGGTGATGGCCTCACGCGCCGAATGGCAGCCGGCCGTATTGGGCAGGAGACGCACATCGAGCGCCCGCAGTGCCGCCCAGAAATCCTCGCCGCCGCGCGCGCCGGCCTGCTGGCGCCGCACGGACACGGTGACCACTGCGGCCCCGGCGGCGCGAATCGCCTCCTGCATCACCCGCGGCGAGGGATAGAGCGAGGAGCCGATCAGCAGCCGGCTGTCGAGCTCCACATCCGCCACCCGCCACATGCTCAACCGCCCTCCATGGGCACGACCAGTTCGATGCGGTCACCGTCGGCCAGGCGCAGCGCGCCATAGGCGCTCTTCGGCACGAATTCTTCATTGACCGCCACGGCAAAATCGCAGGCATCGGTCAAGGCGGGCAACAGTTCGGCCAGGGTGCGCGCGCCGGGCAGGGTACGCGGCGCACCGTTGCAGATCACCTGTATCTGAGCTTCATTCATGCCGGCACCTCCTCGATAAACAATTCCGCGCAGGATGCTGGAGCACCGCCTTCGAGCCGGGCCAGGGCCGCCTCGGCCAGCGCCGGGGCGAGCAGGAAACCGTGGCGGAACAGGCCGTTGATGCGCATCAGCCCCGGCGTCACCAACAGCCGCGGCAGATTGTCGTCGAATGCCGGCCGGCAGTTGGCGTCGGTCGCCTGCACCCGCGCCTCGGCAAAGCCCGGGTGCAGGCTGTAGGCCGCAGAGAGCAGTTCGAGCGCCGAGCGCACCGTGATCGGCCCCTGGTCATCGCTCTCGATCTGCGTGGCGCCGATCACGAACTCGCCACCGCGACGCGGCACCACATAGAGCCGATAGCGGGGATGCACGAGCCGCACCACATGGCGCAGCGTCACTTCCGGCGCGTGCAGGCGAATCACCTCGCCGCGCACGCCGCGCAGACCCGGCATTTCACCGCGCGCGCCGAGCCCGCGGCAGTCAAAAGCCCAGTCGCAATCGTGGCGCACGCCTGCGGCCGCCACGTAACCGGCACCGACCCCGGTGACCTCGGCGCGCTGCCAGGAAACGCCGGCCCCGCGCAATGCGCGGGCCAGCGCGGCCATCACCACCAGCGGATCCAGCCAGGCTTCTCCAGGCAGATACAGGGCCTCGGAAAAACGGTCGCCGAGCTCCGGCTCCAGGGCTGCAAGCGCAGCGCCCTGCAGGCGGCGGCAGTGCTCGCCGCCGGACAGGCGCGCGGCGAGCACATCGGCAAAGCGACGGTAGTCGGCCCGATCCCCGGCATGTGCCACCACCAGGCTGCCGCGCGCGTGAAAATCGCCATCCGTATCCAGCTCGGCGAGCAGTTCGGGCCATAGCGCCAGCCCGCACAGGCCGACGCGGTGGATCAGCGGCTCGGCGCTCTCCACCTCGGCCCAGGGGGCCAGCATGCCGGCGGCGGTATAGGCCGCCGCCCCACCGCCCTCCGGCGGATCGCGATCGAACAGGCTCACCCGCCAGCCGGCGCGCACCAGCCGCCAGGCGAGCAGCCGGCCCATGATGCCGGCACCGGCGATGGCCGCGTGCATCTCAATCGGCCTGGTGAACGTAGATCTCACTGCCGCGCTCGCGATACTCGCGGGATTTTTCCTCCATGCCGCGTTTGGCGTACTCGCGTACCTCCTGGGTGATCTGCATGGAGCAGAACTTGGGGCCGCACATGGAGCAGAAGTGCGCCACCTTGGCGCCCTCCTGGGGCAGGGTCTCATCGTGGTAGGCGAGCGCGGTTTCGGGGTCGAGCGACAGGTTGAACTGATCGCGCCAGCGGAACTCGAAGCGCGCCTTGGACACCAGGTCATCGCGATAGCGCGCTCCCGGGTGGCCCTTGGCCACATCTGCGGCATGGGCGGCGATCTTGTAGGCGATGATGCCCTGGCGCACATCCTCGCGGTTGGGCAGCCCCAGGTGCTCCTTGGGCGTCACATAGCAGAGCATGGCGCAGCCGAACCAGCCGATCATGGCGGCACCTATGCCGCTGGTAATGTGGTCATAGCCCGGCGCAATGTCGGTGGTCAGCGGCCCCAGCGTGTAGAAGGGAGCCTCATGGCACCAGTCGAGCTGCTTGTCCATGTTGTCCTTGATCAGGTGCATGGGCACATGGCCGGGCCCTTCGATCATGGTCTGGACGTCGTGCTTCCAGGCGACCTTGGTCAGTTCGCCCAGGGTCTTGAGTTCGGCCAGCTGGGCCTCGTCATTGGCATCGGCGCCGGCGCCCGGACGCAGCCCGTCGCCCAGCGAAAAGCTGACGTCGTACGCCTTCATGATCTCGCAGATTTCCTCGAAATGGGTATAGATGAAACTCTCCTGGTGATGCGCGATACACCACTTGGCGAGAATCGAACCGCCGCGGGAGACGATGCCGGCGACGCGATCGACCGTCATGGGCACATAGGCCAGCCGCACCCCGGCATGGATGGTGAAATAATCCACCCCTTGCTCGGCCTGCTCGATCAGGGTGTCGCGGAAGATCTCCCAGGTCAGATCCTCGGCAACGCCATCGACCTTCTCCAGCGCCTGGTAGATGGGCACGGTACCGATGGGCACCGGCGAGTTGCGGATGATGTGGTCGCGGATGCCGTGGATATGGCGGCCGGTGGAGAGATCCATCACAGTGTCGGCGCCCCAGCGGGTCGCCCACACCAGTTTTTCCACTTCTTCTTCCACGCCTGAACTGACCGCCGAATTACCGATATTGGCATTGATCTTCACCAGAAAATTGCGCCCGATGATCATCGGTTCCAGTTCCGGATGGTTGATATTGGCGGGAATGATGGCGCGCCCCGCGGCCACTTCGTCGCGGACGAATTCCGGCGTGATCTCCGCGGGCAGGTTCGCGCCCAGGGGATCGCCGCGCAGGCGTGCGACGCGCTCGGCGCTGTCGAACTCGGTGCCGGCCAGCGCGCGGGCCTGATTCTCGCGCAGCGCGATGTACTCCATCTCCGGCGTGATGATGCCCTGGCGCGCATAGTGGAGCTGGCTGACATTGTGGCCCGGCCTGGCGCGCAACGGCGCTCGTTGCAGCGCCTCGCTGTGGTTGGGGTCGGCACTGTCATTGCCGCGCCGGTTATAGGGATTGGGTTCCAGTTCGCAGTCGCCGCGCGCGGCGATCCAGGCGCCGCGGTGATCGGGCAGTCCCTTGTGGATGTCGAACGCCACCTCGAGATCGCTGTAGGGTCCGGAGGTATCGTAAACTTGGGCGCTGGTGCCGTCGGTGAGCGCGATTTCCCGCATCGGCACCCGCACCGTGCCGGCGGCGTTGCCGACATACACCTTGCGGCTTGCGGGCAGTGGTTCGCGAGGAATGACCACGGCATCGCGGTCAGGAGAATTGGTGTGGGTCATACTGGCAGCCTCCTATGCAAGGGAGACCAGCAGGGAATACGGAAGGCGGGCACTGCACTCTTCCCTACGCCGATGCTAGTCGGATCAGGTTCCACGGGTTTGCCGAATGGCATCTCAGCCCCTGAGGGCGCCCCGAGAGTCGAAACCCAATTGTATAGGTTAAGCGGCTTGGGAAAAACCGCCGCGCCGGCCATGGATCCATGGTGCCCACTTCGTACGGCAACACCAGTGGTGTTCTACCCCTTTACCGCCGGCCGTTAATTCCTTGTGTGACGTCGTAATAGGGTGTTAGGGTCCCAGCATGGACAGAGGCCACACCACGGCCGTCGCCGAACCGGAGCACAACTGGTCTGACCAGAGCTGGACGGGCCGGATCAATGCGGCCACGCGTTTGCGCCGGTACCTACATCGTCAGCCGGAGCTGACCTGGCAGGAGCACGATACCGCAGCGACGGTCCGGTCCGTGCTCGATCGTCTCGGCATTCCCTGGTCCGTGTGCGCCGAGACCGGCACCCTGGCCACCCTCGCCCCCGAGGCCGCCGGCCGTCATATAGCCTTGCGCGGGGACATCGACGCCCTGCCGATCACGGAAAGCAGCGGGGTGGCCTGGACCTCCAGGCGCGCGGGGTGCATGCACGCCTGCGGCCATGACGGCCATACCGCCACGCTGATGGCCGCCGCAGCCTGGCTGAAGAGCCATGAAGAACAGCTCCCCGGCCCCGTGACCCTGCTATTCCAGCCCGCCGAGGAAGGCGGGCACGGCGCGCGCCGCATGATCGAGGATGGGGCGCTCGTCGGCGTGGACGAGATCTATGGTTGGCACAACTGGCCGGCAATTCCCTTCGGTCAGGCGGCCTGTCCGGACGACACGGTAATGGCGGGCAACGGTACCTTCCGCATCACCCTCACAGGGGCGGGCGGCCACGCCAGCCAACCCGAAGCCTGCCGCGATCCCGTTCTGGCGGCTTCTGCCGTGACCATGGCACTTCAACAGATTGTCAGCCGCCGGATACGCCCGCAGAGCCCGGTGGTGGTGAGCGTGACCAGCCTAATCGCCGAAAGTGCCGAGACGGTCATTCCCGAACAGGCCCGGATGGGCGGCAGTTTCCGGATTGCCCGCAACGAGGATTACGAGAGCGTCCACCAGCTGATTCGCGAGATTGCCATCAGCACGGCCGCCGGTTACGGAGTCGAAGCGGCGGTGGAGGTGTTTCCTCGCTACAGTGCAACGGTCAATCATGGCGCACAGGCGGCACGCATGCGCGACGCGCTTGCCGCAGAGCTTGGCGAGTCCTGGATGCCCGGGGATCTTCCCCTGCCGATCATGGCGTCGGAGGACTTCAGCTATTACCTGGCCGAGGTGCCGGGCGCCTTCGCGCTTGTCGGCGCCGGCGAGGGACGGGGAGAGGACGAGCCCTGCCACAGTCCGCGCTACGATTTCAACGACCGTCTGATCCCTGTCGTCACAAATCTCTTTGCCCGCCTGGTGCATGCTCCCCTTCCCCAGGCGCGTTAAGGCGAACTTTGGAAATTCGTGCCCAGCATTATTGATGCTCGGGATGCAGATCTATTAGTAAGGAGAGTCCGATGGACGTGTTCGAACAGTGGGAATCGGAGGTTCGCGGTTACTGCCGGACCTTCCCGACCGTCTTCAAGAAGGCGTCCAACGCCCGTCAGATCGATGAGGCGGGCCGGTCCTACATCGATTTTTTCGCCGGCGCCGGCGTGCTCAATTTCGGGCACAACAACCCGCGCATGAAACAGGCGCTCATTGACTTTATCAACGCGGATGGGGTCGCCCACAGCCTCGATATGTTTACGGACGTCAAGCGCGCGTTCATCCAGGCCTTTGCCGAACTCATCCTCAAGCCCCGGGGCATGACCCACAAGATGCAGTTCACCGGCCCCACCGGCACCAATGCCGTGGAAGCAGCGCTCAAGCTGGCGCGCCGGGTCACCGGACGGCGCTCCGTCCTCGCCTTCAGCCACGGCTTTCACGGCATGACGCTGGGCTCGCTGGCCTGCACCGCCAACGAATACTTCAGAAACGCCGCCGGCGTGCCGCTTGAACATGTCCAACGCCTCAGCCTGGAGCAGCCGCTGGATACGCTGGCGGCGGAAATGGCGGATTCCTCCTCAGGGTACGAGAAGCCCGCCGCCATCCTGGTGGAGGTGATCCAGGCCGAAGGCGGCGTGAACGTACTCTCGGAAGACTGGCTGAAGGCGTTGCGCGCCTTTGCCCGCCAGGTCGGCGCACTATTCATCATCGACGATATCCAGGTCGGCTGCGGGCGCACCGGGTCTTACTTCAGTTTCGACGGCATGGACCTTGATCCGGATATCGTCTGTCTTGCCAAGGGCATCGGCGGGTTCGGCACCCCGCTTGCGATGAACCTGGCCAAGCCGGAGCATGACCGGCACTGGTCACCCGGTGAGCATACCGGCACCTTTCGTGGACAGGGCCTGTCCTTCGTTGCCGGGCGGGAGGCGCTGCGCTATTTCGAGGACGAGACCCTGATGGCAGAGGTGAGGCGCAAGGGCGCGTTCATGGCGGAGAAGCTCAATGATATTGCAAGAGCTCATTCCGGTCAGAACTTCGAGGTGCGCGGGCGAGGCATGATCCAGGCCCTTGACACCCACGACGGAGCTTTCGCGAAGACGGTGGTAAGCCAGTGTTTTGACAACGGGCTGCTGATCGGCGGTTGCGGCACGGCGGGCCGGGTGCTCAAGCTCATGCCGCCGCTGACCATTCCCGACGACGACCTGGAAAAGGGTCTCGGTATTCTGGAAAACGCCCTGCGCAGCGTTGTGACGGCGGCATGAAACAGCGCGACGATATGACCTTCCCGTTCGAGGAATACGTTCGGCGGATTGACGGATTGCGGGCACGGATGAAGGAGCGGCTGCTGGACGCGGTCATCATCTCCGACCCGGAAAACCTCATGTATCTGACCGATTACCAGACCACCGGCTACTCGTTCTTTCAGGCGCTGGTGGTGCCGCTGGACGGCGACTGCTTCATGATCACCCGGAATATGGAGGAGTCCAACGTCCATGCCCGGACTTGGGTGGAAAAGGCCTGGCCCTATCCCGACAACGGGGACGCGATCCAGAGGCTGGTGGAGGCACTCAGGGATTGTGGCCTGGCGCATGCCGCCATCGGCTACGAGCGCAACAGCTATTTCTTGCCGGCCTACCAGCAGGATCGAATACGGACAGGGTTGACCAAGGGCTGGTTCATCGACTGTTTCGGCATTGTCGAAGAGGGCCGCATTCAGAAGTCCGCGGTCGAGATCGAGATAATGCGCAAGGCCGCGGCTGCCACCGAGGCGGGCATGAAGGCCGGCATCGAAGCCTGTGCACCGGGCATTTCGGAGAATGAAATCGGTGCCGCCATCAGCGAGGCCATGTTCCGCGCCGGTGGCGAGCCGCCGGCCGTGATGCCCTATGTGGCTTCGGGCCCGCGCTCGATGATCGGCCATGCCACCTGGGAGGGCCGCACGGTCCAGCCTGGCGAACATGTGTTCATGGAGGTGGGCGGATGTTTCAGACGCTACCATACGGCCATGATGCGCACGGTGGTTCTGGGGAAGCTGTCTTCGTCCATGGAAAGCGCCCAGCTGCACATGAAGGAGGCGCTCGCGAGCGTTGAAGATGCGATCCGCCCAGGCATGACGGTGTCCGACGCAGACAATATCGTGCGCAACATTCTGCAGGGCGGAACCCATGGCGGTTATCTCATCACGCGGTCCGGCTATTCCATCGGGATTGCCTTTCCGCCGTCATGGGACGAAGGCTACATACTCAGCCTCATGCAGGGCGACGCCCGCACCATCAAGGAAGGTATGACATTCCACATTATCCCCTGGCTCTGGGGTGTGGACGGCGACAAGACCGTGGGGCTTTCGGACACCATCTACATCACGGCGGATGGCTGCGAATCCTTTTTCACGCTCGATCGCGACATCGTCTCGAAACCGGACAAGGCGGCGCCCGGCCCGACGAAAAAAGCCCGGGAGCACGAGGATCTCGACGACAAGGATATCGCGGCCGGATGAACCCAGACGCCAGAGTGACGTCAGGAGGAGGTATTTCGACGTGTTAAGAGCGATCAATCCCGCCAACGGCAAGACGGTACGCGAGGTCAGCCCGGACGACGCCACGCAGGTGGAGGGCAAACTGGCGGCCGCGGCGGAGGCCTTCCCCGCGTGGCGCCGGAAAACCTTTGCCGAGCGCGCGGAGGTCATGCGGGCCGTGGCCCGGGACCTGCGGGAGCGAGTGGAAGACCTGGCCCCCCTGATGACCGAAGAAATGGGCAAACCCATCCGCGAGGCCCGTGGCGAAGTGGAAAAGGCGGCCTGGTGCGCGGAGCATTACGCCGACCATGCCGCGCAATATCTGGCGCCAGAGACCATCGAATCGGACGCGGCGCGAAGCTACGTGCAGTACCTGCCGCTTGGCCCCGTTCTCGGTATCCTGCCCTGGAACGCGCCGTTCTGGCTGGCGTTTCGGTTCTGCGCCCCGGCGCTGATGGCGGGCAACACCTGTCTGATGAAGCACGACCCCCACGTGCCGGGCTGCGCCCGGGCCATCGAAGAGGTCTTTGCCAGGGCCGGCGCGCCGGCGGGGATTTTCCACGCCCTTATGATCGAGACCCCCCGGGTGGAGGCGGTGATCCGCGACCCGCGCATTCGCGCCCTATCCTTCACGGGTTCCTCCCGGGGCGGCAGTGCCGTGGCATCGATTGCCGCCTCGGAGATCAAGCCGGCGGTGCTGGAACTTGGTGGTTCTGACCCCGCCATCGTGCTGGCTGACGCCGATCTTGAGCAGGCAGCGAACGTGCTCAAGCTTTCCCGGATCATCAATGCCGGGCAGTCTTGTATCGCCGCCAAGCGCCTCATCGTGGAAGCCTCGGTCTATGAGCGGATGGTGGAATTGCTCACCGAAAAGCTCGGCGCGCTCAAGGTGGGCGACCCGGCGCGCGAGGACACGGACGTCGGGCCCATCGCCCGCGACGACCTGCGCCAGGAACTGCATCGCCAGGTTCAATCGACGATCGCGGCCGGGGCGCGCTGCCTGCTTGGCGGGGACTTGCCCGATGGCGCGGGCTATTTCTACCCCGTCACCCTGCTGGGAGATGTGGAGCCGGGCATGTGCGCGTTCAGCGAGGAAACCTTCGGACCGGTGGGGGTGCTGATCCGCGCCCGCGACCGAGACCATGCGCTCTCGCTTGCCAACGACACGCCCTATGGCCTCGCCGCCAGCGTGTGGAGCACGCCGGAACGCGGCGAAGCCCTTGCGGCCGAAATCGAGGCCGGGCAGGTCGCGGTCAACGGCATCGTCAAGACCGATCCCCGCCTGCCCAGCGGCGGAGTCAAGAAGTCCGGATACGGTCGCGAACTTGGCGCTCACGGCATCCGCGAATTCGTCAACGCGCAGCAGGTCTGGGTGGGACCCGCCCGGGGCTGACCCTGCCGATAACCACAGCGCCCATGGCGGAATATTTCCGAGCTTCGAGACCGACGAAGGGTTTGAGGCGCCAGTAGGTGAAGGTCGTCAGCTTGAGTTGCTGCGGCCGGCAATAGGCGGTTTGCGAAAAACCGCTGGCCCGTCGGGCACTGATGTGGTCTTGCCGGAAAATGTCTTTGGCAGTGGTGTCCATGAGGGGCTCCCGAGCACAAAGCAATCAGCGGAGTAGCGTTAGCGCCGAAGTAAAGCTGACCCCCTGACGGGTAGGCAAGCTCGCGTCCCTTTGGACGGAGCGCCATGCACAGTTTGGCGATGGTGGTGGAGATACGCGTGCTGGCATGGCAGGGAAAGTCGATCAAAGAGATCCGCGGGAGACGGGGCGCTCGAGGAATACGGTCCGCCAGTCCGACAGACTCCTAGCGCGGCAGATCTCGGGGCACCATGACCGGGCGCTGCAGCCAACGCTGGAAGCGGATGTTCACCCGTTCCGTATTGTCCGACCACCACTGGGCGTCCAGTTCGATGGCGGTCGCCAGCCGCTCGGGCGTGGTGGGGAGGATCTGCCGCACTTCTTCCCGCACCAATTGCATGGAAGACTGGCGCACCGGGCCATATGGAATATGATTGGCCTGCCTCGCCAGGCTCTCGGTGGAGGTCGCAAAGCGGATGAAATCCAGCGCCTGTTCAGTGTGGCGGCCATTCTTCGGCACACCCCAGACATCGTAGAACCAGACCTGGTGATCCCAGAGGATCTCCAGCGCTTCGCCCCGCGCCACCGCGTCGTAGATGCGGCCGCTGTACACCGAGCTCATGGCCACCTGGCCCGTCTCCAATAGGCGGATGGCCTCCTCGCCGCTGCGCCACCAGTCGATGGAGGGCTTGATCTGGGTAAGTACCGCAAACGCCCGATCCAGACCTTCCTCCGTGGACAGCACCCGGTAGACATCCTCCCGCGGGACCCCATCGGCAATCAGTGCCCACTCCAGATTGCCCTGGGGACTGCGCCGCATACCACGGCGGCCGGGGAAATCCTTGAGGTTGAAGAAGTCCGCGAGCTGCTCCGGTGCGCGCGCTACACGATCGCGGTGATAGCTGACCACGGTCGAGCCGACGACATTGCCAACTCCGCAGGGCGTCAGGCTGCCGCTGATGAAGTCCTCCCGGGCCGGGGTGCCGTCCGGGGCCGGCGGCAGGCTATCCGGGTCAATGGTTTCCAGCAGTCCCTCCTCGCAGGCGCGGGTGGCGTCGAACAATTCCAGGTCCACTACGTCCCAGCTCACGTTCCAGGAGCGTACCTGGCGCCGGATTTCCTCGATGCCGCCGCTGTACTCGATTACCTTGACCCGACTGCCGGTGAGGTCTTCCCAGGGACGGATGAAACCAATGATCTGGCTCTTGACATAGGCGCCATCCCAGGAGACTACATTCAGCGAATTCTGCGCCAGGGCCGGAAAGCCCAGACCGAACATACCCAAGCCGAACATAAAGAAAATAGAAAGCCTGGTTGGCATATGCGTCAGCACGGGGTCACCAGTAGAAGCCGATATTGACGTTGAAGCGGCTGCGCCATTCATCGCTGCCGCCGGCGGCCATCGAACCGTCACCGAAGAAGGCCATGTTCCTGGCCAGGATGTAGTCTATGTAGGTGAACAGCGGGCCGCTGCCGACGGCGCAGCCGATGGTGTTGATCTGCGAATCTATGGCGTCGGGCTCGTCCTTGAACAGGCGGGAATAGTCGTTGTAGCAGGTGAGCTGGTCTATCCAGGGCACGGAGGGTTTGAAGTTGTAGGCCAGGTTGGCCACCGCGACGTCGGCCTCGCTGGCGATGTCATAGCTGCCTCCGAAGGCACCCACCCGTACCGCAGCGCTGTCCACGCCGGCGGGGTTGATCGGGTCATAGACGTAGCGAATTCCCTGCAATTGCAGATTCCAGCGCCCGCAGCGGCTGTCGACGTGCGCCGCCGCAGCCCAGTGGTCGCCGCGGCGGTCAGTGGCGGCATTGTAGATCTCAGACCACTGGCCGGAGCCACCCAGTTCGGTTTCGCAACCGCTGCCCAGGCCGAAGGTGTAGCCCAGGCGGGCATTGAATTGGTTGACCTCCTCGTTCTGCTGCTCGCCCACCTGCACCAGGTCCAAGGAGTAGCGGTCGAGGTCGCCGGCGCTGTTCAGTTCTTCGTTCTTGTAGAAGGCGAGATGGCTGGCCCAGGGGCCATCCTGGCGCTGGTAGCGGATGCCCATGTCATAGTCATCCGCCAGCCCGAGGTAGTAGGGCACGCCGAACCAGGCGTTGTGGGCGGCATAGGGCAACAGGCCGAAGGGCACTTGGTGGATCCCCACCTGCAGCTGGCTGGCATCCTCGAACTCGTAACCCAGCCAGCCGTGGTGAATGGTGTCCATGTAGGAATAGAAGCGGTACTCCGCGGATACCAGGATGTTGTCGATCTTGCCGTCCACATTGAGCCGGAACACGTCCAACCCGCTTTCGCCGCGCTTGCCTTCGGAGCTGTCGACAAAATCCCGGTGCACCAGGTTGAAGCGCAGGGCACCACCGATGTCGATATCCGGCTCGCGGGCAAGCGTCTCTGCGGTCATGGTTATGCGCTCGGAGCCGGACACGGCGTCTGTCATTTCCGGGCTTTCTGCTGGAGCGGTTTGTACTACAGGCTCCTCCTGCAGGGCGGGCGTGAGCGGCTCCTCCTGCAGGGCGGGCGTGAGCGGCTGTTCCCTGGCTTCCAGTTGCTGCAGCCGGGCCTCCAGCGCTTCAATGCGTTGCAGCAGCGCCTTAACAGTGGCCTCATCCTCCGCCGCAGCTGCGCTGGGGGGGCTGGCTGCCAGCGCCGCGGCAACCACCGCGCTGAAACGGTTCACTCAGGACCTCGGCGCCGGCTCAGCGCCGACCCGCAGCATGTCATCGTGCTCCGCCATGTTCCAGGGCAGGCTGGCCGGTGAGATGTGCAGGAAGCGCAGATGCTTTTCCAGCTGGTCGAGGATGTCGGTGATGATGTCCTGCTGGTCGAAGCCGAAGATGTCATAGGCTTGGCCACCGCGACGCAGGAACACCTCCGCCCGGTAGTAGGTGTTGGGGCTCTCCCTACCGTGGTCCATTTCGGGAAACGCATAGTCGGGCAACGCGTGTTCGATCAGGCGAATTTCATAGACGAAACCCACCTGGCCCTCCTTGATGACCTCCAGCCAGATTCGCAACGGCTTCTCATGCTCGTGCACTGCCGCCTTCCAGCCCTGCTTGTCCAGCTCCCGCTGTACCCGGAACATGGCCTTGCGCACGGTGGAGGTAATGAAGCTGGTCACCTCAGCTTGGTCCGGGTGACTCACCAGCCCGGCCAGACGCCGTCGCCAGAGTCCTCTGCCGGAGGTGCCCGAAAAGCGGCTCTGGATCTCCGTTTTCAGGCTGGATTGATGGTGGCCCTCGATAATCAGCGCCCGCCACATACCGAAGGCGGCCATGATCATGATCAGGGAAAAGGGCAGCGCGCTGGCAATGGTCATGGTCTGCAGCGCGCTGAGACCGCCGGCCACCAGCAGGGCAGCCGCCACCGCGCCCTCGGCCGAGGCCCAGAATATCCGTTGCCAGGCCGGGGTGACGGCTGCGCTGCCAGACGCCAGGGAGTCGATCACCAGCGAGCCTGAGTCGGAGGAGGTCACGAAGAAGGTAATGATCAGGATCACCGTGATGAAGGACACCACGGATGACAGTGGCAGCACCTCATAGAGCTTGAACAGGGCCACCGCGTGATCTGCCCGCACGTCGCCGATCAAGGTGTCGTAACCCTCGTTCATGATCAGGTTCAGGGCGGTGTCGCCAAAGATGGAGAACCAGAGGAAAGTGAATATTGTCGGCACCAGCATCACCCCGACCACAAACTGGCGGATGGTGCGGCCACGGCTGATCTTGGCGATGAACAGGCCCACGAAAGGGGCCCAGGCGATGGTCCAGCCGAAGATGAACAGGGTCCAGTTGCCGATCCAATCACTGCGCGAGTAGGCCTGCAGGTTGAAGGTGCGCTCGACGATATGGTTGAGGTAGCTGCCGGTATTCTGCAGGAAGCTCTCGAGGACGTGGATGCTGGGCCCGACACTGAAGACGAACAGCATCAGGGCTACCGCCAGCACCATGTTGAGGACCGACAGACGCTTGATGCCCTTGTCCAGACCCGCCACCACGGAAACGATGGCGAGCAGGGTAATGATCACGATGGCGACGATCTGCACGGTCACATTGACCGGTATGCCGGGCCACAGATAATTGATGCCGGCATTGATCTGGGTCACCGACAGCCCCAGGGTTGTGGCAATGCCGAACATGGTGCCGAGAATGGCAAACACGTCGACGGCGTGGCCGATGGGACCGTAGATCCTGTCGCCGATCAGCGGGTACAGCGCCGAGCGGATGGATAACGGAAGGCCGTGGCGGAAGGAGAAATAGGCCAGCACCAGCCCGATCAGGCCGTAAATGGCCCAGATGTGGAACCCCCAGTGGAAAAAGGCGATCTGCATCGCCTGTTTTGCCGAATCCACGGTTTCCGGTGCGCCGGCAGGCGGCGCCGCGTAGTGCAGCACCGGCTCCGCCACACCGAAAAACAACAGCGCGATGCCGTAGCCGGCGGAGAACAGCATGGCGAACCAGGCCGGGAAACTGTACTGCGGGTCGGCGTGATCGGGACCGAGCTTGATATGGCCCCAACTGGTGAAGGCCACACCGACGATAAACACCAGGAAAAAAGCCACCGACAGCATGTAGAACCAGCCGAAGGTGGAGGTGATGTAGGCGAGGGTGGCACTGAAAACCTCGCCGGCCAGCTCGGGATTGCTGATGGTGCCGAGCACCAGCAGCAGGATCACCACCACCGCCGGTACGAACACCGGGACGAGGATGGTGGAAGTGGATTCGGGGGCAGTGTTTGCCTGGCTCATGGACGGGTTTCCTTGATCCGGGGCATTGTCGGGGGCGGCCATTGGCCGGACTCACAGTGGAATCAGGGTAGCAGGCACTACCCGGTCATGTGTAGGACGAATTCCTTGTGGCAACCCGCCCCGCGGCGCAGATCGCTTGTTGAGGTGCCGGAGCCCGACAGGCTCTTGGCTGGAGCGGGTCGCGGCTGCCTGCGGTCGCATCGGTGCAGCGGATGGCGGCCGGGTTCATCACAGCCTGTACCACAATGGCCTGTACAGGGCCGAACTCAGCCATCGTCGGAGGCCATGGAAAACGCGTGCTTCCGCAGGTTTGTTGACCACACGAAAAAGCCGGCAATTCGCCTATACTGAGCGAATCGCTTCGCCGCATCCCGCCAGGGCGTTCACCACCAGCACCACACCACCAGCATCATGGAAATATTCCGCTCCTTCGGCTTTGAGGCCGCCCATCACCTGCCCAATGTCCCTCCGGAACACAAATGCCGGCGCCTGCACGGCCATTCCTTTCAGGTCACGGTGCGGATCGAAGGGCCGGTCGGGCCCGAGTCCGGCTGGGTAATGGATTTCGCCGACATCAAAGCGGCTTGCCGGCCGGTTCACGAGGCGCTGGACCATCGTTATCTCAACGAAATCCCCGGCCTCGAGAACCCGACCAGCGAACAGATCGCCCGCTGGATCTGGCACCGCCTCGACCCCGTACTGCCAGGCTTGACCGCGGTGGAGGTCCGCGAGACCTGCACCAACGGCTGCGTGTATCGCGGCGACTGAAGTCGTCGCACACTTTCCCGACACCAGTGAGAATCCTGCGTCAGACCATCAGCTTCCAACTCCCCGCCTGCCGCTCCCTGAAGGACAAGCGCCGCCGGCTGCAGGGGCTGAGGGACCGCTTCGGCGGCAAGCCCAACATCGCCGCATCCGAATCCGACTGGCACGACATCCACGACAGGGCCCAGTGGTCCTTCGTGGTGATCGGGGAAAACCAACGGGTGGCGGAGGCCGTTCAGGAATCCATTCTCAGCTATGCCAGTCAATACCTGGACGCCGTGGTGACTGACAGCACCCGGGAATACCTGGTCTGAGTTCGTGCGCGCTTTCATCGGCTGCCCGCTGACGAAAAGCGACCGGGATGTGCTTTGCGCCTGGATGCACGCCCACCTGGGGGCCGGCTGGCGGCCGATCCGGGCACAGAATCTCCATCTCACCCTGTATTTTCTGGGCGAGCAAACCGCACCGGCACTGGCGGCGCTGGCCGCCAGCTTGCACGCGCTGGGCCCCCTGCCCGAGGCCCGTGGCCGGGGCACCCGGGTGCGGCCCTTCCCAGGGCCCGCCGCGCCCCTGCTGGCCCTCGAACTGATCCCGGACAGAGGCCTGCTGGCGCTGCACGCCAGAGTGACCGACGCGGTGACGAGCGTCGAACCGAGCACAGAGTCACGCCGCTTCCGCCCTCACATTACCCTGGCCCGCGGCAACGGCGCCTACGGCTCCCAAGCCCTTGCGGCAGAGTTCACCTTTACCCGGCTGTGCCTGTTCGCAAGCCAGCCCGGACCCCAGGGGGTGACCTATCGGGCGCTCAACTGCCGACCGCTCGGCGATGCCGCCGCACGGTCGACCTGAGTGGCGGGCCCGTCGCCCCATCCTCCGAATAAAGCGGCAGCCAAGGTTTCGATCTGCAACCGCAGCACCTGGCGCCGATCCGTCACCACATCGACAAAGGGCTGATAGAGGGCCTCGTTCCGCGCCCGCACTGGCGCCCGCAGCCGCTCGCGCAGACCGGCCAGCCCGCAATCCAGTGCGAGCAGTTCGGCGAATCGCCGATAATCCGAGACTTGCCCGCGCCCCGGGCTCGCCAACCCCACCAGCAGCTGCAGTTGCTGGTGGTAATGCGCCACCTGGCGTCGCGCCAACTCCCAGGAGTCTGGGTGCGCATCACTGACTGCCTGCATGCGCCGATGGCATTCAGCGTAGGACCCGGAGAGACCGGCCCGCAGGTCGGCCACCGAAAAACCCGCCATCGCCCCGGCGGCGTGCGCCTCGAACGGAAAGTCCTCCAGATCGGCGATGGCGGCAACCGCCGCGGCCTTGGGCGACTGCTCGACGGTACCCGCCTCATCCCGGGGGCACTCCCGGCAAAGCTCCTGCACCTCTGCAAAAGCCGGCCGGGAAGCATACGCCTGCGTGCCGAAAAGGCTGTCGAACAGGCCGCGCCGCAGCCAGGTTTGCCACCAGGGATCGATGCGGCGTATTGCGGGTTGCAGGCGGGTGCGGAGGGTGGCGGCGAAATCCGGATCCGCGGCCGCGAGCAACCCCGCTACCGCCGCGCTCCGCTCCATGGCC
>CAJXRS010000022.1 GCA_913060555.1 uncultured Gammaproteobacteria bacterium | reverse complement strand
GTTCCCAGATGAAGAACTCCCGGCCCGGCAGCCGCTCCATCACCACATAGGGCACGCCGAACTCGGCCTCGTCCGGCGCGGCGAAGGGCACATCGGGGACCGGCAGGCCCTGGCCGTGCAGGGCGCGCAGCAGCGGCGCGGTGCGATAGACATCCGTATTGCCCTCGCGGCGCACGCCCTTGGGTGCCAGCTTGATGATGTAGGCGCCGCGATCGACGCCGTCCGCATCCACCCCGAAACCGAAAGTCAGACCGGCGTGGCCGCCCAGCATGGGCTCCAGATCACGCACTCGCGCGGCGGCGCCAAAATTGCGCGCCACGAAGGCCAGGATCCGGGCGCGCAATTCCTCGTCCACACCCGGACGTTCTTCCTCGTGGCGCTCGGCATTTGTCATGGGATCCCCGCTGTCGCTTGGTTTTATCGTGCGCCGGAGAATACCATCATGCCTGCCGGCAATGCCGCAATCGGCACCACCCAAAGCCCTGTACAGAGGTGTCCCATGGCTCTGCAAACCCGACTTCTCGACTACCGCGACGGCGCGCTGCGCTGCGCAGGCTATCTCGCCTGGGACGATGAATGCTCCGGCCCGCGCCCGGCGGTGGCCATCGCCCATACCTGGGCCGGGCGCTCGGAGTTCGAGTGCGACAAGGCGCGCCGCCTGGCGGCACTGGGCTATATCGGTTTCGCGCTGGACATGTACGGCGAGGGGCGCCAGGGCGGCAGCCCCGAGGCCAATGCCGAGCTGATGCAGCCGCTGATGAACGACCGCGCGGCGCTCCAGCGCCGCATCGGCGCCGCCATCACCGCATTGCAGGCGCTGCCGGAAGTCGATGCCCAGCGGATCGCCGCCATCGGCTACTGTTTCGGCGGTCTCTGCGTGCTCGACCTGGCGCGCACCGGCGCCGACATCCGCGGCGTGGCCAGCTTCCACGGTCTGTTCGACCCGCCCGGCAACACCGCCGGCAACCCCATCACCGCGAAAGTGCTGTGCCTACACGGCTACGATGATCCCATGGCCAGGCCCGAAGCCCTGGTGAAGCTCGGCGCGGAGCTCACCGAGGCCGGCGCCGACTGGCAGATCCACGCCTACGGCCACACCCTGCACGCCTTCACCCGCCCCGGCGCGAACGATCCCGAACGCGGCATCCGCTACGACGCCCGGGCGGACCGCCGCTCCTGGCGGACGCTGGAAGATTTTCTGGAGGAGATCTTCGGCGCATGAGGGAGACAACCCTCGCAAGGCAGTAACGGCGCGATTGCGCACCGCCCCGCTCGCCGCGAAAATTGCCGGCCATGCAGAAACCCCTGACCTACATCGGCCTGCTTCTGGTGGTCCCAAGGGAAACTGCGGTGGGGATGGCGGTTGTAGGCGGCCCGCCCCGGGCCGATGGATTGTGGCACCGGGGTTGATCGCGGCGAGGGCGCCGCTCCCACAGTAGGGTGGATAAGCCGCAGGCGCATCCACCAAAAACACCTCCCGATAGCGCGGCCCACTCGGCAACCCCATTGCCGCCGCGGTTTCTGCCCCGCTACCAGCAGGCTGCGGGCGCCCTCACTCCCAAATGGGACAGTGTCATGGTGGCACATTCGCTGTCGTTGGCCTGGGGTCCGGTGGCCACCGCCCGCAGCGTATAGGCAGTCGCCGAGGGAGCCACCGAGAATGAGATCGTGTAATGGCCCTCCGTGGAGGTCGCGGTGGGCCAGACATCGGTGGCAGCGGCGGTGTTCAGCGTGGCCCCGGTGTAGGCATTGTTTTCCGTGAAACGGCGTTCCAGGTTCTGCGCGATCTGCAGTAAGGTGGCGCGCGCATCGGAGCGGTTGCTGCGTCGCACCGAATCGGTATAGCTCGGGTAGGCGGCCGCCACCAGAATCGCCACGATAGCCACCACCACCATCAGCTCGATCAGGGAAAACCCGGCGTGCCGCCGCGGGGTACGCATCGCTTTCATCATTGCGCCCCGCCCGTCAGTCCAGCCACCACGGCCATTTCAGTTGGCCCGCAATTCGAGCACCCGGATCTCGGGGATACTGCCGGGACCGGCGGGGCCGACTTCGTAGCCGACCGACATCCCGGGCTCCAGGTCGGTGGCCGAGATTCGTTCTCCGCCGTAACCCAGCAGTTTGGTTGCGGGGCCGACATGCGCTTGGCGGCCATCGACCAGCAGAGTTCCGGTAGCCACGTCGTAGGACTGAACCTTGCCTCCGTAGCGGCCATCGTCCCCCGCCACGGCAGCGGCCGCCGCCAGGCTGAAAACCAGCACCAATACCCTTTGCAAGCGGCGGCGGACAGGCGTCTGTGGCTTCATCATGTCTTCGTCTCCTCTGCTTGGCCGGGCTATTGCAGCTGGCGCCAGGACTGGCGGCCGCTGCCAGTGTTGCCGGGCTCCACGGTCACCTCGATCACGCCGCTGGTGCCGCTGGTGTATTTGTACTCCAGATCACCGGCGCCGACGATCCCCGGTGTCTTGATCACCCCTTCGTTCGACTTCTTGCCGCTCACCGGTACCTGGATCAGCACGCCGTCGACAGTGATCTCGACATAGTCGCCCGCGGTAAACTGGTTGTCGTCATTGAGGTCGAAGGGCGAGAACGGCAGCCGCGACCCGGTGACCGAATCCATCTCCATCAGCCAGCTGGTACCGCCGATCAGGCAGGCACTGTCATTCGGGATCACCGTGGTAAAGATCACCCGCTGATCGCGCACGACCGGCCGGCTGACCTGTCTTTCGCCGACCGCGGGCAAGTCCAGAAACCAACCCTTCTGTGCCGCCGAAGGGGACAGCAAAGTGGTGACCCGCACATCGACCGGGTTGGCCGTTCCGGCGGAAGGGTTACCGGGGTCGTTGGCGGGGATCTCCACGATCACGCTCTGCTCGAGCAAAGCACTGCGCGAACCGCCGACTGCCGCACCGTCGTCATAGACACCATAGAACGTCTGGGTCTGCTCGGGCGGGGTTAGCCGCCGGTCCACCTCCTCGAAGTACTTGCCGGTGCCGAACAGGACCACCACCCCTGAGACCGGATGCCTGGTGACCTCCGGCCGCGCGGTGATGGGTTGCCGGACCCCGTTCGGATCCGTGGCCACAAACAGGGGCGTGCCCCCGTAGGCCACCGTCCAGGAGCCAGCACTGCCGCTGCTCATATCGAATTTCCACAGGTTACCGCGCATATCACCAGCGTAGATGGCGTCGGTGATGCGGTCACCGTCCGCATCGACGGGAATGGGCGTCGACAGCCCGTTCGGCTGGCCGGCAGTACCCACTCCTGTGTCGATCTTGGCCATCACCGAACCGTCTTCCAGATCGAGGACGAACAGCACGGCACGATGGTTAGCGCTGTTGTAGCCGTTGCCGAGCACCGCCGCCCACTTGCCGTTGGCCATGCGCACCACACTCGGCTGGCCATAGGTGTAGCCCAGATCAGCTTCATCGTTGAGCGTCAGGTCGGGGTCGCTGAAGACCGCCCAATCCCAGAGCACCTTGCCGGCACCAAAGCTGCCGGGGTCGGTGATGTCCAGTGCGAACACGCCGCGGCCACCGGCGGCCATGGTGCCGACCAGCACCGTGTGCCAGGCATCACCGCTGCCGGTGTTGATGTAGGCGTCGCCGAACCCGGCGGTGCCGTCGACGAAAAACCTGTGGCTGTAATCGGGGTCGGCCAGCTTGGAGAGATGCTGATAGCTCGCCAGGGGTACATAGGCCACCTTCTCGACGCCGGCATTGGCACCCGACTCGCTGGCCTGAAAGCCGTGCAGCATGCCGTCGTTGGCGCCCACGTAAACCATGGGCGGGCGGCTGGTGTAGGCCGCCGAGGTGCGGAAGGTCAGGTAGCCGGCGCCCTCGCTACCCGGCAGCAGCTGATAGCCGAAATCCTGCTGGCCGACGAACTGGGGATCGGAGTTGACGATATCGCCCAGGATCACCGAGCGGTCGCGGAACTCGCCGCCATTCTGCTCCTCCAGGCTCTGATCGCCGCGGACGTAATCGAGGATATCCTCGCCATTGCTGGTGCTCACCACGCCACACTTGGAGCAGTTGTCCAGCACAAAGGACGAACTACAACTAAAAAAGGGGCAATACCAGGGATCCACCCAGGTGCTCGCGGTGCCCAGGATATTCTGCTGGGGCGTGCTCAACTGGTTCCATGCGAAGGGGATACCGGCACGGGTGGCGGAGCTGCTGGAAAAGATCGCCCGCGAGCCGGCGGCCGGCATGCGGGACTGCGCGCTCCAGATCTCGCTGCCCACACTGCCGTCGGCGTTGACGTCGATGGCCTTGAGGTCCCCGCTCCAGTCCTCACCGTCGAAGCGCGCCTGATAGATCAGCAGATTGGTATCGAGCCGGGTGGAGTTGAGCGCCACCGAGGCCGCGGCGCTGGCCTTGGTCTGGATGTCGAGCACCGCCTCCTGCAGCGCAATCGCCAGTTCCGCGGCGTTTTTGGCGACGAAAAATTGGCCGTCGCCATATTCCGCGGCGTCCTCCAGCATCTGGTTGGCGGTGGCGAAACCCACGGTGTAGGTGAGGATGTTCTGCTGGCGGAAGTCGGGCTCGCCGGCGAGCGGCGGCGCGTCGCTCAGGCTGCCCCAGGGCTCGCCTTCATCGTCCAGCCCCGTCGAGAAGATATCCAGATCGAAGGCAAACCTGGCCATATCGTCCAGGTACAGCGAATAGCCTTCGGTGGCCTCGGAACCGCTGGGCTGAAAGCCGTCGGAATACTGGGGAAAGATCGGGTAATCCGTTGCGCTGGTGGGCGGTGCCAGGTTGTCCCAGTTGGGCAGCGCGCGCGTGCCGTCCGCCTGATCCGCAGGGTCGTTGTTCGGAAAAGTGGTGTCCCAAGTCGGGTAGCCGTCGGTGACGGCGATGATGTAGTTGTCCTGGCAGCGAAACTGCACCGGGCTGCTGTAGTTGGTGTTGCTGTGATAGTAGCTCGACAGGCCGCGGAAATAGCGGGTCAGTTCGTAATAGGCCTCGGCCAGGGGCGTGTTCGAGGACGCGGTCATGCCGTTGATCGCGCTGGTCAGATTGCTCAGGTGCGGCGGCGAGATGTCCTCGCAGGCTTCCAGGACCGTGGCGCCGTGGCCGAAGGATCGACTGGACGGCCCGTAGAACTCACTGACGCCGAACCTTACCCCGGTGACGTTATTGACCAGATCCGTGGCCACCTGCCTGGCGACTTCCATCCGGGTCTGATCCGGAATGACGCCGCCCCGGAGGTCGGTGTTGTGGGGATAGGTCTCGAACAGGTAGTTGAGGTAATTGCCGTCATAGCGGGTGTTTTCGCCGCCCACGGGATCGGGCAGGCGCAGACATTTGGTCGTGCCGCCCTTGCGGCCGCGATAGCGGCTGCCGCTGCAACCCGAAGTCGAAAGCTCGGAGAGGTGGACGTTGCCGTCGGTCGGACTCCAGTCGATGCTCCAGTCTGGATAGTCCGTGCCGGGGTCGAAGCCGTCGGCCCAGATGATGTTGTCCATGCTGCCCGAAGTGTCGATCAGCAGCATCACATTGGGCGTCACCGTGCCCGAGGAGAACATGGGCAGCTGATAGGTATCGAACGCCGCCCGCCCGGGCATCGCCAGTGCCGCCAGGGCAAATGCCAAGGCTGCGAACACCCAGGACGGTGCATGGTTCCGCCATTGGCCCAACTGGCCTAGGGCCTTCCGCTGAATGGCCATGGTCATTCCCTCCGATAGATGGATTGCAGCAGTACCACAGTGTTGGAAGTGCCGCCCACGGCGCGGGCGGTGATCCGGTAATAGACGGTTTCCGGCTGCGGCTGGCCCGACCCCAGGCTGCCGCCACCGCCGGGCGTGCGGGCGAGCTCCTCGATGATGTACACCGGCTGGGCGGCCACTTCGCTGAGGCTGCCGCCGTAGGTGATGCCATTGCTGCTCCAGTTGCCCGCGCTCCAGCCGTCCCAGACAGGGGCCGCGCTGGGCAGCGGCGCCTGGTAGAGGCCGCCGCTGCCGTTGAAGGCCGGCAGCAGCGCCTGCTGCAGGAAACGTTCACCTTCGCGAAGCGCGGCCTCGGCGGCCTGGAACGCGAGTTGCCGGTTGTAGGTGGCCGCCACCATGCGCTCCTGCAGGATATTGACCCGGGCCGCACCGACCCCGGCCAGTGTCAGCACCACAAGCAGAATCAGTGCCAAGGGCAACACCAAACCCCGCTGCCGGCAGCCGGCGGTGGCCGGGGGTGCGGCGGGCGGAAATGGGCGCGCCTGGATATGCATCATCCCACCCGGTTGCGCAAGGCGATGGTGGTGGTGAATACCCGGCGATGGCGGCGGGCATCGGCGGCGGGCGGGGTGACATTGGTGCCCAGCAGGTCGTAGACGGCCGTATCGTTCTCCTGACGGCCGCTCTCGACGGTGCGCAGCAGCAGGCCGACGCGCGCGGCCACGACGTCGGTCCAGGCGGCGACCGCGTCCGAGGTGCGATAGACGTCGGCGAGGCGATCGCCGTCGAGATCCTCACCATAGAGAACCTGCATGTTCTCGACACCTTCCACCAGTTCCAGGGTCTCGACACCGTCGACGCCGGCGGCATGATAGGTACGGCGGAACAGGGCCGGCTCATCGCTGGGCCCGCGGCCGACAAAGTACACCGCCACCGTAAAGGTATAGATCTCCATATCCGTGCCATAGGCATGACTGAGATTGGCGGAAACCGGGACGACATTGCCCGGGCTGCCGCCACTGTCGGTCCGGGACAGCTGGGCGGCATCATCGGCAGCACGATTCTGGAAGAGATCGCTGCCCACGCAATCGGAGATCAGCACCAGGGAGTCCTGGTCGATACCATTGTTGCCGGTGAGGCCGATGGCGATGGCATTGGCTGCGGTATTGCCGCTGGCGCCGACGTCGAGCACCCGGTCGGCATACTTGACCACCAGCACGTCGGTGCCCGGCACCACCAGGTCCTGCAAGTCGTCGACCAGATCGTTGCCGCCGGCGTCGCTCCATTCGTCCAGACCGGCGCCGGCGGGGTCGAGCGTGGCGATGCTGTAGTCGTCGCCGTCGTCGGTGCTGTCGTACTCCCAGCCCGAGAAGACCCGGGTGATGTCGTAGATACCGGGCTCATAGGCTGCGGCAGTGGTATCGAGCAGGCTGTTGATGTTGCGCGAACAGCCACTGAAGCCGGCCATGCGGCCGGCAAAACCGAGCTGCTCGATGGCGAAACGCGCATTCTCCTGCAGCCGGGCGAGGTATTCGTCCGAGCGATAGGTGGCCAGGGTCCCGGCCACCATCCGGGTCACGATGGCGATGATGGCCGCGCCCACCACCACAGCGATCATCAACTCGATCAGCGAAAAGCCGCGGTGTCGGCCCCGACCGCGAAACGCGCGACCTCGAACCTGGCGCTCCATCACTACAACTCCGTGTCGATGACGAATTGCAGGGGCGGATCCTCGCCGCGGGAGTCATCCCACTGCACGGTGATGAGGAACCGGGTCACTCCGGCCGCCACCGCCCGTGCGATGGCACCGTCGCCCTGGGGCAACTGTCCGGCAGCGGCAGCCTTCCACTGCTGCAGGTCCGTCGCCACCACCGTGGCGCCGGCCGGGGCCGCGTCACCGATGGCGATGTCATAGTCGCCATTGAGCGCAGCGTCGCGATTGGCGCGCATGCGATCGACGATGTCATAGGCGAGCGTCATCGCCTGGGAACGCAGTTGAGAGCCGTGGTTGGTGGCCAGATTGGCGATCTCCAACCGCGCCAACCCGAGCAGCCCGATGGCGAACACCAGTACGGCGATCAGCACCTCGATAAGTCCCACCCCGGCCTGGCCGACCCTCGGCGCCACCGGATAGCGGTCAGGGGCAGACAACATCATTACCGGCCTCGTCTTCGTCGATGCCATCGTCGTCGGTGTCCCGGCTCAAACGCACTCTCCCAACTCGGTTGATCAGTAGCGCACGCGCCTCGGCTACGCCGCGACGGTCGCAGTAGGTGATCCTGCCGAGATTATTGACGCTGCCGTCGCCGCGATAGGTGATGAAATTCGCATAGTTGGCGACTGGAACCAGTGAGTAGGCGGGTTGTGATTCCTGCCGCACTTTCAGAATCTCTTCGCCGCCATCCACGGCTGCGGGGCTGTCGTTGTCGTCATTGACGAACACCAGCCAGCCTTCCTCCCAGGGGCCACTGCCACAGCTGGCCGCGTCGGAACTGCGGCACACCGCAACCGGCAGCCCGCGGCCAAGGGCTTCGGCCCGCGCCAGGTTGAGCGCTGCGGTCAACTCGCTCAATACCGTGGAGCGGTGGGCATCGAGCAGCAGCCGGGTAAAGGCGGGCACGGCTACTGCTACCAGGACGGCCAGCACCACCAAGGTCACCGCCAGCTCGATGATGGTAACCCCGGCGCTGAGCGAACCCGCTGCGCCGCGCCTTCGAATGCTTTTCGCTATATCCATCAGCTCCTACGCTGTGTGCCGGGTCGATGCCGGGATTCGATCCCGCCAGGCGGTCCTGCTCCCTACTACCCACCGAGCTGTTCCCTACCCGCGGAGCTAATCCCGCCCCGGGCGAGCCCTGGTTCAAGGCGGTTGCCGCACCTCAGCTCGCCGCCAATCTACCAAATATATCAGGCAACTGCCGCACAAGCCTGATTTTCCACCTTCAGTATAGGACGGTATGCCAGCAATTGTGATGCCACGGGCCGACCAGTGGTCAAATCCGCAGACCGAAGCGCCCCGGACGGGGAGAACGGTGCCAACCGGCGCGGGCGAAAAGCCGACGCGGATGGTATCCCGCCTAGCGGACCGTGAGCGGCGCGCCTTCGAAGCGCACCCCGCGCCAGCCATGGCGCCGGAAGGCGCGGATATTGGCATGGTCACTGCCGGCGGGATCGGCCAGCACCTTGCGCTGGTGCTCGGCGAACAGCGCCAGGGTTTCCGCTTCATCGAGGTGCTGGTGGCGGGCGAAGGCCAGCACTCGGCAGGAGCCTTCGTTGGCCCCTGCGGCGTTGACGACCCGATCCTCCCCCCAGCCAATACTGAAGGCGGTCGGCGTGTACTGGTAATGGGCGTCGATCACCGCCAGCACCTCGGCAAAGGACAGGCGCTCGGGGGCGTCGCGCAGGCGCTCGATCAGGGCTTCTGGGCTCATGCACGCTCTCCGGAAAGAAACGCTATTGGAAGCCAGAACCCGCGTCCGGGCAAGCGCTGCTCCCCGATGCGGATACAGGGGGCTTGATGCCAGCCGGATCAGACCAGCCAGATCAGCGCGGCCATGCGCCCGGTAGTGCCGTCGCGCCGAAAGGAATAGAACCGCCCCGGGTCCTCACGGGTACACAGATCGCCCCCGAAGATGGCGGTTTCCGGCACACCGCAGGCGGCCAACTGGGCCCTGGCGATGGCTGCCAGATCCGCGTGCCAGTGACCGCTGCGGGCGGCGGGACGAAAACCCCGGCGGGTCGCATCCGCATCGGCCGCGAAGGCGGCGCGGGCTTCCGCGCCGACCTCGTAGCAGGCTGCGCAGATGGCCGGGCCCAGCCAGGCCAGCCAGCGCTCGGGCGGCAGTGGAAGCGCGGCGAGTGTGCGCGGGATGATGCCAGCGGCGAGCCCGCGCCAGCCGCCGTGCAGCGCCGCGACACAGGTGCCGTCGCGATCGCACAGCAGCACGGGCAGGCAATCCGCGCTCTGCACTGCGCACACCAGGCCGGGGCGCCGTGCCCAACCGGCGTCGCCGCGGCGCTCCAGACCATCGTCCGCGGCGGCGACCAGGTCGGTGCCATGCACCTGATGCAGCCACTGGGGCGCTCCGGGCAACGCCAGTTGGCGCGCCAGCAACGCCCGGTTGGCGGCCACGGCGGCCGGGGTATCGCCCACCCGCTCACTCAGGTTGAAGGATGCCCAGGGGGCTTGGCTGTGACCGCCGATCCGGGTGGTGCAGGCAGCCCGCACCCGGGCCGGGGCGGGCCAGCGGGGCCAGAGGATGGATTCGGGCTCAGCCGCCATCGTCGGCCAGCGCCTCCAGCAGGGCGACAAAATCGGCCGGCAGCGGCGCCTCCCAGGAAAGCTCCCGGCCATCGGCGGGATGACAGAGCGCCAGACGGCTGGCGTGGAGCGCCTGGCGGCGAAAGACGCGCAGCGCGGTCTCGGTCGCGGGGTCGGCTCCGGCGGGGATCTGCAGGCGACCGCCGTACAGGGGATCGCCGACCAGCGGATGTCCGAGGTGCGCCATGTGCACCCGGATCTGGTGGGTGCGGCCGGTCTCCAGGGCCACGCGCAGCAGGGTATGGGCGGGGAACCGGCGCTGAATCCGGTAGTGCGTCACCGCTGGGCGACCGCCGGTCACCACCGCCATGCGCGTGCGCGCCACCGGGTGGCGCCCGATGGGCGCGTCCAGGGTTCCCCCGCTGATCACCCGGCCGCGGACCAGGGCGTCGTACTCGCGGCGCACGCTGCGGCGGCGCAACTGATCGACCAGGCTGGCGTGGGCGCGCAAGGTTCCGGCCACCACCATCAGCCCGGTGGTGTCCTTGTCGAGCCGGTGGACGATGCCGGCGCGGGGCAGGGCGCGCAGCTCGGGGCGATGCAGCAGCAGGCCGTTGAGCAGGGTGTGGTCGCGATTGCCGGCGGCCGGATGTACCACTACCCCGGCGGGCTTGTCGACCACCAGCAGTTCGGCGTCTTCGTATACCAGGCGGAAAGGGACCGCCTGCCGCTCCCAGGCTCCAGCCGCTTCCACTTGGGCATCGAGCTCCAGCCATTCGCCGCCCAGCACCAGGTCGCGGCTGCGCCGCCGGCCGCCGTCAACGCGCAGTTGGCCGGCGTCGATCCAGGCCTGTAGGCGGGCACGGGAAAATTCGCCGAACAGTGTCGCCGCCGCCCGGTCGAGCCGGTTGCCGCCCAGATCCTGGGGAATGCGTGCGCGGCGGCGCACGGTGTCGATTGCGGTCACTGGTTTGTTTTGCCGCCCGGGGGACTGTGGTTAAATGACCGCCTTTTTAACAGGGCTCGCGGCAAGGCTCAATGCCGTGGGTACGGAGGAACATGCGACCACTGATTTTCGTCCTGATGCTGGCCCTGCTCGGCGGCTGCGCCTGGTTTGGTGGCGGCGACGACAACGCGCGCAAGGAAGCCGAAGACCGCACCCGGGACTTCACCGAGAAGGATTTCTACGACAGCATCCAGGCCGAGCTGACCGCCCGCAACTGGACCAAGGCGATCGAAAACCTGGAGGCCCTGGAGGCCCGCTTCCCGTTCGGCACCTATGCCGAGCAGGCGCAACTGGAGTTGGTCTACGCCTACCACGAGAGCCTGAACTTCGAGGCCGCGATCGCGGCGGCAGACCGCTTCATCCGCCTTCATCCGCGCCACCCCAGTGTCGACTATGCCCACTATGTCAAGGGCATGGCCCTGCTCAATTCGGGCCGCGGGCTGTTCGAGCAGTATCTGCCGCGGGATGACAGTACGCGCGACCCCGGCGCCGCGCGCCAGGCGTTCAATTCCTTCAGCGAACTGCTCAACAGCCACCCGGACAGCAGCTATGCGCCGGATGCCCGCCAGCACATGGTCCACCTGCGCAATCTGCTGGCCCGCCAGGAAATCCACGCGGCCAACTATTATTTCGAGCGTGGCGCCTACCTGGCGGCGACCAATCGCGGCCGCTACGTGATGGAGAACTACCAGCAGACCCCGGCGATGGCCGACGCCCTGGCGGTCATGGCGCAGGGCTATCACATGCTCGGTCTGCCCGAGCTGGCGGCCAATGCCGAGCACACCCTGAAGCTGAATTTCCCCAACCATTCCGGCCTCGACAGCCAAGGCAATTTCCGCTATCAGGACGACATGCTGGATGAGGATTCCTGGTGGCACAAACTGACGCTGGGGCGCTTCACTCCGGAGAAGCCGCCCTATTTCGACTCGCGGCCGGAATTCCAGGAAGACGGCGAGCAAGCGGCACCCAACCTCGATGCCGAGCCGGCCAAGAAGCGCTCCTGGCTGAATTGGCTCACCTTCGGGTTGCTGGGCTAAGTGGGCCACTAGCCGGCCGACACAGGTTGCCGAAAAAACCACCTGCGTTGTAGCTGCGGCGTTGAGCATGGCCTGAAGGTGCTCATTGACTGCCGGTAAACCCGGCTTTTCGGCCACTTCCGCCCTGTATCCGCTGCCCCGCCAGGATTTTTCGACAGCCTGCCAGGCGGCGACGGTTTGCCCAGCGACGGTTTGCCCAGCGACGGGGCCCGGATCCGGAACCCCGCGCAATGGTGCCGGATACCGGCGATTTACTGCCCAGGGGGGTGCAGATGCTCGATCTATCCGACAACCTGGTCCGCAGCATCGGTCTGCTGTACCGCTACATGATGCGGGCCATCGACATCGAGATGGCCGCCCTCGACATCGGCGCTGGACGCTTTTCCTATCTGTTCATGCTCTATATCCGCGAGGGGCTCACCCAGCAGGAGATGGCCGACCGGCTCCAGGCCGACAAGGCGTCCGTGGCCAGAACCCTGGCACAGATGGAAGACCAGGGATTCGTGGCGCGCCGCCACGACCCCGACGACCGACGCGTGACCCGGGTATATCTCACCGAGCGCTCCCGGGCGCTGCGCGGCGCCCTGGAAGGGGCTGTCAGCCGGGTCATGACACAGATGCGGGGCGACCTGGACGGCGCCCAGTGGCGGCTGCTGGAGCTACAGGTCGGCGCCATGCTGGAAAGACTCGATGACCACTATCAGGTAGGCCACAGGGGCGCCCGCCCGGGCCCGGCCGCGAACTGAGTCCGGTTCAGGCCGGGGAAGCGGCCACCGGCCCCGGCCGCCGCAGGTAGCGGGTTCCGGCCACCAGGGCAACCACCACGGCAACATAGAACAGGAGCTGCATGCCGGCGGGCTCCGCCTCGTAACCCACCAGAGTCCCGAGCAGCGTCCCCAGCACGGAATCATTGCTGAGTAGCCAGCCGGTGTCCCAGGGATACCCCAGCGCCGGCAGATAGTCGGACTGAATCAGGTACTTGGCCGACTGCCCCGCCATGCCCGCGGCGAGCAGCGTGAGTAATGCCGTGGACACCGCAAACAGATGGCGGGTCGGAATGCCCAGCAAGCCGCCGTAAAGGGCGGCGCCGGCCAGGGCGCCGAGCGCGACACCCAGGCCGGCACCGGTCAGCATGACCCCCGCGCTGGAGCCCGCGGCGGCGATGCCGTGCAGGAAGAGCACCACCTCCGAGCCTTCGCGCAGCACGGCGAAACCCACCAGCGCGGCCAGGATGCGCAGTGGCTGCTCGCCGCTGCGCACGGAACGGCCCGCGCTATCGGCACTGCGGGCAAGCTGCTCGCCGTGCCGGGACATCCACAGGATATGGCTGCCCAGGAGCGCGACGACCGCAAGCAGTATCAGGGCGTTGAACAGCTCCTGCCCCATGCCCGAGGCAAGCCCGGCAATGGCGTCGGCACCCAGTGCCACCAGACAGGCCCCGGCGACACCGAGCAGGATTCCCAGAGTCACCATGAGGCTGCGCCCCGCCACGCCCCGGGTGGCGGCACAGACGATGCCGATCACCAGCGCCGCTTCCAGGACTTCGCGAAAGACGATGATCAGCGCACTCAGCACGACTTCCCCCGCCTCACTCTGCGATCAACACGCCCTGCGCGGTGTCTTCGTGGAACTCGCCAAAAAACCGGTAGCTGCCGGGTTGGAGAGGCCCTATGGGGATCCTCGCGGTACGGTTGCCGGAAATCACCTTTTCGCGGTGCAGGTCGTGGCTTTCAAACTCCTCGGCCGTCGCGTCGCGGTTATCGATGACCAGCATCAGCTTGGTCTCCGCCGGCACCCGCACCTCGGCGGGCTCGAACCGATGATCCTCGATCAGGATCTCGATCTCCGGTACCTCGGCGCCGCTGGCCTGGGCCGCCAACAACAACACCGCCATTGCCATCGCCAGATTCCGCATGTTGTCCGACTCCCGGGATTCCCCGCAACAAATGATAATCGTTACCATATGACAAAGCCGGCGCCGGCGCAACTCACAGGGACACCCGGATCTGCTCGCGCATCGCGATTGCCTTGGCCTTGGCCCCAGCGACGCTCTCGCCCCGCGCCAGGCATACCCCCATTCGCCGCCGGCCGGCGACTTCGGGCTTGCCGAACAGACGTAGCTGGGTGTCCGGCTCGGCCAGCGCCTGCTCCAGGCCGGAAAAACGCACCGCGGTGGAATCGCCCTCCACCAGCAGGGCCGCGGAAGCCGCTGGTCCGTGCTGGGCGATGTTGGGAATGGGCAGGCCGAGGATGGCCCGCACATGGAGGGCGAACTGGGACAGATCCTGCGAGATCAGGGTCACCATGCCGGTGTCATGGGGCCGCGGCGATACCTCGCTGAAGATGACCTGGTCACCGCACACAAAGAACTCGACGCCGAACAGCCCGCGCCCGCCCAGGGCTTCGGTGATGCGCGTCGCCACCTCCTGCGCCTGCGCCAGCGCGGCCGGCGACATCGGCTGCGGCTGCCAGGATTCCCGGTAATCACCGTCCTCCTGGCGATGCCCGATGGGCGCACAGAAGGCGGTGCCGCCGCTGTGACGCACCGTGAGCAGGGTGATTTCATAGTCGAATTCGACGAAGCCCTCGACGATCACCCGACCCGCCCCGGCGCGCCCGCCGGCCTGGGCGTAGGTCCAGGCCGGCGCCAGATCCTCGGCGCGGCGCACCAGGCTCTGACCCTTGCCGGAAGAACTCATGACGGGCTTCACCACGCAGGGCAGGCCCACGGCGGCCACTGCGTCGCGAAACTCGGCCTCAGTGGCGGCGAACCGGTACGGCGAGGTGGGCAGCCCCAGGGTCTCGGCGGCCAGCCGGCGGATGCCTTCGCGGTTCATGGTGAGATGGGCGGCCCGCGCGGTGGGTACGACGGCATGGCCGGCGGCTTCCAGCTCCATCAGGGTGGCGGTGGCGATCGCCTCGATCTCGGGGACGATGAAGTGCGGGCGTTCGCGCTCGATCACCGCCCGCAGCGCTGCGCCGTCGAGCATCGACAGCACATGGGCGCGGTGCGCCACCTGCATGGCCGGCGCATGGGCATAGCGGTCCACCGCGATCACCTCGCAACCCAGACGTTGCAGTTCGATGGCGACTTCCTTGCCGAGCTCGCCGGCGCCGCACAGCAGCACCCGGGTGGCGGTTGCGGAGAGTGGGGTGCCGAGCGAGGTCATGGGGCGCTTCCGGAATGGCGGTGGTTGCGCACATTATAGGAGCCGCGACCTTCCCGGGGCACGCGCCCGGAGCACGCGCCCGGGACACGCGCGCGACCGCAGGCGGCAAATGTTTCGGGGAAGGGGCGGCCAACTGATAAAATGCCGGCCCGTATCACACTGGCCATCACTATGAAGCCCGAGCTGCTCTCCCCCGCAGGGAGCTACAAGAGCATGCGCTACGCCTTCGCCTATGGCGCCGACGCCGTCTATGCGGGACAGCCGCGCTACAGCCTGCGGGTGCGCAACAACGAGTTCAACCGCCTGGAAGTCATGGCCGAAGCCGTCGCCGAGGCCCACCGCGGCGGCCGCCAGTTCTATGTGGCGAGCAATGTCTCGCCGCACAACAACAAGGTGCGCACCTATCTCCGCGACATGGAGCCGGTGGTGGAGATGGGGCCCGACGCCCTGATCATGGCCGATCCCGGGCTCATCATGATGGTGCGGGAACGCTGGCCCGACCTGCCCGTGCATCTGTCGGTACAGGCCAATGCGGTCAACTATGCGACCGTGCGTTTCTGGTACCGCCAGGGCATCACCCGGGTGATTCTGTCGCGCGAGCTGTCGCTCGAGGAAATTGCCGAGATCCGCGATCAGTGCCCGGAAATGGAGCTGGAAGTCTTCGTCCACGGCGCGCTGTGTATCGCCTACTCGGGACGCTGCCTGCTGTCCGGGTACATGAACCATCGCGACCCCAACCAGGGCGCCTGCACCAACGCCTGCCGCTGGAAATACCAGGCTCACGAAGCGCAGCAGAGCGACACCGGCGATATCCTGCCCAAGGGACCCCTGCCCAAGGGGCCGGGCAGCTGGTCACCGGATGCCACCACTGCCGAGGAACAGCCCCTGATGCTGCTCCAGGAAGCCAGCCGTCCGGACGAGCTGATGCCCGCCTACGAGGACGAGCACGGCACCTACATCATGAACTCCAAGGATCTGCGCGCGGTCCAGCATGTTCCGGAACTGGTGCGCATGGGGATTCATTCCCTGAAAATCGAGGGCCGCACCAAGTCCCACTACTATGTGGCGCGCACCGCGCAGACCTACCGCCGCGCCATCGACGAGGCGATCGCGGACGCGCCATTCGACATGACATTGATGCGCGAACTCGATCACCTCGCCAACCGCGGCTATACCGAGGGCTTCTACCGCCGCCACGTGCCCGAGGCCTATCAGAACTATGGTCAGGGCAGCTCGATGAACGGCCAGCAGCAGTTCGTCGGCGAGATCAGCGGGCTGGATACGCAACACGGCTGGCTCACGGTGGAAGTGAAGAATCGTTTCGAGGCTGGGGATCACCTGGAACTCATCACTCCCGCCGGCAATCTCGGCTTTACCCTGGACCGGCTCGAAAACCTGCGCGGCGAACGCCTCGAGGCCGCGCCCGGATCCGGCCACCGGGTGCGCATCCCGCTGGCGATGTCCGGGCTCGGCGAGCGCGATGCCGAATTCGCGCTGCTGATGCGCCACCACTGAGCGCGGCGCGCGGCTCATGGCCAAACTGGTCCTGGCGGCGGTCATCGCCTACCTGCTGTGGTACGCCTGGCAGCGGGGCAAGGCGCTGCGCACCCTGCCCCCCGAACGCCGCCGCGCGCTGATCTGGCGGGGTCTCAGTATCGGGGTCCCGGCCATCGCCCTGGTACTGGTGCTCAGCGGCCGCGCGCACTGGCTTACCGCTGCCCTGGCGGCACTGCTGCCCATTGCCCGGGGCCTGTTCTCGATGGGCCTGCGCGCCCTGCCTGTGCTGCGCCTGTGGCGCCGCGCGGGCGGGCGCGGTTTCGTGCCCAAATTCCGCACCGCGGTCCTGGAAGTACGCATCGACCCGGGCTCCGGCGCCATCGACGGGCAGGTGTTGCAGGGGCGCCACGCGGGACGGCAGTTGTCCAGCCTGGATCGCGCCGAGCTCGATGCCCTGCTGACCGAGCTGCCCGCCGACGACCGCAAATCCCGCTGGCTGCTCAACGCCTATATCGCGCGCCGCTTCCAGGGCAAGACGGAAGCGCCGCCCAGCGTGGAGCGCCCCGATGAAGAAGAGGCCTGGCGGATTCTCGGCCTGCCACCGGGCGCCGACCGCGACGAGATCCTGCACGCGCACAAGCGCCTGATGCAAAAGCTGCACCCGGACCGCGGCGGTAACGACTACCTGGCCGCCAAGGTCAATGCCGCGCGGGACCTGCTGCTCGACGGTCGCTGAGAGCTTGCGGATTTTCCAGATCTCGCGGCCACAGACCCGGGCGTGTGCCAGAATGGCAAAGCAAAGCAGCACGGGACGCGCATTTTTTCGCCAACTCCGAGGCTGTCTCCCGCCGCTGCTGGCCCCTATAATGGGTGGCCCTGAACCATACCGTCCCGGTGGCACAGCTGGATAGCGCGGCCCCCTCCTAAGGGGCAGGTCAGAGGTTCGAATCCTCTCCGGGACGCCAATTCCCTTGAATCTCCTGTTACTGCAATCCGAGGATTTCATCGACTCGCGGCGGGTTCGGGTCGGCGGCCGACGCCTGACCCATCTGCGCGAGGTTCTGCGGCCGGCGCCGGGCGACGCGCTGCGCGCGGGACTGCTGGACGGCCCCCTGGGTACCGCCACCCTGCTCCACCTGGGCGCCGAAGGCGCCGAGTTTGCGGTACAGCTGGACAGCCCCCCGCCGCCGCCGTCACCGGTCTCTCTGGTGCTGGCGCTGCCGCGGCCCAAGGTGCTGCGCCGCGCCCTGCGCGCGGCGACCCTGTTGGGCACCAAGGAAATCCACCTGATCCACAGCTGGCGGGTGGACAAGAGCTACTGGCAGACACCGCTGTTGGCGCCACAGCGGCTGCGCGAGGAACTCCTGCTGGCCCTGGAGCTGGCGCGGGACACCATGCTCCCCCGTGTGCTCAGCCACCGCCGTTTCAAGCCCTTCATCGAGGATGAACTCGACGCCATTGCCGGCACCCGCCAGCGCCTGATCGCGCATCCGGGGGTCGGTGGCGACCTGGCCAGCGCCCGCGGGCAGCCGCTGATTCTGGCCCTGGGGCCGGAAGGTGGCTTCATCCCCTACGAGGTCGAATGCTTCGGGCAGCGGGGGTTCACGCCGGTATCCCTGGGTGAGCGGATCCTCAGCGTCGAGGTGGCGGTGGCCATGGCGCTGGGTGTCCTGGCGCTGGCCTGAAGGCGCGGCGACGGTTCAGCTGACGGCCAGCGACCCGGGGTGGCGGAAGCACTGTTTGGCCAGCAGGAACAGCGCCTGGGCATCGGCGGCCCCGGCAAGTTCGCGGATCGAATGCATGGCGAAGGTGGGCACGCCCAGATCCAGGGTGGGCACGCCCAGCCGGGTGGCCGTGATCGGCCCTATGGTAGTGCCGCAACCCATGTCATTGCGGGCCACGAAGTGCTGCAACTGGATGTCCGCCGCCCGCGCCCACTCCCGCACCCGGGCGGCGGTCAGGCTGTTGGTGGCGTAGCGCTGGTTGTGATTGATCTTCAGCACCGGCCCCTGGTTGAGCAGCGGCCCGTGACCGGCATCGTGGCGGGTGGGGAAATTGGGATGAATGCCGTGGGCGTTGTCGGTGGACAACAGCAATGAGGCTGCCAGCGCACGGCTGCGGTCGGCGGCATCCGGCAGCAGCCGGGTCAGCACGGACTCCAGGAAAGGCCCCTGGGCGCCACTGGTGGAACCGCTGCCCACCTCTTCGTGATCGCTGCACACCACCAGGCGGGTTTCCTCGCTGTCGGCCTCGATCAACGCGCGGATGCCCACATAGCAGCTGAGCAGGTTGTCGAGACGCGCCGAGGCGATGAATTCCGACTGCAATCCCAGCAGTGCCGGCGCCTGGGTGTCATAGAGACAGAGCTCGTAATCCAGCACCTGATCCGCGGCTATCCCGAGTTCAGCGGCCAGCAGGCCGCGCAGATCCCCGCGGGCGTCGCCGGCCAGTTGCCCGAGCAGGGGCTGGATATCGGTCTCCGGATTGATGCTGCGCTGGCGGTTGGCGTCCCGATCCAGGTGGATCGCCAGACTGGGGATCACTGCCACCGGCCGCCGCAGGTCCACCAGCCGGGCGCGCAAGGCGCCGTCCGCGGTGCGCACCACCACCCGCCCGGCGAGCGACAGATCGCGGTCGAACCAGGGGTTGAGCAGCACGCCGCCGTATACCTCGACGCCGAGCTGGAAGTAGCCGCGCCTGTTGGCCTCGGGCCTGGGCCGCACCATCAGGCAGGGGCTGTCGGTGTGGGCACCCAGCATGCGAATGCCGGTGCGCTGTCGGGCATCGGCACCCAGCGCGAAGGCGACGATAGAGGAGCCATTGCGCACCGTGTAATAGCGACCTCCGGGGCGCAACGCCCAGTCGGCGGTTTCCGGCAGGGCCTCGAAACCCGCGTCGTCGAGCATCCCCGCCAGGCCAGTGGTGGCGTGAAAGGGCGTCGGAGACTGCGCCAGAAAGGCGAGCAGGCCGGCGTTGAAGGTCTCGGCCTGGGTCATTGGTCCGCTCCTCCGCCGTCGGCGGCCTGCGCCTCCAGGCGGCTGAGCAGGCTCGAAGTATCCCAGCGCCCACCGCCCGCGGCCTGCACATCCGCGTAGAACTGATCGACCAGCGCCGCGAGCGGCAGGCGCGCGCCGTTGCGGCGCGCCTCGGCCAGCAGGATATCGAGATCCTTGCGCATCCAGTCGACCGCGAAACCGTGCTCGTACTCGCCGCGGATCATGGTGGCGTGGCGGTTGTCCATCTGCCAGGACTGGGCCGCGCCCTGGGAGATCACCTCGATGACGGCCGCCGCGTCGAGCCCGGCGCGAAGCGCGAAATGGATGCCTTCGGCGAGGCCCTGCACGACGCCGGCGATACAGATCTGGTTCACCATCTTGCACAACTGGCCGCTGCCGGCTGGGCCCAGCAAGCGCACCGCGCGCGCGTAATGGTCGAGGATGGGCGCCGCGCGCGCGAAGGTGTCCGGCGCGCCGCCGCACATCACCGTGAGGCGGCCCTGTTGCGCACCCTGCTCGCCGCCGCTCACCGGAGCGTCCAGAAAACCCAGTCCGAGTTCGCGGCAATGGCCGTCCAGCTCACGCGCGAGTTGCGCAGAGGCCGTGGTGTGATCGACGAACACGGCGCCGGGCGCCATGGCCGCGAGGGCACCCTGCGCGCCCAGCGCGATCTCGCGAACGTCGGCATCGCGCCCCACGCAGGCGAACACCACCTGGGCGTCGGCCGCGGCGGCAGCCGGGCTGGGCGCGACGCGCCCTGTGAACTGCCGGTGCCAGGCCGCGGATCTGGCCGGAGTCCGGTTGTACACAGCCACGTCCAGGCCGGCGCGGCTGAGGTGGCCGGCCATGGGAAACCCCATCACACCCAGGCCGATAAAGGCAACTTTTTCGCTCATGTCAGCACCCCTTTGCCATCCCCCTGCCGCGTCCAATGATCGCTGCCCCTGAGATACCGGGGTTCGAGGTGCTCGGGGGATATCAGCGCCCCGGCGGCCCACAGGGGTTCGGCGAGGCGCAGCACATCGACGGCGAGCGCCGCCAGCTCCTGTTTCACCGGGCGCACCGGCAAATCCGGCGGCGCCGCTTGCCAACCGTTGCCCAGCGCGGCCGGCAGCTGTTTTCCGAGCAGCGCTGCGACGGCCTGCGCCATGGCCGCGGGAGAATCGAGACAATCCTCGCTCAGCGCGACCACCAGCGCGCCCTGGCGCCGGTAGAGCCCCCAATACAGCTGGCCCATGCGGGCATCGACCGCCGGCAACACCAGCTCAGCATCCGCCACCACTCCGGCGCGGACACCCGCCTGCGCGAGCGCGGCGAGCGAGGACACCGGAATCACGCCCAGGCCGGCGCCGAACGCCAGGCCCTGCGCCACCCCGATACCGATCCGCAGCCCGGTGAAGGAGCCGGGGCCGACTCCCACTGCCAGCGCATCGAGCTGTTCGAGGCGGTAGCCGCCTTCGGCGAGCAGTTCATGGATTGCGGGGAGCAGTAATCGATTGTGGCCGCGCGGCTCGGTGATCCGCCGTTCCAACACCTCGTCGCCCATGCCCAGCGCCACCGAGCACAGATCCGCGGAAGTTTCGATTGCCAGCGACGCCATCAGCCAAGGTCCGCAGCCAGAAGAAAGATCGCATCACGACAAGGGGGAAACGCGCAAGGGCAGTCGTATGGAAACGACTGCCCTTGGTGACGACCGAGCCCGCGAAGCAGGTCCGGGAGTGCGGGAATTCTCGGCGATCGCCCCGCCGGGCCGGTCACTCCGACTTCGCGGCCGCCGCCGAAGCTGCCTTGCCGGGCGGCCGACCGCGGGTACCCGCGCCGCGCCGGCGTGCCCCGGCCGGCGCCCGGGTTTTCGCGGTTTGTGCCCGAGCGCCGCGTGCGCCTCTGGTACCGGCTTTCCTGGTCGCGGGTTTCGCGCTTCGCGCCGGCGCCGCCTTTTTGGCGGTGGCTGTTTTCGCAGTTGTCGCCTTGACCGCACCGACGGTCTCGTCGCTCACCACACCTTTCTTTTCCAAGGCCTTCAGGCCTTCCTGGATTTTTTTCTCTGCCGCCTTGATGCGCCGCTCCGCCTTGACCTCGGAGGATCTCAGTTTGCGTTGATCGGCGGCCGTGCGGCGTTTGAGCCAGCGCTGTTCGAATTTTCCGAGCGCCGCGGCCAGCTCCTTGCTGCGTCGTACCTCCATGGTCTTGCGCACCTTGTCGACGCGGGCGCTGGCGCGCTCGACCACTTCATCCCTGGCAGCGATCAACTTGGCGAGCTTGCGTTCCGCCATCGCCTTACGCGCACGTTCCCGCGCCTCTTCCATGGCCGAGGTCTCCTTGCGCACGTTTTCCCGGGCCCGAACCAATGCCGCCTGGGCTGTCTTGGTTCCCGTCTGGACGGCTTTCTCACGCAGGGATTTCACTTGCGCCCGCGCCTTGGCAAGTTTGGCTGATTGTTGCGAAACCACCTTGCGCGCTGCTGCCAGCGCCGATTCAGCCTGCTTGATGTTCGCTTTGCTATCGACTTTTGTTTCGGCCATTCGACGTCTCCTTGAAGTGCGGGAATTTTTTGTTCCCGGCAAGTTAACGTTCCGAAGTTTATAGAAGCACTTTTGAGTTGTCTATTGACCGAAGAATTTTTTTGGTGCAGGGATATACTTCCAAAAATTTCGACTATGCGGAAATCTCGGGAAGATATTGGTCGATCAGAGCCCGCATCGCGGCGATATGCCAGTCACTATCGTTCAAACAGGGAATCAGCTTCAAGCTATCGCCACCGGCGCCGCGGAAGAGCTCCGCATTCTGTTCGCCGATTTCCTCCAGGGTCTCCAGGCAGTCGGCGGCAAACGCCGGGCAGATCACATCGACGCGGGAAATTCCATCTGCTGCCCACTGCAACAGGGTTTGGTCGGTGTAGGGTTGCAGCCATTGCTGGCGCCCAAACCGCGACTGATAGGCGATCTGCCACTGGTCGGCGTCCAACTGCAACGCCTCTGCCAACAACTTCGCGGTAGCGCGACACCGATCGGGGTAGGGATCGCCGAGATCGGCACAACGCTGCGGAATGCCGTGAAAGGACATCAACAGGCGATCGCCGCGACCCTGGTCGCGCCAATGGGCGCGCACGCTGTCGGCCAGAGCGGATATATAGGCGGGGTGATCGGCGTAGTCCTTGATCTGGCGCAACTCGGGAATGTTGCGCGTCTGCTTCACAATATCCGCTATCCGGTCGTAGACGGGTGCGGTGGTGGTCGCGGAATACTGGGGAAAAAGCGGGATCACCAGCAGAGTCTCGGCACCTGCGGCCTGGAGTTCGCGCAACCCTCGGGCGATACCCGGATCTCCGTAGGTCACCGCCCAGCGCACCGCCGCGCCGGGCAGCTCGTTCTGCAATTTTTCGGCAAGGCCCCGCGTGTAGCCGCGCAGCGGTGAGCCCGCCGGGCCCCAGATGGCAGCATAGGCACGCGCCACGCGAGCGGCGCGCAGCGGAATGATCAGGCCGTTCAGCAGCGGCCACCACAGCAGCCGGGGCAGCTCGACGACCCGGGAATCGAGCAGAAACTCGCGCAGGAAGCGGCGCACCTCGCGCTTCGTGGGCGCCTGGGGCGAACCCAGGTTGACCAGCAGGATGCCACAGTGGACCCGGGAGTCACCGTTCACCGGCAGCGCCCTCGGCAGCCGAGCAGAGGCGGCGCTATTGCAGCGCCTCCAGGAGCCTGGCCTGGACCTGTGCCAGGGAGCCCACTCCGTCCACGCGCCGATAACGGGTCGGCCCCTGGGGATGACGCTGGACGTAATCCTGATAGAAAGCGACCAGGAGTTCGGTCTGCTCGTGGTAGACACGCAGGCGGTTGCGTACCGTGTCCTCGCAGTCGTCGGCACGCTGTGCGAGCGGCTCCCCGGTAACATCGTCGACGCCGGGATTACGCGGCGGATTGTGCTCCAGGTGATAGACCCGGCCGGAAGGTTCGTGCACGCGGCGGCCGCTGAGACGCTGGACGATGACGTCGTCGTCGACATGGATCTCGACCACTCGATCGATCTCGATGTCGGCGTCCTCCACCGCTTGCGCCTGGGGAATGGTGCGGGGAAAACCGTCGAACAGGAATCCTTCCCTGCAATCCGGCGCGGCGATGCGCTCCCGCACCAGGGCAATGATCAGATCATCGGGAACCAGCCCTCCGGAGGCCATGATGTCCTTGGCCTTCATGCCCAGCTCGGTGCCGGCGCTGACCGCGGCGCGCAGCATGTCACCGGTGGAGATCTGCGGAATATCGAAACGCGAGCAGATGAACTCGGCCTGAGTGCCCTTGCCTGCGCCCGGCGGCCCCAACAGAATGATACGCATAGGAAAATCTCCGCAACATCGGCGACGCACCCTTGCGCGGCGCAATAAGGCGGGCAACCTTACACAGAATCGGGAATCGCCTCAACACCAAATCCGACTCACCAAATCCGCCCCACCAAATCCGCTCCGCCAAATCCGATCGAGCGTTCGACGCGCGTCTTTCAATCCGGGCAATCGGCGCCACTGTCCTGTTTGACGCGCAACCACAGCGCCTCTTTGGCGGACGGCGCTAGCGCGCTGAAGGCTTCGACGTCGGCGTCCAGCGCAGCGAGCATGGCAGCGAAGCGCCGCTCGAACTTGCGATTGGCTGCGCGCAGCGCGGCATCGCTGTCGACACCCAGGTGGCGCGCGAGATTGACACAGGCGAACAGCAGATCGCCCAACTCTTCCTCGGTATGCGCGGCATCACCCGTGGCCACCGCGGCTTCGACCTCGGCCAGTTCTTCGCGAATCTTGGCCGGCACCAACGACCAATCCGGCCAGTCGAAGCCGGTCCGGGCGGCTCGCTTCTGCAGCTTCGCCGCCCGCGCCGGCGCCGATAGCGTCAAGGGTATCTCGCCCAGCGGGCCAGTGGCGCCCCTGGCCTCCCGCTCGCGCTGCTTGATCCGCTCCCAGGTTTCTTTGACGGCGGCGGTATCCGGCGCACCGGTCTCCCGAGACCGCTGACTCTCCAAGGTGCCATCGGGAAATACATGCGGGTGCCGGCTGAGCAGCTTTTCGACCAGTCCGGATACGATGGTGGCGAAATCGAACCAGCCGCGCTCGCGACCCAGTTGCGCGTAGAACACCACCTGAAACAACAGATCGCCGAGCTCTTCCGGAAGGTGTCCGTAATCCTCGCGTTCGATGGCATCGATCACCTCGCAGGCCTCTTCCAGGGTGTGTGGCGCGATACTGCGAAAATCCTGGCGCAGATCCCAGGGACAGCCGCTTTGCGGATCTCGCAGCCGAGCCATGAGTTCCAGCAATTCGGCAATATCTCGCTTGGCGGACATAAGTGATTTCCCGGACAGTTCAGTCGGTGAGACGGCGTACTTCGATGACGTTGGGCAGACGTTCCAGGCGGACGATGACATCGCGCAACGAGTCCATTCCCGGCACCTCGAAACCGAGATCCACGGTGGCGACCCCGTCCAGGGTATCGCCGCTGTGCAGGGTCAGGATGAACACCCGGGCGTCGTCCAGCACCCGGGTGATGTCGCGCAGCAGGCCGGCGCGATCATAGGCGGTGACGCGCAGCCTGAGCTCATAGGCGGTGGCCGGGCTGGCTCCCCAGCTGACCTCCAGCACCCGCTTCGGTTGGGTGGCGCGCAGGCGCAGCAGGTTGCCGCAGTCGGCGCGGTGGATGGTCACCCCGCGGCCGTGGGTCAGATAGCCGGCGATTTCGGCACCGGGTTCTGGCAGGCAGCACTGAGCGGTACGGGTGAGCAGATCACCGACCCCGTAGATGTAGAAATCCGACTCCGCGAAGCGCTGAGCAGAGCGCCGCGCGGCCGGCCTGGGCGCGGCGCGATCGCGCTGGCGTTCGGTAAACACGCGCCGCACCACCTGATCGAGCGCGAGGGTGCCGGCGCCGATGGCCTCGTAGAGTCCGTCGGTACTGGTACGATTGAAGGCATGCGCCAGGGCATCGAGATCCGTGTCCGCGAAACCGAGCTGGCGCAACTCCCGCTCCAACTGCTGCTTGCCGGCGCTGCGGTTGTCATCCTGCTCCAGTTCGCGGAACCACTGCCGCACTTTGGCGCGCGCCCGCGCGGTAGTCAGATAACCCAGCGAGCGCACCAGCCAGTCGCGGCTGGGCGCGGGCTGGCGGCCGGCGATGATCTCCACCTGCATGCCGGTTTGCAGCGGGCGATTGAGGGAATAAATGGCACCATTGATCTTGGCGCCCCGGCAGCGATGACCCACCTCGGTGTGGATCCGGTAGGCGAAATCCAGGGCGGTGGCGCCGCGCGGAAGATCCACCACATGCCCCTCGGGAGTGAACACATAAATCCGCTCCGGAGCCTGGTCGACGCGCAGATAGTCTTCCATCCCCGCGCTGCCCAACTCCTCGTGCCACTCCAGCACCTGCCGCAGCCAGGCGATGCGCTCCTCATAACCGCCATCGCCGCCCGCGGGGTCGTCGCCATCCTTGTAGCGCCAATGGGAGCAGAGCCCGAATTCGGCCTCATCGTGCATTTCCTGGGTACGGATCTGAATTTCCACCACCCGTCGCCCGGGCCCGATCACCGCGGTGTGCAATGAACGGTAGCCGTTGCTCTTCGGCGAGGCGATGTAATCGTCGAATTCCTTGGGAATATTGCGCCACAGGCTGTGGACGATGCCCAGCACCGCGTAGCAGTCGCTGATTTCGGGAACCAGCACCCGCACCGCGCGGAGGTCGTAGATCTGCGAAAAACCCAATCCCTTGTTGTGCATCTTTTTCCAGATGCTGTAGATGTGCTTGGGACGGCCACTGACCTGGGCATGCTTGCCGAGCTGGTCGAGAGCGTGTTCCAGGGTGGCGATCACTTCGTCGATATAGTGCTGCCGATCGGTGCGCTTTTCTTCCAGCAACCGAGCGATGCGTCGGTACTCCGCCGACTCCAGGTAGCGAAAGGCGAGATCTTCCAGCTCCCATTTCAGAAACCCGATGCCCAGGCGATGGGCGAGCGGCGCGTAGATGTCGAAGACCTCGCGCGCCACCCGCCGTTGGCGTTCCGGATCGCCGTCGCGCGCCGCGTGCAGGGCCCAGGTGCGCTCGGCGATCTTGATCAGGGCGACGCGCATGTCCTCGATCATGGACACCAGCATGGCGCGCAGCTTGGCGGTCTGTTGCGCCGGTTCCACCCCCAGCACCGGCTGCTCGGAGGTACTGCGCAGCTCTTCGATCACGGCCATGCGCTGCACGCCCTCGATGAGCCTGGCGACGTCGGCGCCGATCTGCTCCCCGACCCGTTGCACAGAAATCAGGCTGCCCCGCACGGCGCGGTAACACATCCCTGCCGCCAGGCCCTCGGCATCCATGAAGAGTTCCGCGAGAATCCCGGTGATCTCGACGCCGGCGGCCAGCGCGGCCGGGGCTTCGCTGGCAACCAGCTCGGCAGCCGCGGTCACCAGGCCGGTCTTGCGCGCGTCCCACTCCGAACGCTGCGCGAGCCCGCCGATCCAGTCCGCCAGCAGCGGATCGGCCAGATTCTCCAGTTGCGGGAAGCTTCGTACCTGAACCATGGAATCCGGCCGCGTGCGGTCTCAGTGAGAGAGAAACAAACCCGAGGAAAGATAGCGGTCGCCGCGATCCGTGATGATGGAGACGATCACGGCATCGCTCAGTTCGCTCGCCAGGCGCAGCGCGCCGGCCACGGCGCCGCCGGAAGAAGCGCCGCAGAAAATCCCTTCGCGGCGCGCCAACTCGCGGGTCATGTCCTCGGCCTCGGCCTGTTCGATATCCATGGTTCGATCGACCAATCCGGCGTCGAAGATCCCCGGCAGGTAGGCCTCGGGCCAACGCCGGATGCCGGCGATACTGGAACCCTCGGCGGGTTGCAGTCCGACGATCTGAATCCCCGGATCGACGCTCTTGAGGTATTGGGAGACACCCATGATGGTGCCCGTGGTGCCCATGGAGCTGACGAAATGCGTGATCGCGCCCCCGGTCTGCCGCCAGATCTCCGGCCCGGTGGTTTCGCGATGGGCACGCGGGTTGTCGGGATTGTTGAACTGGTCGAGGACTACTCCCCGACCCTGGGCGCGCATCTCCAGGGCCAGATCCCGGGCGCCTTCCATGCCCGCTTCCTTGCTGACCAGCACCAGCTCGGCGCCGTAGGCCGCCATCGCCGCCTTGCGCTCCTCGGTCATGTGATCGGGCATGATCAACACCATCCGGTAGCCCTTGATGGCGGCGACCATGGCCAGCGCGATACCGGTATTGCCGCTGGTGGCCTCGATCAGGGTGTCTCCGGGCTTGATCTCGCCGCGGGCTTCCGCGCCCTGGATCATGCCCAGGGCGGGACGATCCTTCACGGAGCCGGCAGGGTTGTTGCCCTCCAGCTTGACCAGGATGACGTTGTTGCGGCCTGCGGTCAGGCGCTGGAGCCGCACCAGGGGGGTATTGCCCACGCAGGATTCGATGGTTGGGAACGCCATTAGCGGATACCTCACCTGCTGCCGGGCAGCCATTCTACCCTCGACGCGAGACCCGACGCTCGGCGCCGGGTCAGTGCATGCAATCCCCGCTCAACAGGGCAAAAGCGAGCGCCTGCTCGCGCTCATCGGACAGACTGATCCAGATACGGGTGACGCCGCGCGCCGCCAACAACTGTCGCGCGCGGCCGTGACTGTGGACCCGCGGAGCGCCGCCGGGTTCCGGCAGCACCGCAAAATCCTGCCAGGACACGGCGCCGATACCCGTGCCCAGGGCCTTGCCCAAGGCTTCCTTGGCGGCAAACCGCTTGGCCAGCCAGGCTTCCGGGCGGCGCTGGCGACACCACAGCGCCAACTCCTCGGGGCGCAGGATGCGCGCGGCAAAGCGCTCGCCGCGACGATCCAGTGCCGCCGCGACCCGGGAGATGGCGACTATATCGGTGCCCACACCGAGAATCATCCCGGGGGCTCCGCCGCCGGGCCCAGGCGCCGGAACAGCTCCCTGCTGCGCAGCGGACGCTCGCCCAGGTGTTCGGCCAGGGCGGTGCGCAGTAACCGCTTGGCGCAGCGGCGGGTATCGGGATCGCGGTAGTCGTCGGCCGCCATGGCGAGCAGATGACACCCCCGAAACCCTGTACTGCCCGGACCGCGCCGCGCGCCCGAAGCGGGTATCAGGCCGCTCCCGGGCATGAATCCATAGCAGTCGTCGGCATCCAGGGACACGCCGTCGGCGGTGCGGTCGAGGGCAAACCCATAACCCAGTTCCGCCAGCAGTTGCAGTTCGAAGCGGCGCAGCAGCGGCTCCGGCTCGCCCTGCCCGGCAAGACCGCGGAGCAGCCGGCCGTAGCCCTCGTACAGCGCCGGGTGCGGATCCCATTCCGGCAGCAGGCGCATCAGCAGCTCGTTCACATAGAGGCCGAGGTAAAGGGCGCGCCCGGGGGGCACGGGCGTGCCTTCGACGGCGGGCTCGGCCCGGATCAGGGTCTTGAGATCACCGCGACCGCTCCAGGCCACGACCAGGGGCACAAAGGGCTGGCCAGCGAGCCGGGAGCGCCGGCCGCCGCGGGCGACCACCCGCAAACGACCGGCGCCGCGCGCGAACAGATCGACCAGCAGACTGGTTTCGCGATAGGGGCGTCGATGGAGGACATAGGCGATTTCTTCGTTTTCGGACACCGCGACAAACTCCCTCGTGGCTCAAGCGCCGTCGCGATATCCCAGACTGCGCAACGCGCGCTCGTCGTCGGACCAGCCGCTCTTGACCTTGACCCACAGGCGCAGCATCACCTGCTTGCCGAGCAGGGACTGGATATCCTGACGGGCCTGCTCACCGATTTTCTTGATCCGCTGACCGCCGTCGCCGATGATGATTCTTTTTTGTCCATCGCGCTCCACCAGGATCAGCACACTGATGTGGCAGATGCGCTCCTCGTCGCGGAACTCCTCGATCTCGACAGTGGTGCTGTAGGGCAGCTCCGCGCCCAGCTGTCGGGTGATCTTCTCGCGCACGATTTCGGCGACCAGAAAGCGCTCGCTGCGATCGGTGTACTGATCCTCTGGAAAGCAGAAGGCGCCGACCGGCATATGCTTTCTGACCAGCGTTTCCAGGCGCTCCAGATTCCTGCCGTTCAGGGCCGATATCGGCAGATACTCCGCGGCCGGAAACCATGCCGACAGCTCCGCCATCCGCGGCAACAGGACATCGGGTTCGACCAACCGGTCGACCTTGTTCAGCACCACCACCACGGGTACCCGCGCGCGGCGCACCTGTTCGGCCACCGCGGCATCCGCCGAGGTCCAGATGTCTCGGTCGACCACGAACAGGATGAGATCGACATCCCGCATCGCCGTCAGGGCGGCACGGTTGAGGTACCGGCCCATGGCGCGGCTCTGGCGATCATTGATGCCGGGGGTGTCCACGTACAGCATCTGATACTCACCCTCGGTCTTGATGCCAAGAATGTTGTGGCGGGTAGTCTGCGGCCTGCGCGAGGTGATGCTGAGCTTGTGGCCGAGCAAATGGTTGAGCAGGGTGGACTTGCCCACATTGGGCCGTCCAACGATGGCGGCATAGCCACAGTGCTTGGTATTCATGTCCGCAGCTCCGGAACCAGCAGGGCCAGGGCACGCGCGGCGGCGCGCTTTTCGGCTTCGCGGCGGCTGCCGGCGCTGGCAGTAACCGGGCCGGCGAGCAGTGACACCGAACAGGCGACCTCGAAGCGCCGCGCGTGATCCGGGCCGGACGCCCCGGTCACTTCGTAGACCGGCAAGGGCGCGCCGCGCGCCTGCAGGAATTCCTGCAGGCGGGTTTTCTCGTCGCAGGCGTCGGGCTCGGCGATGGCGCGTTGCAGCGGACCTGCGAACCAGTGCGCGATGCGTTGCCGACAGGGCTCCAGCCCGCCGTCGAGCCAGATGGCGCCCAGAATCGCCTCCAGGACCCCGGCCAGAATATTTTTGCGCCGCGCGCCGCCGTCGCGACGCTCGCCCTTGCCGAGCCGTACCAACTCGGGAATGCCCATCTCGCGGGCGATCCCGGCCAGGCAGCTGCCGCTGACGAGGCGCGCGCGCAGGCGGCTCAGCTCTCCCTCGGAAAAATCGGGAAACCCATGGTACAGCAGTTCGCCGACCACCAGCCCCAGCACGGCGTCGCCAAGGAATTCGAGCCGCTCGTTGTTGGGGGAGCCACAGCTGCGATGGGTCAGGGCGAGGCGCAGCAGCCCGGCGTCCGCGAACGCATAACCGCCGAATTCGTCCGCCTCGCCGCCGCGCTCAGCCACCACCGCTACGCGCGTCAATCGCGGGAACTGTCATAAACATTGTGGAACCTGACCACCGCATCGACATTGCCGAGCAGCGGTACCCTGCGCTCGTAATCCAGCGAGACCAGGATTTTCTCCGCGCTGCGCTCGATCTCGACCATCTTGAGATCGATATCGTCGACATTGTTGATCACAAACTGTTTGTAGAGCTTCTGGCGAATGCCCTGATCGGACAGCGAGCGGACGTCGTCGTCGCCCAGGGCCGCGAAGGATTGCGCCACGGTGTAGTTGTCGAGATAGAGCGGACCGAGGCGAAACAGCACCGTCAGACAGAAACCGATTACCAGCAGGGCGAACAGAAAGCCCAGCAACGAGAGACCGCTTTCCCTGCTCATGACCATATCTCATCCTCCGGAGGTTATTGGATTCTGCCAACCCGATCAAAGCTCGGCAAGCTGAAGAAATCATCCCAGTGCATCCATACCAGAAACGCCTTGCCGACGATATTCTGCTCCGGGACTGCTCCCCAGGCACGGCTGTCGAAGCTGTTGTCGCGGTTGTCGCCCATCATGAAGTAGTGGCCCGCCGGAACCACGGTGTGATAGTTCAATCCGTATTCGCCAGCCCTGTGGCGCCTGCGGATCAAGTGCTCGGTGTCCCCCAGCTGCTCCGACATCACCTGGTAACCGGGCTCCAGTTCCAGATAGTCGAGCGCGGCAGGCTGCTGAGACATCCGCTCCCCGTTGACATAGAGAATGTTGTTGGCCACGCGGATGTCGTCGCCGGGCAGGCCGATCACCCGCTTGATGAAATAGCGCTGGTCCGCGGGGGGGAAGAACACCATGACATCACCCCGTCGGGGCTCGCCGACCGGCACTACCTTGGTACCGACCACCGGCAGGCGCAGCCCGTAGGCGAACTTGTTGACCAGGATGAAATCGCCGACTTCCAGGGTCGGAATCATGGATCCCGAAGGGATCTGAAAGGGCTCGACCACGAAGGAGCGCAGCACCAGCACCACGAACAGCACCGGAAAGAAGGGCGCCAGGGCATCGACATACCAGACAGGTTTGGCCTCGCGGTCACGGCGCCGCAACACCAGCCGATCGATAAGCCAGGCCACACCTGTCACCGCGGTCAACACCACCAGAATCAGCGGGAAATCGAGATTCATGTCCTGTCGTCCTTATCCTTCCGTCTTGAGTACCGCCAGGAATGCTTCCTGGGGAATCTCCACTCTGCCCACTTGCTTCATCCGCCGCTTGCCGGCCTTCTGCTTTTCGAGCAACTTCTTCTTGCGCGTAATGTCACCGCCATAACACTTGGCGGTGACATTCTTGCGCAACGCCTTCACCGTGGTCCGCGCAATCACGTGCCCGCCCAGAGCCGCCTGAATGGCGACATCGAACATCTGCCGGGGAATCAACTCCTTCATGCGTTCCGTCAGCAGGCGCCCCTTGCTCTGCGCCTGATCGCGGTGAACGATCGCGGCCAGCGCATCGACCCGTTCACCGTTGATGAGAATATCGAGACGCACCAAGGGTGCCTGCACAAAACGCAGGAAATGATAGTCGAGGGAGGCAAAACCCCGGCTCGCTGACTTGAGTCGGTCGAAGAAATCCATGACCACTTCGCTCATCGGCAATTCGTAGGTCAGTGAAACCTGCTTGCCGACGTACCGCATATCGCGCTGCACACCCCGCTTTGTCTCGCACAGGCCGATGACGTTACCCAGATATTCCTGGGGGACGAGGATGTCGACCTCGCAGATCGGCTCGCGCATCTCGGCGCTGCGCGCCGGGCTGGGCAGCGACGAGGGGCTGGAATAGTGGCCGATCGCGCCGTCGGTCGTCACCACTTCGTACTGCACGGTGGGCGCGGTGGTGATCAGGTCGAGGTCGTACTCCCGCTCCAGCCGCTCCTGGACGATCTCCATGTGCAGCATGCCCAGGAAACCGCAGCGAAACCCGAAACCGAGGGCATCCGAGGTCTCGGGCTCATAGAGTAGAGAGGCATCGTTGAGCTTGAGTTTTTCGAGCGCCACCCGGAATGCCTCGAAATCGTCCGAATCCACCGGAAACAGCCCGGCGTACACCTGGGGCCGGACGCGCTGAAAGCCAGGCAGTGCCGGCACCTGATCGGCGCCCTGGGCGGTCACCAGGGTGTCGCCCACGGGAGCGCCGTGGATATCCTTGATACCGGCGACCACGAAGCCCACCTCGCCGGCCCCCAGGGATCCGGTCTCGACCCGTTTCGGCGTGAACACGCCGATACCGTCGACCGCGTGGCTTCTGCCGGTGCTCTTGACCAGCACCCTGTCCTTGGTGCGGAGCCTGCCCTGCTTGACCCGTACCAGGGACACGACCCCGAGATAATTATCGAACCAGGAATCGATGATCAACCCCTGGAAGGGCGCATCGCGATCACCCTGGGGAGCAGGTACGCGGGCGATCAGCCGCTCCAGAATTTCCTCGATACCCAGGCCGGTCTTGGCACTACAGCGCACCGCGTCGACCGCCTCGATGCCGATGATCTCCTCGATCTCCTGGGCCACCCGCTCGGGATCGGCCTGCGGCAGGTCGACCTTGTTCAATACCGGGATGACTTCGAGACCCTGGGCGATGGCGGTATAACAGTTGGCTACCGACTGGGCCTCCACCCCCTGGGCTGCATCGACCACCAGCAGAGCGCCTTCACAGGCGGCGAGCGAACGCGACACCTCGTAGGAGAAATCGACATGGCCCGGCGTGTCGATGAAATTCAACTGATAGAGCTCGCCATCGGCAGCGCGATAATCGAGGGTCACGCTTTGCGCCTTGATGGTAATGCCGCGCTCGCGCTCGATATCCATGGAATCCAGCACCTGCTCCGCCATCTCCCGATTGCTCAGGCCACCACAGATCTGGATGAAGCGATCGGCGAGCGTGGATTTGCCGTGATCGATGTGCGCGATGATGGAAAAATTGCGGATATGATCGAGATCGGGCACTGGCTGGGCTCGAGAACCCCCGCACGGACGGGGGTCGGAAAAGTGGCCGCGAGTCTAGCCTATTTGCCCCGGTGCCGCCATGACGGCACCGGGGCCTCGCCATCACCTGTAGCGTGGACTAGTGGGCCATGCGGTTAATTAGGTAACGCTCAGAGCCACTGTGCTGGTGCGAA
>CAJXRS010000021.1 GCA_913060555.1 uncultured Gammaproteobacteria bacterium | reverse complement strand
ACGAGATCATGCCTAGTCTCGTGGGCTCGGAGATGTGTATAAGAGACAGGTGCACTGGGCGAGTTCTTCATTGGTCAACCCGCGATCCTCACGCCCGAATACCAGGGCAACCTCGTGCTGCGCCGACTCCTCCCAGGCACGCACCCCGCACTCGCGCGGCTCCAGCAGCGGCCAGGGGATGCGCCGCTCCCGCGCACTGGTACCGATCACCAGCCCGCAATCGGCAATCGCATCGGCCAGGCTTTCGACCACCACCGCCCGTTCCAGCACATCGGCGGCACCCGCCGCTCGCCAAACAGCGCGCGGCGCGGGGAAATCCCGCGGCGCCACCAGGTAGAGCCGCTCCAGCCCCATGTTTTTCATGGCGCGGGCGGCGGCGCCGATATTGCCCGGGTGGCTGGTGTTGACCAGCACCACGCGAATCTTCGCAAAACTGCCCGCCATCGCTTGCCGTTCGCCGTTACGCCGATACCGGCATTCAGTGTAGCAGAGCACCCATGCCCCGCTGCCAGAGCCGCCGGCCCTGTTAGAATGCGCGCCCCAAAGCGTCCGGAGCCCGCGATGGAACCCATGCTGACCATTGCCCTGCGCGCTGCCCGTGCAGCCGGCGATCTGATCCAGCGCGCCAGCAGCCGCCTCGACCGGATCCAGGTCGACGCCAAGGGCCACAACGACTTCGTCACCGAAGTGGACCGCGCCTCGGAACGGCTGATCATCGAGCAGCTGCGCCGCGCCTACCCGGATCACAGTTTTCTGGGCGAGGAGTCCGGCGCCCAGGGCGGCCGCGACGCCGACAGCCAGTGGATCATCGATCCGCTCGACGGCACCACCAACTTCATCTACGGGATCCCCCACTATGCGGTGTCGATCGCCTTCCGCCATCGCGGCCGGCTGCTGCACGGCGTGATCTACGATCCCGCCAAGGGAGAGGAATTCACCGCCAGCCGCGGCCACGGCGCCTTTCTCAACGGCCGTCGCATCCGGGTCTCGGGTCGGGTAGGCGCGGCCGGGGCCCTCTACGCCACCGGCATCCCCTTCAGCGGCCATCCCTTCGAGGAAATGGACGCCTATCTCGCCTGCCTGCACGAATTGGCCACCGGCTCGGCCGGCATCCGCCGGCTCGGCGTGGCCTCGTTGGACCTCGCCTATGTAGCTGCCGGCCGCTGCGATGCCTTTTGGGAGATGTATCTCAAACCCTGGGACATCGCCGCCGGGGTGCTGCTGGTGCGGGAAGCGGGGGGCATGGTGAGCGACTTCCAGGGCGGCGACAACTACCTTGATTCCGGCCATGTGATGGGCGCCACTCCCCGGGTGTTCAAACCGACCCTGCAGGTGATCGGCCGCCACCTCAGCCATTTGCGCTGACGACACGGCGGCCATCCCCCGGACCGCCGCGTCGCTGTCATGGTTCGGTCAAGGAACGGTTATAAGGTGACGCCGTAATCCCAGACCCGGCCACCTCATGCTCGACGTGGAACACTTCGTGCAGGAGCGCTACCCCCAGCTGCTGCTGCAACGCCCGCTGCTCGCCAAACCCCTGCTCATCGCTTTGCGTTTGCTGTTCCACGAAAAGGAAATCCGCCAGTTCGGCGCCAACTACCCACACCTGAAGGGCTTCGACTTCGTCGAGCAGGCACTCGACTATTTCGATTTCTCCTACCGCCTGCGGGACCGCGAGCGGCATCGCATTCCCTCGCGGGGGCGGATCGTGATCGCCGCCAATCACCCCATAGGCTCCCTGGATGGCCTGGCGCTGCTGCAACTGGTCCGGGAGATCCGGCCCGACGTCAAGGTGATCGCCAACGACCTGCTCACCGCCATCGAACCGCTCGCCAACCTCTTGCTGCCGGTCGACAACATGAGTGGCAATACGCCGCGCCAGAATCTCCGTGCGCTCGGCGAGTTCCTGGAGTCGGAAGGCGCGCTGATCATCTTCCCGGCTGGCGAGGTGTCACGTTTCGGCGCCAAGGGAATCCGCGATGGGCGCTGGCGTACCGGTTTTCTGCGTGTGGCCGCCAGTGCGCGGGCGCCGATCCTGCCGGTCTTCATCGACGGGCGCAACTCGACCTTCTTCTACGCGCTATCCTTCCTGGCCCGTCCCCTGTCCACGCTGTGGCTGGTACGGGAGATGTTCAAGCAGGCCAAGCGCTGCGTGGACGTGAGGATTGGCGAACCGATCAGTCATCGGTGCTACCAGGACATCCAGCTGCCAAAGCACGCCAAGGCCAAACTGTTTCGCCGCCACCTCTATCGGATCGGCAGCGATCGCCCCGGCCTGTTCCCCGTCGAGACGGCGATCGCCCGCCCCGAACACCGTCGCCAGCTGCGTGACGAAATCCGCAGCTGTCGCCAGATCGGCGCCACTGCCGACGGCAAACAGATCCACCTCTACCATCACCGTGCCGACTCCGCGGTGATGCGGGAGATCGGCCGCCTCAGGGAGCTGGCCTTTCGCGCGGTCGAGGAGGGCTCCGGACAGCGCCGCGACCTGGATCACTTCGACCCCCACTACGAGCATCTGCTGCTCTGGGACGAGCAGGAGTGGGAGATCGCCGGCGCTTACCGGATCTGTCCGGCGGGCACCGGCCGGCCGCTCTACAGCAGCACGCTGTTCGAGTTCACCACCGGAATGAATCCCTATCTCGCTCAGGGCCTGGAGCTCGGCCGCAGCTTCGTGCAGCCCGGTTACTGGGGTAAACGCAGCCTCGACTATCTGTGGCACGGCATCGGCGCCTACCTGCGCGACCACCCGCAATACCGCTACCTGTTCGGCCCGGTCAGTCTCAGCAGCGCCTACCCGCGTGAGGCGCTGGAGCTCATCGTCCACTTCTATGAGCGCCACTTCCCCGCCTGGCAACCGCTGGCGACGCCCCGCAACCCCTTCACCATCGGCCCGCAGCGCCGCGCCGAACTCGACGCCCGCTACCCCGGCGACAGTTACCGGGAAGAATTCCAGCGCCTCAAGCACGAGTTGGGCGAGCGCAAGCTGAGCATTCCGACTCTGTACAAACAGTACGCCGAATTATGCGATATCCGCGGCGTACAGTTCACGGCCTTCAATGTCGACCCGGCGTTCGGCAACTGCGTCGACGGTCTGGTGATCGTCGACCTGGCGCGGCTCAAGAAGTCGCGGCGCGAGCGCTATCTGGCTGAGTAGGGCTCCGCCCCGGTGTACAATGGGGTCCGCGAGCCGGCGGACCCCCATGAACGATTCAGACAGCACGGATTTCGGATTCGAGCGCGTACCCCGCAGTGAAAAAACCTCGCGGGTGGCACAGGTATTCGACTCGGTGGCCACCAAATACGACCTGATGAACGACCTGATGTCGGCCGGCCTGCACCGGATCTGGAAGCAGGCGGCGCGGACCATGGCCGCAGTCCGTCCCGGGCAGCAGGTGCTGGATCTGGCCGGCGGGACCGGCGATCTGGCCGCGGCGCTGGCCGCCGATGTCGGCCCCGCCGGTCGGGTGGTACTGGCCGACATCAATGCCGCCATGCTGGCCGTGGGCCGCGACCGACTGCTCGACCGCGGCCTGACCAACAACCTGTCCTGGGTACAGGCCGACGCCGAGCAACTGCCCTTTCCCGACGCTTGCTTCGATCTGGCCACCATCGCCTTCGGGCTGCGCAACGTCACCGACAAGGAGCGTGCGCTGGCCGCCATGCAGCGCGTGCTCAAGCCCGGCGGCCGCCTGCTGGTATTGGAATTCTCCCGCCCCACCAACCCCTTGGTGGGCAGACTCTACGATCAGTACTCGTTCCAGGTATTGCCCCGTCTGGGCCGCTTGGTGACCGGCGACGCCGACAGCTACCGCTACCTGGCGGAGTCGATCCGCATGCATCCCGACCAAGAGCGCCTGTGCGAATTGATGGCCGCGGCCGGTTTCAACGACTGTCGCTATCACAACATGACCGGCGGCATCGTGGCACTGCACATCGGCAGCAAACCTTGACCATGATGCAAGCGCTTCCCTGGGCGCGATTCGCGCGCCGGCGCGATGCAGCGCTTGATCCAGACCGGGAGTCAGCCCCCACCGCACACCTCGGCGAACCATCCGCGCACCTGTGCGAGCGGCTGACGGACAGAGTTCAACGCGACAACAGGAACCTGTCGACAGCGCTGTCCGCTCAGCGGCGTCGGTTGCGAAACCGACCGACCGGCGTGACCGGAAGCGGGAGAGCGGCATGAAACGGTCGCTCAGGGGCTTGCACATCCTGGGCGTGGCCTTTCGCTACCGGCTCGACACCCTGGCGGCCGGGTTGCGGCTGCCCTGGCCGCTGCGCCTGCCCTTCGCAGCTCTGCGTCTGCTGCCCCAACCGCGGCGCCCCCGGGGAGAACGCCTGCGCCTGGCCCTGGAATCCCTGGGGCCGGTGTTCGTGAAGTTCGGTCAGACCCTGTCCACCCGCCCCGACCTGATCCCCGCGGACCTTTGTAGCGAGCTGCAAAAACTGCAGGACCGGGTTCCTCCCTTTCCGGGGGAGGTCTTCGCGGACCTGGTGGCCCAGGCGCTGGGCTGTGATCCCGACGCCACGTTCGCGCACTTCGACCGCCAGCCGCTGGCCTCGGCTTCGGTGGCCCAGGTCCATGCTGCCACACTGCCCGATGGCCACGAGGTGGTCATCAAGGCGATTCGACCCGGCATCCGCTCCCTGATCGAGCTCGATTGCACGCTGCTGCTGGCGTTCGCGCGCCTGCTGGCGCGCTACAGCGCCGAGGCCCGGCGGCTGCGCCCGGTCGAGGTCGCCCGCGACTATCGCAGCACCATTCTCGACGAACTCGACCTGCAGCGCGAGGCTGCCAACACCGCGATCCTGCGCCGCAACTTCGCCGACTCACCGCTGTTGCTGGTGCCGCGTATCCACTGGCCGCTGACCAATGCCCAGATCCTGGTGATGGACCGGATTCGCGCCATTCCCGTCACCGACCTCGATGCGCTGCGCCGCGCCCGGGTCGATTTCCGGGTGCTCGCCGAGCGCGGCGTGGAGATTTTCTTCACCCAGGTGTTCGAGCACAATTTCTTTCACGCCGATATGCACCCGGGTAATATCTTCGTCGATGTCGGCGACCCGCAACTGCCCAGATACGTGGCGATCGACTGCGCCGTGATCGGCGTGCTGTCGGACAGCGACCAGTACTACCTGGCGCGCAATCTGCTGGCTATCTTCCGCCGCGACTACCGGCAGGTAGCGGAACTGCACCTGCTGTCCGGCTGGGTTCCCGAGGGGACGCCCGTGGTCGAGCTGGAGGGCGCCGTGCGCACGGTGTGCGAACCGCGTTTTCAGCGCCCCCTGAAGGACATCTCCCTGGCACATCTGCTGGTGGATCTGTTTATGATCGCGCGCCGCTTCGATGCAGAGATCCAACCTTCCCTGGTGTTGCTGCAAAAGACCCTGCTCAACATCGAGGGCCTCGGTCGGCAACTCTATCCCCAACTCGATCTCTGGCAGACCGCCCACCCCTTTCTGGAACGCTGGCTGCGCGAACGTTTCAAGCCCGCGCGGCTGCTGCGCGGGCTGCGCCGCCACGGCCCGGAGTGGCTGGAACGCTTTCCGGAGCTACCGCAACTGGCCTACCGGACACTGGCGCGATTGGAGCGCATCGAGCTGGAGGCGACCCGGGGCGCGCGGGAGAAAGCCGCTTCCGGGGCGTCCGGGACGGCCGCAGTGTTCTGCATCGGCGCTGGCACCGCCCTACTGATCGCCGACCGGATGCTGGCACTGGCCGCAGTGCCGGCCGCCGGGGTGGCGCTCGCCGGCGCCGGCCTGTTGCTGTTGCTGTACAGGCGAAACTGGGATAATGGGAGCGACAGGCGTTGAGCTCCATGATCGATCGAACCACTCCACCACAAGCCGTACTCGACGCCGTCGCCTGGAACAGCGACGGCCTGGTACCTGCTATCGCCCAGGATGTCGGCAGCGGTGCCGTGCTCATGCTGGCCTGGATGAATCGGGAAGCCCTGGGCCTGACGCTGGTTGAAGGACGCGCGGTGTACTGGTCGCGGTCGCGGCAGCGGCTGTGGCGCAAGGGCGAGGAATCGGGCCATGTGCAACTGTTGCGCGATATCCGCCTCGACTGTGACGGCGACACCCTGCTGTTGATCGTGGAACAGGTAGGCGGTATCGCCTGTCACACCGGAAGGCCCAACTGCTTTTTCCAGCATCCAACCGACACCGGGTGGCAACCCGACAGCCCGGAGCCACCATCCGGGAGATCCTCATGAACGACGTGCTCGCAGAACTCACCCAGGTGCTGGCGGACCGCCGGCAGCGCAATCCCGAAAGTTCTTATGTCGCTCGGCTGCACCACCAGGGACTCAACAGGATCCTCGAAAAGCTCGGGGAGGAATGTACCGAGACGCTGATCGCGGCGAAGGACGCTGCCCACAGCGGCGACACCAGCGCACTGGTCGCAGAGACCGCCGATCTCTGGTTCCATTCGCTGGTAATGCTCTCCCACCTCGGCGAGAATGCCGACGCCGTGCTCGCGGAATTGGCGCGCCGCTTCGGCATGTCCGGACTGGAAGAAAAAGCCAGCCGCAATCGATAATCGGAGGCGCAAATGGGACTGGGTGGAATCAGTATCTGGCAGCTGCTCATCATTCTGGTGATCGTCATGCTCATCTTCGGTACCAAGCGCTTGCGTAATCTGGGTGGCGACCTGGGTGGGGCAATCAAGGGCTTCCGCGGCGCCATGGGCGACGACAAGGATAAATCGGAGTCCGAGGCGGAAGCGCCGGATTCGCTCGAAACCGAAGCCAAGACGGATACCGAGCACCGCGAACACGTCGACACCGGCTCCCCGGAACGCAAGAACTCCTGAGCCGGAGCCGTCGCACCCGACCCGGAGCGCCAGCTTGTCCGATATCGGCTTTTCCGAAATCCTCCTCCTGGTCGCGATCGCGCTGATCGTGATCGGCCCCAAACGCCTGCCCGAGGCGGCCCGCTTCCTGGGCTACTGGATCGGCAAGCTGCGCCGCAGCCTGCAAAATGCCCGTAACGACATGGAACGCGAGCTGGGCATCGACGATATTCGCCGCGAGGTCCACAACCAGCTGCTACTGGAGCAGCTGGAGAGCGAACGCCAACAGGTTGCTGAAACCCTGAGACGGGCACAGGAAGCGCCGCTGACGCCGCGCGAACAACGCCGCGAATCCCCGGAGGAGATCGAATTCATCGACGACGCCGATGACGAGGGCCCGACAACAGCCGCCGGCCGCGACAAGCCCGAGCGGTCATGAGCGAGACCCAGGCGACCGAGGCCGGACTGGTCGAACACCTGATCGAGTTGCGCGACCGGCTGTTGCGCAGCCTGCTGATCATCGCCCTGCTGTTCGGTGGCATGTTTCCCTTCGCCAACCGCATCTACGACTATGTATCGGAACCCTTGCGGGTCTACCTGCCCGAGGGTTCGAGCATGATCGCCACCGATGTCGCGGCGCCCTTCCTGACACCGTTCAAGCTGACCTTCGTGCTGGCGATCATGGCCGCCATGCCCTTTATCCTCTACCAACTCTGGGCATTCGTTGCCCCCGGCCTCTACCGCCGCGAGCGGCATGTGGTGCTGCCCCTGTTCGCCTCCAGCATCGCCCTCTTCTTCGCCGGCATGGCGTTCGCTTACTACGTGGTTTTTCCGCTGGTTTTCGGGTTCTTCACCAGTGCCGGCCCGGCCCACGTTGCCGTGATGACGGATATCAGCCGCTACCTGGACTTTGTCCTGAAGCTGTTCTTTGCTTTCGGGCTCGCCTTCGAGATCCCGGTGGCGGTGGTGATCCTGAGCCTTACCGGCGCCGTTGACCCCGCCAAGCTGGCCGGTAAGCGGCCCTACATCCTGGTCGGCTGCTTCAGCATCGGCATGCTGTTGACGCCACCGGACATCTTTTCGCAGACCCTGCTCGCACTACCCATGTGGCTGCTCTTCGAGCTCGGCGTGCTGTTCGGCCGGATGGTCTATCGGGACAGGGAGGACCCGGCCGAGCAGGCCCCGGCCGGTAACGACGGCTGACCGCGCCTGACCCTCAGCCGATGGCGCCCGCCGCCCGCCAGGTGGCGATCTCGGCGTCCGAGCAGCCCAGGGACTTCAGCACCTGCTCGGTATGCTCCCCAAGCCCGGGCGCCGGCCCGGGTACAGGTGCGGGTTCTCCTGCGAACACCGCCGCCGGCCGCGCCTGACGCAGGCGGCCGGCCCGAGGGTGATCGTATTCCACCAGGGATCCGGAATGCTGCACCCGGGGGTCTTCGATGACCTCCTCCAGGGTGTTCACCTTGCCGCAGGGCACGCCCTCGCGGTCCATGCGTTCGACGACTTCGGCGGCGGTCAAGTTGCGGGTCTTCTCTTCAAAGGCCACCAACAGCTCGCCATAGTTCGAAAATCGCTCGAAGATGGAGGCGAAGCGGGGCTCGTCCAGCAGCGCCTCCAGTCCCAGGGCACGGCAGGCGCCCTTGAACTCCTCATCGCCGACCACGATGGTGGTGACATAGCCGTCCGCGGTTTCCAACACCCGGTAGAACTCGGCAAGCAGCGGCTTGGGCTGAAAGTCACCGCCGACGAAACCATGATTCCAGAACGCGTCCGGCCACAGAAACTGCAGGCTGGCGTCGAGCATCGACAACTCGACGTGATGGCCACCCGTGCGCCCGATGGCACGGGCGAACAGCGCCGAGGAGATCGCCTGGGCGGCGGTCAGGGCAGCGATCTTGTCGCTGGCGATGGTCTTGACCAGTTGCGGCCGGCCGCCGTGACCCTGCACCGCCGCGAATCCGGAGGTGACCTGGATCACCGGATCATAGACCCGTTGATGGGCTGCGGGACCATCGGCTCCGAACCCGGAAATGGATACATAGATCAGATCCGGGTTCACCTCGTGCAGATCCGGATAACCGAAGCCGCAGCGGTCCAGGGCGCCGGGTCGGGAATTCTGCACGAAGACGTCCGCGGTCCGGATCAGCGCATACAGCGCCGGGCGCAACTGCGCGTTCTTGAGGTCGACCGCCAGCGAACGCTTGTTGCGATTCATGCTGGCGTTATAGGAAGTCACGCCCTCGCGGACCCCGCCCACGTGGCGCGAAGGGTCGCCGGCGCCGATGGTTTCCAGGCGAATCACGTCCGCCCCCTGGTCGGCGAGCACACCGGTCGCGAACGGCCCCGAGGCATTGGTGGTGACTTCGACGATGCGAATGCCCTGTAATGGTTGCATGCGATTGTTCTCCGTCGATTATGGTGTTGTGCAGCGACATTCAAGCGGTCGGCAAGGCACTTGGCAAGCCGGCCGGCCTACGGCTCAGACCGCGCCCAGCAGACGGGCGAACAGCAGCGCGGCACCGCTGATCACACCGATTACCACCCAGATCACCAGCAGCAGGCGCAGAGGCCGAAAGGGCTGGCGCTCCACCCTGTGTATGGGGGAGTCCAGATACTCGCGCACACGGGCGAGGTCCTCGTCAGACAATTGCGGCCGCTGTGGCATGGCGTTTCCTCACTCCAGCAAGAAGGCTTCGGCAGCCATGCCCATCAGCGGCTCGGCGCCGCTGTCGATGCCGGCCACCAGGGTACGGGTGCGGGGCAGAATCTTTCGATAGTAAAAATCTGCGGTTTGCAGCTTGGCGCGGTAGAACTCCGCATCCGCATCTTCCGCGGCCAGGGCACGCTGCGCGACGCGTGCTGCCCGCGCCCACAGATACGCCAGGCTCACATAACCCGCGTACATCAGATAATCAAAGGCCGCGGCACCCATTTCATCGGCATCCTTCCGGGTGCGGGCGCCGATGTCCCGGGTGAGCTGCTCCCACTCCTTCACCAGCGCAGCGAGGGGTTCGACGAAGGCCGCCATCTCCGCCTCGCCGGCACAGTCGCGGCAGAAGTCCGCGATGCGGCGCAGCCAGGGTGCCAGCATCTCGCCGCCGCTGCCCAACACCTTGCGACCCAGCAGATCAATCGCCTGAATGCCGTTGGTACCCTCATAGATCATGCCGATGCGGGCATCACGCAGGTTCTGCTCCATGCCCCATTCGCGGATATAGCCGTGGCCGCCGAACACCTGAATACCCAGGCTGGCGGCCTCGAAGCCGAGCTCGGTGCAGAACCCCTTGGCCACCGGGGTCAGCAACGCCAGCAGGTCCTCCGCGCGCTGACGCTCCTCCACGTCGGCTGCCAGGTAGGAGAGGTCGACCTCATAGGCCAGCGACTGGATCAGCAGCCGGGTACCTTCGGCGAACGCCTTGATGGTCAACAGCATGCGCCGCACGTCCGGATGCACGATGATCGGATCGGCGGGCCCCTCCGGGTTGGCCGGCCCCTTGGCGGCGCGCATCTGCAGACGTTCGCGGGCATAGCGCGCTGCGCCCTGCAGCGCCAGTTCGGCATGGGCCACACCCTGCACCGCGGTGCCGATACGGGCAATGTTCATGAAGGTGAACATGGCGTTGAGGCCGCGGTTGGGCTCGCCCAGCAGAAACCCCCTGGCGTCTTCGAAATTGAGCACCGCGGTGGCGTTGCCGTGGATGCCCATCTTGTGCTCGATACTGCCGCAGGACACGCCATTGGGCGCCCCGGCATTGCCTTCGGCGTCCGGCAACCGCTTGGGCACCAGAAACAGGGAAATGCCCTTGGTGCCCGGCGGCGCGTCCGGCAGGCGGGCGAGCACGATGTGCAGGATGTTATCCACCAGATCGTGTTCGCCCGACGAGATGAAGATCTTGGTGCCGGTGATCCGGTAGCTGCCATCGGGGTCCGGCTCGGCCTTGGTCCGCAGGATGCCCAGATCCGTGCCGGCATGGGCCTCGGTCAGGCACATGGTGGCGGTCCATTCCCCAGAGATCAGCTTGGCCAGGTATTGGCGCTTGAGCTCCTCGTCACCATGCGCGGTCACCGTCAGACGGCCACCCTTGGCGAGAAAGGGGTACATGCTCCAGGCCCAGTTGGCGGTGCCGACGAATTCGTTGAGCACGCTCTCCAGCGAGGGCGGCAATCCCTGGCCGCCATAGTCCACCGGGCCCGTCAGTGCCGGCCAGCCGCCCTCGACATACCTGGCATAGGCTTCCTTGAAGCCCTCCGGGGTGCGAACTCCCTCCGGGTTCCAGGTACAGCCCTCCTCGTCGCCACTGCGCCACAGCGGCGCCAGCACTTCTTCGCAGAGCTTCGCCACCGCTTCGTAGATGGCGCTGGCGAGCTCGGCGGTAACCTCCTCGCAACCCGGCAAGCGCTGCCACAGGCCCGGGAAGTCCAGCACCTCTTCGCGAACGAATTTCATATCCCGCACGGGAACGCGGTAATCCGGCATGGTGTCTCCCGCTGTTCGCCCGGGATCATCCGGGCGCTGTGGTTGGCATTCCGGCGGTACGGTCACCCGCACGCCGAAATCTCGAATCTTCGCAACGTCATTATGGCGGCTTGCCCGCGGCCTATCGACCCCGATGTTCGACCGCCGCGGACTCTTGCCGCCAGGCCGCCGCCAGGGCCTCCAGCAGCCCATCGACCTGTGCCGGGCCATGGGCGGCACTCAGCGCCACCCGCAGGCGCGCGGTTCCCTCGGGCACCGTCGGTGGCCGGATGCCGCCCACCAGGTAACCGGCCGCGCGCAACTGCGCGGCGATGGCGACCGCGGCCCCGGAGTCGCCCACCGGCACCGGCTGGATCGGCGTCTGCGAATCCAGCAGCGGAATATCCAGGGCCGCGGCGCCGGCGCGGAATCGGGCGATCAGTTCCCGCAGCCGCTCCCGGCGCCAGTCCTGACTGCGCACCAGGCGCAAGCTGGTCAGGGTCGCCGCCGCCACGGCCGGCGGCAGCGCCGTGGTGTAGATGTAGGTGCGGGCAAACTGGATGAGCGTCTCGATCAGCGCCTCGCTGCCGGCGACGAAGGCGCCGAAGGTGCCGAACGCCTTGCCCAGGGTGCCCACCAGGATCGGCACCGCATCCAGCCCCAGGCCGGCGGCCTCGACCGCGCCGCCGCCGTGTGCCCCGAGGACACCGAAACCGTGTGCGTCGTCGACCATCAGCCAGGCACCGTGGCGATCGGCGAGCGCCGCCAGTTCGGGCAGGGGCGCCAGGTCGCCGTCCATGCTGAACACGCCGTCGGTGGCGATCAGTCGGCGCCCCCCCGGGATATCGGCCAGCAACGCCTCCAGGGCGCGCAGATCGCCATGGGGGTAACGCTCGAAGCGTGCCCGGCAGAGAAAGCCGCCATCGAGCAGGGAGGCGTGATTGAGGCGATCCTGAAGGACCAGATCGCCGCTGCCGGCGAGCGCGTTGATCACGCCCACATTGGCCATGTAGCCGGTCGAGAACAGCAGTGCCCGGGGGCGCCCGGTGAAGTCCGCAAGCGCCTCCTCCAGCGCCTGATGCGCGCCGCCGTGGCCGCTGATCAGGTGGGAGGCGCCGCCACCCGCACCCCAGCGCCGCGCGCCCTCTGCAAAGGCCGCGGTCACCGCCGGGTCCGCGGCGAGACCCAGGTAGTCATTGCTGGCGAAGTTCACGCAACGGCGGCCAGCGATGCGCACTTCGGCGCCCTGCGCAGTCTCCAGAGTCAACCGCCGGCGGTAGAGCTGGCGGGCACGGCGCACCTCCAGCGCCGCGTTCAGTTCCGGATCCGGGTTGGTCACCCGCCGCCCACCGCGGCCTCGTACCAGAGCCGCTCCGCGCCGCGCTGCGGAGCGGTGCGACAGGCCATTTCGGCGGGTGCCGGTGCGGGTTCGGGATGAATGCCCAGACGCTGGAACAGGCGGCGATCGGCGTCGGCTTCCGGATTGGGCGTGGTCAGCAGCCGCTCACCGTAAAAGATGGAGTTGGCCCCAGCAAAAAACGCCAGCGCCTGGGTCTGCTCATTCATGTCCTCGCGGCCCGCGGACAGGCGCACATGAGAGGCCGGCATCATGATCCGCGCGACCGCGATGGTGCGGACGAAATCGAAGGGGTCCAGCGCCTCGGCGTTTTCCAGTGGCGTCCCGGCAACCCGTACCAGCTGGTTGATGGGCACGGATTCCGGGTGTTCCGACAGATTGGCCAACTGGACCAGCAGCCCGGCGCGGTCCGCGAGTGCCTCGCCCATGCCCAGGATACCCCCGCAGCACACTTTCATGCCCGCGTTGCGGACGTGTTCCAGAGTCTCGAGCCGATCCTGATAAGTGCGGGTGGTGATGATCTCGCCGTAATACTCCGGCGAGGTATCCAGGTTGTGGTTGTAGTAGTCGAGCCCGGCCTCGGCCAGCGCCTGCGCCTGCTGCGGTGCCAGCATGCCCAGGGTCATGCAGGTCTCCAACCCCAGCGCCTTGACCTCGCGCACCATGGCCAGCACCTGCGGCAGATCGCGGTCGTGGGGGGAACGCCAGGCCGCGCCCATGCAGAACCTCGTCGCCCCCTGCTCGCGGGCGCGGCGCGCCTGGGCGATCACCTGTTCCAGTTCGAGCAGCTTTTCGCGCTCCAGTCGGGTATCGTAACGAGCGCTCTGCGGACAATATTTGCAGTCTTCCGGGCAGGCGCCGGTCTTGATCGACAGCAGGGTGCTGACCTGGACCGCATTGGGGTCGAAGCGTTCACGATGCACCTGCTGGGCCCGGAACAGCAGATCGTTGAACGGCAGCGCAAACAGCGCCAGGGTCTCGGCTCGGGTCCAGTCGTGGCGAATCTGGGTCATGTATGGTGTCTCGGGCTGCACTGGGCGGGAACCGCAGATCTTAGCGCCGGCACTCCGGCTGTCAACCGGAGATCGATAGCAGGTTGACCATGACAGGGACAACATGGCTGCGCTCATGCGGCTTTGCACTTTTCCCCGGCCTGTGCCTGCTCTGCGCACGGCCCAGCCGTCGCGCCCTCGACCTCTGCACAGCCTGTGACGCCGCCCTGCCCAGACCCACCTGCGCCTGCCAGCGCTGTGCCCTGCCGCTGCCCGTACCCGGCACCTGCGGCCGCTGCCTGCGACACCCCCCGCCCTTTGTCGCCAGCATCGCCAGCTGTCGCCATACCCACCCTGTGGATCACATGATCCATCGCCTCAAATACGGCGGCGATCTGGCCCAAGCCGGGGTACTGGCGGCCCTGCTGGCGGCGCGGGTGCGGGAAGGTTCGGCGCCCCTGCCCGAAGCCCTGGTTCCGGTGCCACTGCATTGGCGCCGACTGCTGGCTCGGGGGTTCAATCAGGCCCTGGAACTGGCCCTGCCCCTGGGGCGCGCGCTGGGCATACCGGTGCGCGACCGCCTGGTGGTCCGGGAGCGCGCCACGCCCCCCCAGGTCGGTCTGCCCCGCGAGCTCCGGCGCCGCAATCTGAGCGCCGCCTTCGGCGTGCGCCCCGGGCCGCTGCCCAACCACCTGGCACTGGTCGACGATGTGGTCACCTCGGCGAGCACGGTGACGGCGCTGGCCGACTGTCTGCACCGCGCCGGGGTCGAGCGCATCGAGGTCTGGGCGGTGGCCCGCGCCGGCTTGGCAAATTGACCGCGGCACCCGGATAATGGGCCATGGCACAACGCGACCCCAAGTACATTTCGACCGACGCCAGGGACAACCCCTGCAACACCTCGCTGTGGGAAACCGTGGTTTCGGAGGTGCGTGAGCAGGTGGCGGCGGAGCCCCTGCTCGCCAGCTTTCTCTACAGCACCATCCTCAACCACCGGGATCTGACGGCAGCACTGAGCTTTCACCTCGCCAACAAGCTCAACAGCGACGTCACTCCGGCACTGCTGCTGCGCGAGATCTTCGACGACGCCTTTGCCAGCCAGCCGGAGATCATCGACAGTGCGCGCAGCGACATCATCGCCACCTACGAGCGCGACTCGGCGTGCCGGGATTTCTCCACTCCCCTGCTCTATTTCAAGGGCTTTCACGCACTGAGCGCGTACCGAGTGGCGCATTGGCTGTGGCAGCGCCAGCATCGCAATCTCGCCCTGGTGCTGCAGAACCGCGTCTCGGTGACCTTTGGTGTGGATATCCACCCGGCGGCGCGCATCGGCAAGGGCATCATGATCGACCACGCCACCGGTCTGGTGATCGGCGAGACGGCGGTGGTCGAGGACGGAGTGTCGATGATGCAGTCGGTGACGCTCGGCGGCACCGGCAAGGAAACCGGCGACCGCCATCCCAAGATCCGCCGCGGCGTGCTGATCGGCCCGGGCGCCAAGATTCTCGGCAATATCGAGGTCGGCGAGGGCGCCAAGATCATCGCTGCCAGCGTGGTATTGCAGCCGGTGCCCGCCCACGCGGTGGTCGCCGGGGTTCCCGCCCGGGTGGTCGGCCAGGTGACGGATGAGCCGGCGCGCAAGATGGACCACAGCCTGGAAGGCTGCAGCGGGCTCTGAGCTCCCCGCGGAAGCCGCGCCACGCCTACCGGCTGAGCTCCGTTCCGCTAGTCTTCGGCGAAGGCCAGCGCCTCGCGGATATGCGCCAATCCCAGCAGCACCATGAGCAGGCGATCGACACCCAGCGCGACCCCGGCGCAAGGTGGCAACCCAGATTGCAGCGCCGCCAGCAGGCGGCCATCGGGCTCCCGCACCGGCATGCCCAGGGCTCGCCGCCGTTCGATATCCCGAGCGAAGCGCCGCTCCTGCTCTCCGGCATCGGTCAACTCCCAATAGCCGTTGCCCAGTTCGACGCCATCGACGAACACCTCGAAGCGCCGCGCCACCGGCCTGCCCTGCGGATCCGCGTCGATTCGTGCCAGCGCCGCCTGGCAGGCCGGGTAACGGGTAAGGAAGACCATCCCCGCCGGCAACTCCGGCTGTACCGCGAGGCTGAACAGCAGGTCCAGGCAGATGTCCCTGGGCTGTTCCCGCCATTCGGCCCGGGGTTGCCCCGCGGCCTCGGCGGCGCGCGCGCGCAGTTCGTCATCGGTGGCGGCATGGGCGTCCAGCCCCAGGACGGCGGCAAAACAGTCACTGTAATCGAGCCGTTGGTGCTGCCCGCGGACGCCCGCCGAAACCAGCAGTTCCGCAACCTCCTCGGTCAGGCGATCCTCATCCCAATCGGGGCGATACCACTCCAGGAGGGTGAACTCGGGATGGTGCCAGCGGCCCCGCTCGCCAGCGCGGAACGCCTTGCCCAGGTAATAGACCGCCCGCGGCTGGGCGGCCAGCAGACGTTTGAGGAAGTACTCGGGAGAGCTTTGCAGGAACCGGGTCGGCGTGCCCGCCACCGCCAGATTATCGATGTGCAGGTCGGTCACTCCGGTGCGCCCCAGCACCGGGACCTCCACCTCCAGCACCCCCCGGGCGGCAAAGAAGGCGCGAAGCTGGGCGAGCAGCGCTGCCCGGCGCTCCAGCACCTGGACGCTGGCGGTCGGCCGCCAGCCGCTCATCCGGCACCCATCAACGGGTTTGGCGGCACCGGGTCGGCGTCACGGGCGGGGAGATCAATCCCGTGCCCGGCTCAGGTATTCGCCGGTGCGGGTGTCGACGCGCACGACATCTCCGGTATTGAGAAACAGCGGCACCTTGACCACCGCACCCGTGCTCAGGCGCGCCGGCTTGGTGCCGCCGGTGGCCGTGTCGCCACGGATACCCGGATCCGTCTCGACGATCTCCAGCTCCACGTGATTGGGCGGCGTCACGGCCAGCGGGTGGCCATTGTAGAGGGTCACCACGCAGGTATCCTGTTCCTTCAGCCACTGGAGCGCATCCCTCACCACTGCGGCATCGGCCTGGTACTGCTCGAAATTCTCGGGCTGCATGAAGTGCCAGTGCTCACCGTCGCTGTAGAGGTACTGCATCTCGGTGTCGACCACATCTGCGCCTTCCAGGGAATCGCCGGACTTGAAGGTCCGCTCCCAGACCCGTCCGCTGCGCAGGTTGCGCAGGCGCACACGGCTGAAAGCCTGACCCTTGCCGGGCTTGACGAACTCGTTCTCGAGTATGGCGCAGGGGTCTCCATCCAGCATTACCTTCAGGCCGGCGCGGAATTCATTGGTAGAATAGGAAGCCATTCAAACCCGTCCCTTTTCCAGGTCGATTCGAGGGCCGCCATGATACAGCAGGGCATCGCGGTACGGCAGTCGTGCGACTGGCAGACCGAGCTGGCGCGGGCGATCCGCGACCCGCTAGAGCTGGCGGGCCTGCTGGACCTCGACCCCGCTGCCCTGGGCATGGCCTCAGCGGCCGCCGACCAGTTCCCGGTGCGCGTCCCGCGCCCCTATCTGGCGCGCATGGAGCCCGGCAACCCCGACGACCCACTGCTGCTCCAGGTATTGCCCGCGGCGCGCGAACTGGCGGCGGCGCCCGGCTACAGCCCGGACCCGCTGCGCGAAAGCGAGGCGAACCCGGCGCCCGGGCTGATCCACAAATACCGGGGCCGAGTGCTGTTGCTGGTCAGTCCCGCCTGCGCCATCCACTGCAGATACTGCTTTCGCCGCCATTTCGATTATGCCGCCAATACTCCGGGCCGCCGCCGGTGGCAGCAGGCGCTCGACTATATCCGGGGCGACGCCACCATCTCCGAAGTGATCTACAGCGGCGGCGACCCCCTGGCGGCGAGCGACGCCATGCTGGCCTGGCTGACGGATGAGCTGGCGGCTATTCCCCATGTCCGCCGCCTGCGGATCCACAGCCGGCTGCCCGTGGTGATCCCGGCACGGATCGACCGCGAACTGCTGAGCTGGCTCGGCGCCAGCACCCTGGAGTCCTCCCTGGTGCTGCATATCAACCACGCCAACGAAATCGACGGCGAACTGACCGCCGCAGTCACGCGATTGCGCCATGCCGGGGTCACCGTCCTCAACCAGTCCGTGCTCCTCGCCGGCATCAACGATGGCGCCGACCGGCTCGCGGCCCTCAGCGAGGGGCTTTTTTCGGCCGGGATCCTGCCCTACTATCTACACTTGCTGGACCGCGTGCAGGGCGCCGCACACTTCTCCGTGTCGAGATCCCGCGCAGTCGGGCTGCACAAAGAATTGCTGGCACGGCTGCCGGGCTATCTGGTCCCCCGTTTGGTGGAGGAAATCCCGGCGTTGCCCCACAAGGTGCCGGTTGGCGAATACCCACAACAGGCTGCCGCACCGACCGGCGAAGCCAGGGAAGAATCATCCGATGGAGCAGCACCAGCGACACCTCGGTGACGACCTCGAGCGGATTCTCAACCGGTTGGTACGGGATGGGAGCACGGCGCCCCGAACGCTGTCCTCGCCCGAATCCTCCCCGCACTGGGAAGCCTTGGAACTGCTCACGCCCGCAGCGCGTGCCGCGGCACTGGAACGCATTCTGCGCGGCAACCTGCCGCTGGCCGACAACCCGCGCGCCAACCGGGAGCGGCTTTTCGATCCCAAGCCGCTGCTCTTCACCACCGCCGAGGAACTGCTCGCGCACCCGGTCTCGGCGCACCCCCGCGAAGCCGCCGCGTTGCCCATCGCACTGCTCAACGCCCAGTACGAGGTCGAGCTGCGCGGGGTCCGCAGCTGTAGCCGGGCGAGCGTGGATTTCGATCTGTTGGCCACCTTCATCGAAGCGGCGCTGGTCACGCTCTGGCAACTGCTGCTCGGTTATTGGCGGCGGCAACTGCCTGTCCCCGGGCGGCTCTGGAGTGAATTGCACGCCCTTTACCAGCTCGCCTGCGCCACGTGCATCGAGCACGCCGGGGCGAGTCATCCGCGCGCGACCGGGATCCGCTCTGCCTATCTGAAACCCCTGTTGCTGGGCAGCCTCAATCCGACCCGCTTCCGGAGCGCCGAAATCAAGCAGATCGCCGCCTTCCTGGATTGCTACGCCGACCGCGCCCGCCTCGGTGGCAAGACCGGGCTGTTACTGATCGATCCCGACTCGGCGCGGCCGCCCGGTTATCTCGGCAACCGGGCGATCGTCGGTTGCTCGCGCCTCTGCGTACGCGGGCTGGTGCAGGCGCTGGACGAAGATGCCACCAACCAGGGGCTGCTGGTACCACGCCTCGTCCGCGACCTGGGGCGCTACTGGACCCGCCCTCAGGTGCGCGGCGAACTGCACCGCCGCGCTGACGACCGGGTCCGCTTGGCGATCGGGCTGGAGCACGCCCACCGGGCACTGACCGGCTGTGAGGACGACGACAGCTTTCCGGAACACCTGTCGCCGGCGAACAGCGAAACTCCCGGACAGCACGCGGATGGCTCCTGGCTGCGCGCGCACTACAGGGACCGCAGCGCGGCCGGCGCCCAGCTGCGGCTCCGCGGTACTCCCGGGCAGATTTCCCCAGGCGAACTGGTGGCAGCCCTGGAAGCCACCGGCTGGCGGCTGGGGCTGCTCCGCTGGACCCAGCTGACCCCGGAATTCGATACCGCCGCCGGCGTCCACTGGCTGCCCGAGGACTTCGAGCCGGCCGCAGTACGCGGTCTCGACCTGTCGCTGCCGGCGCCCTTTTTGCGGGCTTTCCTGCTGTCCGGGACTGCCACCGGGCAGGATCCTGAACTGCTCCTGCCCAGCGGCCTGTTCAAGCCGGCCGACTATGTACGCGTCCGCACCGCGGACGCCGAGGTCTCACTGTCGCTTACCGCGGTGATCGACAGGACCTTTCACATCGCCCGCTTCAGCGCCCGGATCATCTCGGAGCCCACTGCCTGAGCGGAAGCGCTTTCTCAACCCTCGCCCAACTGCTTAGAATAGGCTTCGCCACCACCGAAGCGTCAGGATGACGGCAGCCTCTCAGGAGGCACTTCGGCACCGCCATCCGCACCCGGACCCGGTGTGCGCCCAGCATAGGGAACAGCGTTTTGAAGGTACTCACCACCTGCTCTGACCAGATCGATGGACTCGTCAGCCTGTTGCGGGACGCTTTTCAACAGGTCGATGTCCAGCTCCTGGAAGCCGGTGAAATCGAGTCCGACCGCCAGGACGCGGCGCTGTTGCTGGCCGCTTATGACAGCGATGACGACCGGGTGTTGGTGAGAAAGCTGATCAGTCAGATCCGCAACCTGTCGCTCGACATCCCCGTCATCCTGTTGCACGCCACCCCGGAGCCCGACCGCGTTACCGAGGGCTTGCGCATCGGCGCCGCCGACGTCATCACTTTCGGCGAGGATCAGCACCTGCTCCATGTGATCCGGCGAGTGCTCCGCGAACGGGAACTGCACCGCGAACGCGATTTCTGGCAGCGCCGACACACGCTCTCGGAGCGGCGCTGCGCAAGACTGATGGACAGCTCGCGGGATGCCATCGCATTGATCGCCGACGGCATTCATATCTATGCCAATCAAGTCTATGTCGCAATGCTCGGCCAGAGCGCCGAAGATACGCTGCTATCGCCGGTCGCCGACGCGCTCGACACCGACATGCAGGACGAACTCAAGCCGCTGCTGCGCCCACTGTCGGCCACCGAACCACTGCCGGCGGAGCGCCGCACCATGCGCTTCAAACGCGCAGACGGTACCAGCATTAACGTGGAAGTGCAGATCAATCAGGTCGATTACGAAGGCGAACCGGCACTGCTCTGGCGCGTCGCCGACACCAGCGTCGACGGGCAATCCGGCCTCACCGAGGCCATGGCCTCGGAACACCGCGCCGCTGTCAACCCTGAAGTCGTCGAGGCCCGGCAGGTCAATCTGGGGCGGATGAAAGAACAGATCGAAAAAGTCATGCAGGGAACCGTCGACACCCAAAAGCCCTGTTTGCTCTACTACACTCGGGTGGACGAGTTCGACCGGCTGCAGGGCGACGCCGGCGTCCACGCCGCTGAGCAGGCGATGATCGGCGCTTGGCGTTTCCTGCGCCGCCAGTTGGGCGCGGAGTTGCCGCTGGGCCGGGTGCGGGACAACGCCTTTCTGTTCCTGACCTCCAACTATACGCTGGCCGACGCCCGCCGTATGGCGGAAAACCTGTGCACCGAACTCGATCGGGAAACCATCGATCTGGGCAACGAAAGCGTCAACCTGCATTTCAGCATTGGTATCACGGCGATCGACAACGATCACGAGCAGTCCACCAGCTGGATGGATCGCTGCCTCAAGGCGGTACGCGCCCTGGATACGGAAGGAAGTGCGGGCGTCAGCACCCCCGTCCGGCTGTTCGAGGATCTCTATCCCACAAGCCTCGCCGGGCTCAACGAAGAGAACAATATCAAGCAGTTCGTGCGCCAGATGCTGGAACAGCGCATGTTGGGCCTCGCCTTCCAGCCCATTGTGGCGCTCAAGGAGCAGCAATACGAGGATTACGAAGCATTCACCCGCCAGACGATCTCCGAGCTGCCCGCCGGCATTCCCCAGGATCTGTTCAAGCGTGCCTTTCGCACCGGCGTCGCCGGAGATCTCGACCGCTGGGCGATCCTGGAAGGCTTCCGGGTGCTGCGCGAGCGCCTCGACCAGCATCCGCGCACCCGGCTGTTCCTCAAGGTCAGCGCGCCTTCGCTACGGGATCCCGGCTTCGCCGACTGGCTGAAGCTGTCCTTCCAGGCCGCCCGCATCGATCCGCGCAATCTGATCTTTCAGATCGAGGAAAAAGACGTCAGCCTGGCGGTAAACGCCACCCGGACGCTCGCCGAGCAGCTCGCCGACCTCGAGGTGAGGCTGGGGCTGACACACTACGGCCTGTCGAGCCCGCCGGGTCGCATCCTCTCCGACGCCAGATTCGAATTCGTCAAACCGGATCAATCACTGGTGCTGCGCGCGGCCACCAGCACCGAGGGTGTCGAGCAGCTCAGCGCCTGTATCACCGCGGCCAAGGAGGCCGGCGTACACGTAATCGTGCCCTTCGTCGAGGACGCGTCGATCATTCCCCTGCTGTGGAAGCTCGGGGTCGATCACATCCAGGGCTACTACATCCAGAGCCCGGCCGAGTCCATGGACTACGAATTCAGCCTGCTGGAATGAGTCGGGCATCGCGATCGCTGATGCCCATCAGGTAGAGGATCCCATCGAGGCCCAGCTGGGAGATGGACTGCTTGGCACTGGCCCGCACCAGTGGCTTGGCGCGAAACGCGATGCCCAGGCCGGCCACGCCGAGCATCTGCAGGTCGTTGGCGCCATCGCCGACCGCAATGGTCTGCTGCAGACTGATCCCCTCGCGCGCCGCCAGTTCGCGCAACAGTTCCGCTTTGCGGGTGGCATCGACGATGGTGCCGCTCACCGCTCCGGTGACGCGGCCGTCGCAAATCTCGAGCTCGTTCGCGAACAGGTAATCGATGCCCAGGCGCCGCTGGAGGCGCCGGCCGATACAGGTGAAGCCTCCGGACAGGATGGCCGTCTTGTAGCCGAGCGCTTTCAGTGTCGCGATCAGATGCTCCGCACCCTCGGTGAGGGTCAGCCCCTGGTACACCTCATCGAGCACAGTCTCCGGCAGCCCCCGGAGCAATGCCAAACGTTCCCGGAAGCTGTGTTGAAAATCCAGCTCTCCACGCATCGCCCGCTCGGTGATGGCGGCAACCTGATCGCCGACCCCGGCGCGTTGCGCCAGCTCGTCGATGACTTCGTTCTCGATCAGGGTGCTGTCCATGTCGAACACTACCAGCCGGCGGTGGCGGCGGAAGATGTTGTCCTCCTGATAGGCGATGTCGATGTCGAGCTCGGTGGCCAACTCCAGCAGCGAAGTGCGCAGACTGCCCAGATCCCCGCTGCCGCCACGCACCGAGAATTCCACGCAGGCGTTCACCGGCCGCTCGGCCGCGCGCAGTGGCACGCGGCCCGAGAGTCGGGTGATCTTGTCGATGTTGAGCCCGTGGCCGGTGATGAGCTGGGCGATCTGCGCGATGTACCCGGCCAGAATGGAGCGCCCCAGCAGGGTGACGATGTGCCGCGGCTTGCCCTGCTGGCCGACCCAGTGTTCATAGGCGTCTGCGGACACCGCCTCGAAGCGCACCCTGAGCCCCAGCTCGCCCAGCGCCACGCGCAATTCCTCCATGGCCGGCTCCACTTCCTGGGGGCGCGGTACCCCGGCGAGCAGCCCAAGGCTCAGGGTGTCGTGGATCACGGCCTGGCCAATATCCAGAATGGTGGCGCCATGCTCGGCGAGCACCTGGGATACCGCACAGGTGACGCCCGGCCGATCGGGGCCGGACACATTGACGAGCAGGATTTCAGTCATGGTCGCAGCGGAGATCGGCGGCCGCAGACGTGGCCGCCGCTCGGGCCGGGTCAGCGCGGCTGCATGCGAATGGCGCCATCGATCCGGATGGTTTCGCCGTTGATGTAGCCATTCTCCGCAATATGGACCGCCAGCGCGCCGTATTCGGCGGGCTCTCCGAGCCGCGAGGGGTTGGGCACGCTGGCCGCCAGCGAAGCGCGAACCTTTTCCGGCATCGCCATCAGCAGCGGCGTCGCCATGATCCCGGGCGCGATGGTATTGACCCGAATTCCCAGATTGGCGAGATCCCGCGCCATCGGCAAGGTCATACCCACCACGCCGCCCTTGCTGGCGGAATAGGCGCACTGTCCGACCTGCCCCTCATAGGCCGCGACCGAAGCGGTATGCACGATGACGCCGCGCTCGCCGTTTTCCAGTTCGTTTTTGGCCATGGCGGCCGCGACACAGCGCGCGACATTGAAGCTACCACCAAGATTGATGCCGACGATCTTGGTGAAATCCTCGAGCGGCATCGGGTTGTTGTCCCGATCCAGGATTTTCTTTGCCGGCCCAATCCCGGCGCAATTGATCAGTACGTGGAGCGCACCGAAACGGTCCACGACCCTGTCGACGGCCGCCTCCACGGCCGTCGCAGAGGCCACGTCGACGGCTTCGAACAGCGTCCGCTCGGCACCCAGGGCCGCCACCACCTCGGCGCCGGCTTCGGCATTGAGATCGAAAATCGCCACCCGCGCGCCGCGCTCGGCGAACGCCTCGACGGTAGCGCGGCCGAGACCGGAAGCCCCGCCGGTGACCAGTACTACCCTATCCTGCAAATTCATGACTGACTCCTCTCGATTGGCGATGAATGGCGATGCGCCTCAGCCCAGGCCGAGCTGCTCGATCATGGTCTCACGCATCTTGAACTTCTGGATCTTGCCGGTGACCGTCATCGGATAGTCCTCGACAAAGCGGATGTGACGGGGAACCTTGAAATGGGTGATCCGGTCGCGGCAGAAGTCGCGGACCTCTTGCTCGGTGAGCACATGGCCCTCGCGGCACTTGATCCAGGCGCAGATTTGTTCGCCGTACTTCTCGTCGGGCACGCCGATCACCTGGACCTCCTGGATGCCCGGATGGCTGTAGAGAAACTCCTCCACCTCGCGCGGATAGACGTTTTCACCGCCGCGGATGATCATGTCCTTGATGCGCCCGGTGACCTGGACATAGCCGTCGGCGTCCATCACCCCGATATCGCCGGAGTGCAGCCAGCCGCCACGGTCGATGGTCTCGCGGGTCTTTTCCTCATCGTCCCAATACCCCAGCATGACCGCGTAACCCCGGGTACAGATCTCGCCCTTTTCGCCGATGGGCACCACCAGGTTGGTGTCGTCGACGATCTTGGTCTCCAGGTAGGGACAGGGTTTTCCCACGGTGCCGACCCGCTTGTCGACGGCATCGTCCGGGGCCGTGATGTGGCTCACCGGGCTGAGTTCGGTCTGACCGTAGGCGATCAGGATTTCCCCGATCCCCATGCGCCCCATCACCTGCTCCATGACCTGCACCGGACAGGGAGCGCCGGCCATGATGCCGGTGCGCAGCGAGCTCAGATCGAAGCGGTCGAAATCCGGATGATCCAGTTCGGCGATAAACATGGTGGGCACGCCGTGGAGCGCAGTGCAGCGCTCCTCGGCCACGGTTTTCAGGGTCGCCAGGGGTTCGAAGGCCTCGCCCGGGAACACCGCGGTGGCGGCGTGGGTCAGGCACCCCAGATTGCCGATCACCATCCCGAAGCAGTGATACAGGGGCACGGGGATACACACCCGATCGCCCGGCACCAGGCGCATCATGTCGCCATTGATCTTGCCATTGTTGAGCACATTGCAGTGGCTCAGGGTCGCGCCCTTGGGATTGCCCGTGGTACCACTGGTGAACTGGATGTTGATGGCATCGTCCGGCGACAACCGGGCACCGATCTCGGCCATGCGGCGATACTCGACGTCGGTACCCAGTTCGCAGACGGCGCCGAAATTGAACATGCCCGCGGTCTGCGCCTCACCCATGCGAATCACGGTCTCGAGGTGGGGCAGCCGGGTGGCTTCCAGCGCGCCCGGTACACAGGAGTCCAGCTCCGGGGCCAGCTCCTGCAACATACGCAGATATTGACTGGTCTTGAAGGACTCCGCGGTGATCAGCGCCCGGCACTGCACCTTGTTGAGGGCGTATTCGAGCTCGTAGGTCCGATAGGCCGGGTTGATGCAGACCAGGATGGCGCCGATGCGCGCGCTGGCGAACTGGGTGAGGCACCACTCGTAGCAGTTGGGCGCCCAGATTCCCAGCCGATCGCCCGGCTGGAGTCCCAGCGCCAGCAAGCCGGTGGCGAGACGATCGATTTCCCGGCGGTACTCGGCGTAGGTCCAGCGCACACCCTGATGGGGGATTACCAAGGCCTCGCGCTCGGAGTGCTCGACGGCCATCTGCTCGAGCAATTCGCCGATAGTCTGATAGATCAGTGGAGCCTGAGCGGTTCCGCAACCGTAACTGTGCGCCTGCATGGCAATCTCATCGGATCCGGGGCCGTGGGGCCGGTATTGTCGGGAAAAGCCCGGCGGCCGGCAACCGCGCCGCCCGGGAGCAGGCTACACTGAGGTGCATCCAGGTCCGGTGGTGGTCGCGACCCCATGTCGAAACAATTCATCGCCGCCGAAACCCTGCTCGCGGAAAGCTTTCGGCTCGGCGCCCTGGTCCACGCCAGCGGTTACCGGCCCGACCTGCTGCTGGGTGTCTGGCGCGGCGGCGCGCCCATCGCCATCGCGGTCCACGAATATCTGAGTTTCCACGGCCATCACTGTGAGCACCTGCCGGTACGGGTCAGTGCGTACACCGGCATCGATGCGCAACGCGAGCAGGTGGCCATCCACGGCCTTGCGGGCCTGCTGGAGGAGATCACCGACTACCGCCGCCTGCTGGTGGTGGATGACGTCCTGGACACCGGACGCAGTCTCCAGGCACTGCTGGCGGCATTGTCCGCGGCGCCTGGGGAGCGGGAGCTGCGCACGGCCTGCCCCTGGTACAAACCCGGCCGCAACCGCTGCGGCCTGATTCCCGACTACCACCTCCACACGACAGACGCCTGGCTGGTATTCCCCCATGAACTGGTCGGGCTGGGCGAAGCCGAGATCCGCAGCGGCAAGGGCCCGATCGCCGACCTGCTGGTGGCGAAAGGACGCTGATCCCGGCGGCAAACGTCAGAGGCCGGCCACGGTGGCCACACCCTCTGGCAGCGGCTGGGTATGAAGCACGCCTTCGGCCTCCAGTGCCGCAACCTCTTGTGCAGTGACTCCGCCAAACTTCGTCATCACCTCGCGGTTGTGCTCGCCCAGGTAAGGGGCCTGGAGATCCAGGGGTTCGGGAAACTCGGAAAAGCGCAGGGGGATCCCTGGAATCTGCAGTTCACCATAGCCGCGATCCTGGATGGTGCGCACCACCTGGCGCTCGATCAGGTGCGGATGCTCCATGGCTTCGGGAACGCTGAGCACTGGCGCCACCGGCACATGCATGTCCTGCAGGATGCGCAGCGCGTCATCGCGATCGTAGTCGCGCAGCCAGTCCTCGATGATGGCAACGATCTCCGCGCGTCGCTCGACCCGCTTGAGATTGGTGTCGTAGTTAGGATTGTCGGCGAGATCGTCACGCCCCATCGCCTTGCACAAAGGTCCCCACTGGCGCGCCATGACCACCATGAACAGGTAACCATCGCGACAATGGAACAGCCCCAGGGGAGCGGCCGCGTAGTGGTGATGGCCCGAGCGCCTGGGCTGAATCTTCCCCTTGCTGCCCGAATACGCCTGAACATTGATTTCGTGGCTGTGGAAATAGGCATCCAGCAGCGAAATGTCGATGTACTGACCGCGCCCGGTCTTGTAACGGTAGAGCAGCGCCGCATTGATGGCCGCCAGGGCGTGGACCCCGGCGCTGACATCGCCGATACCCAGCATGGGGAAATACGGCGGCTGATCGGGGTCGCCGATCATGTCCATGACCCCGGATACGGCCATGGCGATGTAATCGAAACCCGGGAGGCTGGACAAGGGCCCGGTCTGGCCGAAGGCCGACACCGAGCACATGATGAGTTCCGGATTCAGGGCGTGGACCACCTCCCAACCCAGCCCCAAGCGGCCGATGGCCCCGGGCGAAAAATTTTCCAGCAGCACGTCGCAGGACCTGACCAGTTCCTTGATCAGCGCCAGACCCTTGGGATTGCGGATATCGACGCAGACACTTTTTTTGCCGCGATTTTGCTGAATGTAGTAGCCGCTGCGTCCGGCACGGCGGTGGGGCAGCAGATGGGTGGGATCGCCGGCGGGAGCCAGTTCGACCTTGATGACTTCTGCTCCCATCTCGGCCATCAGCCGGGTGGTGGTGGGACCGGCGAGAAACTGGGTGAAATCCAGAACTCGATAGCCCTCCATGATGTGCTGTGGTTGCATGGCGATTCTCCTCCGCTGGTGCGCTTTAGCTCTGTTTCGTTCCACGCCTACACGGGCTTGGCAAACAGCACCTTGCGCCGCTCCCAATCCCATACCTGCTCTGCGGGGCACAGCAGCAGCCGCTTGAGCACCTCGGCGTTGTGCTCACCGAGCAGGGGCGCCTGAATATTTTCATCGACTTCGTATTTGGAAAAGCGCAGGGGCATTCCGGGAATCTGCAATTTGCCCAGCAGGCGATCCTCGATGGTTCGCACTGTACGCCGCTCGATCAGGTGCGGATGGGCCATGGCCTCGGGTACCGACAGAATGGGCGCGCAGGGAATCCGCGCCTCTTCCAGAATCGCCAGCGCCGCGGCATCCGAAGGCAGCGACTGCAGCCAGTCCTCGATGAGCGCGATCATGGCCTCGCGGTGGGCCATGCGGGCGTCGTTGTCCCGGAAGCGCGGGTCCTCGATCAGATCCTCGCGGCCCATGGCGCGACACAGAATGGGCCACTGGTGCAGCAGCGCCAGGATCATCAGGTGCCCTTCCCTGGCCTTGAAGATGCCGCTCGGCCCCACCGCATAGTGGTGTGAGCCGCTGCGTCGGGGTTCGATGCGCCCACCGCTGGCCGAATAGGCCTGAACACTGACCTCGTGATAGTGGAAATAACTGTCCAGCAGCGAGATGTCGAGCCATTGGCCGCCGGCGCCATTGCGCTCGCGATCGAGCAGCGCATAGCCCACCGCGGTCAGCGCGTGCACGCCCGTGCCCACATCGCCAAAGGCCAGCATGGGCATCGAGGGTGCGCGGTCGGGCTCACCGATCAGATCGCTGACCGCGGCATAGGCCTGGGCGATGTAATCGAAGCCCGGATGGCTGGCGAGTGGCCCCTCCTGGCCGAACGCCGAAATCGAGCACATGATGAGATTCGGGTTGATCTTGCGAACCTCTTCCCAACCCAGACCGAGTCGGCCGATCACTCCTGGTGCAAAGTTCTCGATGAACACATCGCTGTGCTTGAGCAGGCGCTTGATGATGTCCAGGCCTTGCGGATGTTTCGGATCCAGACACACACTTTTCTTGCCGCGGTTCTGTTGAATGAAATAGCCGCTGCGACCCGCCCGGCAATAGGGAAAGTTGCGCACGGGTTCGCCGTGGGGGCCGATTTCCAGCTTGATCACTTCGGCACCCAGCTGCACCATCAGATTGGTGGCAGCGGGGCCGGCCAGATACTGGGTGAAATCCAGCACCCGGTAGCCGTCGAGTACGTGTTTGGGCACCATCTCAGAATCCCGGATTCAAAAACCGTTATCGATCCAGACCACAGGGCGGTCCGCTCGCTGTTGCGCCGCGGTCAGTGCGCCGCGGCCACCAGCACACCCTCCTGCTCCAGGGCCGCCACCCGCTCAGCCTCGTAGCCCAGCAGAGCGGTCAGTAATTCGCCGTTGTGCTCACCGAGCAGGGGTGCCTGCAACTCCAGCAGCTCGGGGTGCGCCGAAAAGCGCAATGGCACCCCCGGGATATCGAACTCGCCGAGCATGCGGTCGGAAACCCGCCGTACCGTGCCCCGCGCCCGGTGGTGCGGATGCTCGATGGCCTGGGCCACGGTGAGGATGGGCGCCACCGGAACCCGTACCGCCTGCAGCGCCTCGATCGCCGCGGCGTCGGTGGCAAAGCCCTGCAACCATGCCTCGATGATGGCGATCAGCGCCTGCTGATTGGCGACTCGCAATTCATTGGTCTTGAAACGCTCATCCGCAATCAGATCCTCTCGGCCCATCGCCTTGCACAGCACCGGCCACTGGTGCAGCAGGGCGAGGATCATGATGTAACCCTCGGGGCCGCGAAAAATCCCGGTAGGCGCCACCGCATAGTGGTGGGCGCCGGCGCGGCGCGGGACGATCGCGCCGCCACTCGCCGAGTAGGCCTGGACATTGACTTCGTGATGATGGAAATAGCAGTCCAGCAGGGAAATATCCAGGTGTTGACCGACCCCGGTGCGGTGAACGTCGAGCAGCGCGAAGCCCAGCGCACCGGCGGCGTGCACGCCGGTGGTGACATCGCCGATAGCCAGCATCGGCAGGCTCGGCGGACGATCCGGCTCACCGATCACCGCGGTCACCCCGGCATAGGCCTGAGCGATGTAATCAAAGCCGGACAGGTGGCTGAGCGGACCGGTCTGGCCGAACGCCGAAATCGAGCACATCACCGCACGCGGGTTGATCGCCCGCACCTGCTCCCAGCCGAAGCCGAGCCGGCCGATCACGCCCGGGGCGTAGTTCTCGATCAGCACATCGGATTCGCGGATGAGATCGCGCACGATCTCTCGGCTGCGCCCGTCCTTGAAATTCACACACAGGCTTTTCTTGCCGCGATTCTGCTGGACGTAATAGGCACTGCGCTTGTGCTTGCGGTAGGGAAAGGCGCGGCTGGGATCACCATAGGGCGCCATCTCGATCTTGATGATCTCGGCACCCATCTCCGCCATCAGGCGGGTGGCACTGGGCCCGGCCAGGTACTGGGTGAAATCGAGGATCCGGTACCCCGCGAGGATCGGCTTGCTGGCCATGACAGCTCCTCTCGCCGCGTCAGGCGGATGCCGGCAGCGGCTCGCTGGCCAGCACACCGGCCGCGGCCAGGGCCGCGATGTCGTCGTCGGAATAACCCAAGGCTTTCAGCACCTGGGCATTGTGCTCGCCCAGGAAGGGCGCCTGCAGGGGCAGAAACTCCGGGTACTGAGAGAACCGGAGCGGCACGCCGGGGATCTTCAGATCGCCGAAGGCGCGGTCACTGATGGTCCGCACCGTCTGGCGCTCATTGTGATGGGGATGGGCCATGGCCTCGGGCACACTCAACACGGGTGCCACCGGCACATGGTTCTCCTCGAGGATGCGCACCGCCTCCGCGTCGCTCTCGGTGGTCTGCAACCAGGCCTCGATGGCATCGATCAACAGCTGCTTGTTGGCGACGCGCCCGGCATTGTCGGCAAACCGCGGGTCGGTGAGAAAATCCTCGCGGCCGATGACCTTGAGCAGATTCGCCCACTGGCCGCCAATGGCGATGATGACCAGCCATTTGTCCTTGCCCTTGAACATGCCCAGGGGCGCCACCGCAAAGTGGTGGGCGCCGGAGCGGTGCGGCACCAATTGTCCGCCACTGCCGTCGTAGCCCTGGACATTGATCTCGTGGCAATGGAACAGGCAGTCGAGCAAACTGATATCCAGGTATTGCCCGCCGCCGCCCATGGCACGATGGAAGAGCGCCGCGCTGATGGCGCCATAGGCGTGGGCGCCGGTAGAGACATCACCCATGCCAAGGCCGGGAAAATAGGGCGAGCCGTTCTCCTCGCCGATCATGTCGATCACTCCGGCATAGGCCTGGGCGATGTAGTCGAAGCCCGGGCGGTCGGCCAGCGGCCCGCGCTGCCCGAAGGCCGAGATCGAGCACATGATCAGCTCGGGGTTGAGTTCGCTGAGCCTGGGATAATCGATGTTGAGGCGCTTCATCACCCCGGGCGTGAAGTTCTCCACCACCACGTCGACCTCGCCCGCCAGCTTGTGCACGACCTCCTGGGCCTGCGGGTCACGGAGGTTCAGGCAGAGCGACTGCTTGCCGCGGTTCTGCTGGATGTAATAGCCGCTGCGCCCGTTCTTGAGAGCGGGCATCTGGCGCACCATATCGCCCGCCGGCGCCGCCTCCACCTTGATCACTTCGGCGCCGGTTTCGGCCATCAGCCGGGTACAGCTGGGCCCCGCCAGCACATGGGTGAAGTCGAGTACGCGCACCCCTTCCAGTACATGTTTCCTGGTCATGTTTCCCCCCGCAAGCGTCCGGTGGCCTGGCAATGCCACCGGCTTCTGATTGTGACAAATTGCCGTCAGATGCTAAGCCCAACCATCGGCAACGGCAATTCCCGAGGCCGGGCCGCCGGCCATGGCAGGGGCCGGCGCCCGGCGACCACCGGTCGCGGCTAGCCGTGACTGTGGGTACCGAAGTAGCTGCAGGGATTGCCGACCATCAGGGTATCGATGACCTCCTGGGACACCCCGGCCTCGCGCATCGCCGGCAAAATATTGCGCGAGATATGCGTCTTGTTCCAGTTCGGCGAGGCCGCCATCATGCCGTGCAGCACGCCGGTGTCCAGCCCGCGCCAGCACTCCAGCGAATCGTGGGACAGCATGATGCGGTCATAGCCTACGGCGAGCAGGCCGAGCAGGGACGCCAGCCGCAGCTTGTCCGAGGCGATCGACTCGATGCCGAAACGGTCGAAGCCCAGCCAGGCGCCGCGTTCGAGAATGTCGAAGTAGTAGCGCATGTCGCCCACCCCACAGGCGTGGCCGATCAGCACCCTGTTGAAGTCCACCTGCTCCTCTTCGAAGATATCGAGTGTCTCGCGGCCGTAGGGATCGAATTCGTCGTTGTGACACAGGATGGGAGCGCCGGTCGCCTTGCAGGCGCGCGCCGCGGCGCGCAGGCACTTGACCTCGGTGTCCTTGATACCCTGGCCGGGCGGTGTCACGCCGTGGATGCCACCACAGGCAGTCTTGATGATGCCGGCCCTGATGCCCGTTCTGCCGATGCCCTCCTGGATTTCCTTCACATACACCTCGGCGATGGCATCCACTTCCATCAGCCGGAAATGCTGCGGAATACCCAATGCATCGTTGTACAGGCCGGTCGCGACCACGATGTGGACGCCGGATTTGTCAGACATCTCGGCGGCGAATTCCGGGTCGCGGCCGAGTTCCATGGGACAGGGATCGACCATGCTTCGAATGCCCAACTCGCGCATCTCCCTCAACTTCCCCGCGACGCGCGTACCTTCCTTCCCGCGGTCGAAATCGCGGTGGTCCATCTCCCAGCCGGGCCAGCCGATGGTGAGATGCTCGTGAATCAAGGTGGTGCCCAGATCTTCCACTTCGATCGGCCCCAGAACGGAATTGATCGCCATGTCGGTTCCCCCACGTATCTTCGTTATGGTATTCACGGTTTATGGTGTTCGCGCATCCGCAGCCAAGTCGCGGCGCAGCCACCCGATGGTGCCCCAGATAGTCCAGCGACGCCAGCAGCTCGCCAAGCCCCATGAAATGACCCGTGAAATGACCCGTGAAATGGCCGGGCGCCATCCTCTACACTGGCTGCTGGGAGCCTGCGGACAACAACCATGAGAAACCCGGAGCTGGTGCTGATCGACGACGCCGAGCGCGTCCGCACCCTGACCCTGCATCGTCCCGCGGCGCTCAATGCCTTCAACGATGCTCTCTACGACGCCGTCGGCGACGCCCTGAGCGCCGCAGCCGCGGACGACAAGGTCGCGGTGGTGATCCTCACCGGCGCCGGACGCGCCTTTACCGCCGGCCAGGATCTCGCCGAAATGGCTTCCCCGCCCCGCCACCAGGACGCCGAACCCCACGGTTTTCCCTACTTCATGGACGTGCTCTGCGGCTTTCCGAAACCCCTGGTCGCCGCGGTCAACGGTATCGGCGTGGGCATCGGGCTGACACTGCTGCCGCATTGTGATTTCGTGCTGATCAGCGAAGATGCCCGCTTGCGCGCGCCCTTCGCCACCCTGGGCGTGACCGTCGAGGCCGGCAACTCCTACCTGCTGCCCGAACGCATCGGCTGGGCCAACGCCGCGCACCTGCTCTACACCGCGGAATGGCTCGATGCGGACACCTGCGTGGCCATGGGCCTGGCCCGGCGGAAGCTGCCCGCAGCCGAGTTGCTGAGCGCCGCCCAGGCGTTGGCGCGCCCCATCGCGGCCATGCCCATCAGCTCCCTGGTCGAGACCAAGCTGCTGCTGGCAGCACCCCGGCAAGCGGCGATCATGGCGGCCCGCCAGCGGGAAACGGCCGCCTTTGCCCGACTGATCGGTGCGCCGGCCAACCGCGAGGCCATCCAGGCGTTTCGCGACAAGCGCCCCGCCGACTTTACCCAGCTGCCCAGTCACGAATAACCCTGCCCCCGGAGGCTCCCATGGACCTCGATCAAGCCATGCGCACCACCTTTGCCGCCCGCCAGTACACCGGCGACCCCCTGCCCGATGCCCTGCTCTACCGGATCCTGGATGCCGCGCGCTTTGCACCGAGCGGCGGCAACCGCCAGGGAACGCGGGTGATCCTGATCCGCGATCGCGCTACCCGAGCGGAGATCGCCCGCCTCGCCGAGCCCGCTGCCAAACGCTACCTCGCCCAGCTCGACGCCGGCGAGGCGCCCTGGAACACGGTGGTGCCCTCCGCCCTCTCGCCCGAGCAAATCGCCGCCACCCCGGTACCCGGGTGGCTGCTCGCCCCCTACACCGAAGCCGAGGTCCTGTTGGTGTTCGTCGTCGATCTCCACACCCTGGCGGCGATGGACCAGGAACTCGATCGTATCGGCCTGATCGGCGGCGCCTCGGTGTACCCCTTCGTCTGGAACGTCCTGCTCGGCGCCCGGGCCGCCGGCTTCGGCGGCACCATCACCACCCTGCCGGCCGCCCAGGAGCCTGCGCTGCAGCGTCTGCTGCGCATCCCCCAGCACCATGCGGTCTGTGCCCTGGTGCCGCTGGGCAAACCGGTGCGCCAGCTCACCCGTCTCAAGCGCCTGTCCGTCGAGCAGTTGGCGCTGCGGGAGACCTTCGACGGCCCGGCCTTCACCGGCTGAAGGCCCGGTTTCCGGTTACTCTTGTCCCATCCCGCATCAGGAGCCACCCATGAGTGAACTCTACGGCGACCGCCACCGCGAACTGCAGCAACAGTTCCAGACCCGTCCGCTGGCCGACCGGATCGAGGACAGCATCGTCAACGATCACCTCTCCGAGCAGACCCAGGCCTTCATCGCCGCCCGCGACATGTTCTTCCTCTCCACCATCGACCATCTAGGTCGACCCACGGTGTCCTACAAGGGAGGGGACCCGGGGTTCCTCCGCGTGGTGAACGAGCGGGAAATCGCTTTCCCCAGCTATGACGGCAATGGCATGTACCTGTCCATGGGCAACATCGCCGGCAACCCCCAGGTCGGACTGCTGCTGATCGACTTCGAACATCCGCTGCGGGTGCGCATCCAGGGCACGGCCTCGGTGAGCGCCGAAGACCCATTGCGCGCCGCGTACCCCGAGGCCGAACTGATCGTCCGGGTCGCCGTGACCCAGAACTGGATCAACTGCCCGCGCTATATCCACCGCTATCGCAAGGAGGCACAGTCCCGCTATGTGCCGCGCAGCGAATGTGAAACCCCCTTCGCGGAGTGGAAGCGCATCGATTTTCTGCAGGACGCCCTGCCGCCCAGGGACGCCGGTCGCGCGGCGCAGGAAGGCGGCACCCTGAGCATGGAGGAGTGGGCAGCCAGGGTGGCACGCGGCGAGGGCTGAGTGCAGGGCAATCCCTGAAGCGGATTTCCGATCGCCGCCCGCGGCGTGGCACAGACAATGAGAGCTGTCTCTTATACACATCTCCGAGCCCACGAGACTA
>CAJXRS010000020.1 GCA_913060555.1 uncultured Gammaproteobacteria bacterium | reverse complement strand
GGGAGGCGCCGGAACCCGCCTGTGGCCGCTGTCGCGCCGCCTGTTTCCCAAGCAGTTTCTGCCCCTGGTCGATGCACTGCCGATGCTGCAGATCACCCTTGGACGCGTCGATGGCCTGGGCGCGGATCCCGCCTTGCTGGTTTGTAACGAGGAACACAGATTCATTGCCGCGGAGCAGGCGCGGCGCTGGGGAGGCCCGCTGGGTGGCGTCCTGCTCGAGCCCGTGGCCCGCAACACCGCGCCGGCGGTGGCGCTGGCGGCGTTCTGGGCGCAGGCCGAAGGCGAGGACCCCCTGTTGCTGGTGCTGGCCGCCGACCATGTGCTGGCCGATGTCGCGGCCTTTCGCGCCGCGGTCGCGGCGGCCGCCATCCACGCCGAGCGCGGCAACCTGGTCACCTTCGGCCTGAAGCCGACGACGCCGGAGACCGGCTATGGCTATATCCGTCGCGGCGCCCCGCTCGAGGGATCCCTGCCCGCGCACTCGGTAGCGGAATTCGTGGAGAAACCCGATCGAACGACCGCCAGCGCTTATCTGGAGAGCGGTGAATACTACTGGAACAGCGGTATGTTCCTGTTTCGGGCCAGCAGGTATCTGGAGGAGTTGCGCCGTTTCCAGCCGCGCATCTTCGCCGCCTGTGAAGCGGCCGTGGCCGGCCGCAGTCGGGACGGCGACTTCATCCGGGTGGCCGCCGACGACTTCGCGGCCTGCCCAGCGGACTCCGTCGACTACGCGGTGATGGAACATACCGCGGACGCGGTGGTGGTCGAACTGGCTTCGCCGTGGAGCGATGTGGGGTCCTGGGCGGCGCTCTGGGAACTCGCCGACAAGGATGCCGACGGCAACGTCTGTCGTGGCGATGTTCTCCACATCGATGCCAGCGGCAACCTGCTGCGTTCGGAGCACCGGCTGGTGGCGGCCGTCGGCCTGCGCGACACCGTGGTGGTCGAGACCAAGGACGCCGTGCTGGTGGCGCCGCGCGCGCGGCTCGACGGACTCAAGCGCCTGGTCGGCGATCTGGCCGCCCAGGCGCGCCCGGAGGAGGAGGTGCATCGCCAGGTCTATCGGCCCTGGGGCAGTTACGACGCCGTGGATGCGGGACACCGCTTCCAGGTCAAGCGCATCCTGGTGGAGCCGGGCGCCAGCCTGTCCACCCAGATGCATCATCATCGCGCCGAGCATTGGATCGTGGTCGCCGGGACCGCCAGGGTCACCCTCGATGGCCGCGAGACCCTGCTCGCCGAGAACGAGTCGATCTACATTCCCATCGGCTCGGTCCACGCGCTGGCCAACCCCGGCAAGCTGCCGCTGGAGATCATCGAGGTGCAGACCGGCGCCTATCTCGGCGAGGACGATATCGTGCGCTTCGCCGACCGCTATGGGCGCGATTGATCCGGCCCGGGTTCGAGGCGGGCCAGGACGCCGTCGGCGGCGTCGGTGAGCAGGTACAGGTAACCATCGGGGCCGACGCGAACGTCGCGGATCCGCCAGCCCTGATCGGTGAGCAGCTTTTCCTGCGCGATCACCTCGCCGCCACGGAGGCGCAGGCGCTGCAGATGGCGGTGCACCAGGGCGCCGACAAAGAGGTCGCCGCGCCATTCCGGGAAGCCCTCGCCCGAATAGAAGGCCAGCCCCGAGGGCGCGATCGAGGGCGTCCAGTGGTGGAGCGGGGAGACAAACCCGGGCTGCGGCGGCTCCACCCCGATGGTGGGGCCGTGATACTCGCGGCCGAAGGTCACCAGTGGCCAGCCGTAATTGGCTCCCGCGACGACCAGGTTGATCTCGTCGCCGCCCCGCGGCCCGTGCTCGTGCAGCCACACCCGGCCGGTCTCCGGATGCAGCGCCAGGCCCTGGGGATTGCGATGGCCGTAGCTGTAGATTTCGGGGAGGGCGCCGGTTTGCCCCACGAAAGGGTTGTCTGGCGGGATGCCGCCATCCGCGGTCAGCCTCAGGACCTTGCCGGCGTGCGTGTCCAGGCGCTGCGCCCAATCCCGCCGGCGCCGATCGCCAACGGTCACCAACAGGTGCCCTGCACGGTCGAACAGCAGGCGGGAGCCGAAGTGCTGATCGGCCTCTGCCGGAGGCTGGGCGCGGAACAGCTCCTCGAACTCCGCGAGCCGGGCTCCCTCCAGGCGGCCGCGGCCGACCGCGGTGGTCAAACCCGAGTCGGTGGCCGTAGCGTAGCTCAGGTAGACCCAGCGGGTGCGCCTGAACTCCGGGTGCAGGGCGATATCGAGCAGCCCTCCCTGGCCGCGCGCTGCCACCGCCGGTACACCGCCGATCGCCTGCCGCTGGCCATCGTCGGGATCGATCCGCAGCAGGCGGCCGCTCCGCTCGGTGACCAGGATGCCGCTGTCGGGCAAAAACGCCAGTGCCCAGGGATGATCCAGGCCCTCGGCCAGAATCTGCAGGCGGTGGCCCGCCAGCGGCGCCTCCGCCTCGCAGCCAGATGTCAGCAGGGCCAGCATCAGTACAGTCAGGGTTTGCGATACGCGAAGGCGGTGGAAAATGGTGGTCATCGCGGTGGCCTCTGCCGGTGGCCCACTAATGGATCCCCGCTTGCGGAGTCCGGGTGGGCGCCGGACAATGGCCTTGGGCAGGGCGTATTTGCGGCGGTGAACATGCGCGGGGAAAGCCGTTACTGTTGTCTGTCGGAGTCGGTCGGATCCGAGGTCATTCGCCGCGAGCCCTTTCCGCGCCTGGTGATACGCAACGCATTGCCGCCGGCGGTGTACCTGGAGCTGGAATCCCGCTGGCCGGGTTTGCCGCGGATCGCCGGTCCGGGCGCCCTGGAAAACAACCGGGTCTACAAACTGGCCGCTTCCCAGGTATTGCCCGACCCGGACATAGCGGCGCCGTGGCGGGAGTTTTTCGCCTTCCACACCTCGCGCGAGTTTCTGCGGCGGGTGCTGGATCTGTGGGCGGGGGAAGTGGCGGTGGCGCATCCGGCACTGCCCGGGCTGCTGGGCACCGCCCAGCAATCGATGACCGCCGGCCTGCGGCAGCCCGGCAAGCGGCGCAATCCCGCCAATCGCCGGACGGACATGGTCCTCGACTGCCAGTTCGTCGTCAACAGCCCGGTAAGTCGAGCCAGCTCGGTGCGCGGGCCCCACCTCGACAATCCGGCCAAACTCTTCGCCGCCTTGCGCTACTTTCGGGATCCGGCGGACGGCGCCAGCGGCGGTGACCTGGAGTTGTATCGGCCCGGCCCCGGGCGCAGGCCTGGAACCGCCGGTGCCCGGGTGGACCCGGTGAGCGTCGAGTTGGCCGCTGAGATTCCCTATGCGCCCAATACACTGGTGATGTGGCTGAACAGCCCGGCGGCGATCCAGGGGGTTTCGCCCCGCGCGGTGACGCCGATACCCAGGCGCTACATCAATCTGCTGGGCGAATGCTACCGCCGCGGTATATCCTTCACCGCCCCGGCCTACCCGCGGCCGCGGTTCAGGCATTGGGCGCGCCGCCGGAAAACCTTTGGCGGCCGTCCCGCTCCACAGGCGACTCCCCGGTAATGGCGCCGATGCGGCGCAAAGATTGCGAGCTGCAGGGTCGCCGCTTCCCCGCTGTCAGGCAGTCAATGAGGTAGCGTCATGGATAGGATCAAGATCACCGTGGTTCCCGGCGACGGCATCGGCCCGGACATTGTCGAGGTCGCCCTGCAGGTGCTCGACAAGCTGGATGTGGGGCTGGATTACGAGATGGCGGTGGCCGGCCAGACCGCCCTTGATCAGGGATTGGACCTCATCCCCGAGCAAACCCTGGCTGCGCTGGCCGCCAATCGGGCGGCCCTGAAGGGCCCCATCACCACGCCGATCGGCAAGGGGTTCTCCTCGGTCAACGTCTCCCTGCGGCGGCGGTTCGACCTGTTCGCCAATGTGCGTCCCGCGCTGTCCATGCCCGGGGTGCAATCCCGTTATCAGGACGTCGATCTCATCATCGTCCGGGAGAACATGGAGGGCATCTATTCCGGTCAGGGACAGTCGCTGAGCGCGGACGGCGAACGTGCCGAGTTGACCAGCGTGGTGACGCGGTCAGAATCCGCCCGTGTGCTGCGCTACGCCTACGAAATGGCCCGCCGCCAGGGCCGGCGCAAGGTGACCGTGGTCCACAAGGCGAACATCATGAAGAGCACCTCGGGATTGTTTCTGGACGTCGCCCGCAGTGTCTCCCGGGACTACCCGGAGCTCGTCCACGAGGAACTGATCATCGATAACTGTGCCATGCAGCTGGTGATGAACCCGAACCGCTTCGATGTCATCGTCACCACCAATCTGTTCGGCGACATTCTCTCCGATCTCTGTGCCGGGCTGGTCGGGGGACTGGGCTTGGCGCCTGGCGCCAATATCGGCGAAGACAAGGGCATCTTCGAGGCGGTGCACGGCAGCGCGCCCGATATCGCCGGCCGCAACCTTGCCAACCCCACGGCGCTGTTGCTGGCGGCAGCCATGATGCTCGATTACCTGGAGCGCCAGGAGGCTGCTGAGCGTTTGCGCGCGGCAATCCGCCAGGTGATCGGCGCCGGACACGAACTGACCCCGGACCTGGGCGGCAGCGGAACCACCAGTGGTTATGCAGCGGCGCTGCTGCGCGCCCTGTGAGGCGCAGCGGACCGTCGGTTTTGCTTTTGCAGGCCCATTGAGTATGCTAGCCGCCCGCTCAGGCCTCCGTATCTAAGCCCCGGCATGCTCACCGCCCTCGAACTGCGGGCCCTGTTGGGGCTGGTCTTCCTCTACGCCACCCGGATGCTCGGGCTGTTCATGGTGCTGCCGGTGCTGGTGCTCCACGCCCCCGAGTATCAGGGCGCCACGGCCTTTACCATCGGGCTCAGTCTCGGCATCTACGGTCTCTCCCAGGGCCTGTTGCAGATCCCTTTCGGCCTGGCTTCCGACCGCTGGGGCCGCAAGCCGCTCATTGTCCTCGGTATTCTGCTGTTCGTCGCCGGTTCCCTGGTGGCGGCCGCTGCGGAGGATGTTCTCAGTCTGATTCTGGGCCGAGCGCTGCAGGGGGCCGGCGCGGTTTCCGGCGTGCTCATGGCCTTGCTCGCTGACGTCACCCGGGAGCAGGTCCGCACCCGGGCAATGGCCGCGGTGGGCGGCAGCATCGGCCTGGCGTTCGCACTGGCCATGGTGTTGGGGCCGCTGATCGCCAGCCACTGGGGCATGGATGCAGTGTTCTGGGTGACCGCCGCGCTGGGCGTCCTGGGCCTACCCGTGCTCCTCGCCATCCCATCACCCGTATCCGCCGCCGGCCGCGAGTCGGGGCCGATACCGCAATTGTTGGGGCGGGTGTTGCGCGACCCTGAGCTACTGCGCCTGGATCTGGGTATCTTCGTACTGCATTTCGCGCAGATGGCGACCTGGATATCGATACCTGTGCTGCTGGAGCAGGTCGCCGGTTTCGAGCGCGCGCACCACTGGTACCTGTATCTGGGCACCATGGCCGGGGGGTTTCTACTGATGGTGCCCTTCGTCTGGTACGGCGAGACCCGGCGCCGCCTCAAGCCGATCTTCCTGGGCGCCATCGCTCTGCTTGCGGTGGCCGAAGTGGTGATCGCGCGGGCCGGAGCCGGTCTCGGCGTCATGGTGGCCGGCCTGCTGCTGTTCTTCACCGCCTTCAATCTGCTGGAGGCCACGCTGCCCTCGCTGGTGAGCAAGCGTTCTCCGGCGGGCATCAAGGGCAGCGCCCTGGGGGTCTATTCCACCAGCCAGTTCCTGGGCGCTTTCTGTGGTGGTGCTGTCGGCGGCCTCGCCGCCCAGGCGTTCGGTTGGGGCGGCGTGTTCTGGCTGGCGGCCGGGGCGGCACTGGTCTGGCTGGGCGTCGCAAGCGGCATGCGTCCGCCGCGCCGTCTGAGCAGCCTGACGCTGCCCGCCGCGGCCGGCGACGTGCCTGGTTATGACGAGCTGGTCGGCGTGGTCCGCGGGGTCGAGGACGTGATTCATGTCCCCGGGCAGGGGACGACCTATCTCCAGGTCGACGAGGATGTCCTCGACAGCGGGCACCTGGAGCGGGTGCTCGGGCGGCGCCCGACTCCCTGAGCCCTGTGCGCTTGTTGGCGGCACCCGAGCCGAGCGGTTACACTGCTGCTCCCAGGAAATATCTTGCGAGAGGATCCGGCCATGGCCCGCGGCATCAACAAGGTCATTCTGATCGGCAATCTGGGCGCTGATCCGGAAACCCGCTACATGCCCAGCGGCGGAGCGGTGACCAATATCCGGCTTGCCACTTCCGAGACCTGGAAAGACAAGCAGAGCGGTGAGCAGAAAGAGCGCACCGAGTGGCACAACGTGGTGTTTTTCAATCGGCTCGCCGAGATCGCCAGCGAGTACCTGCGCAAGGGCTCCAAGGTGTATGTGGAGGGGTCGCTGCGCACCCGCAAGTGGCAGGGCCAGGATGGCCAGGACCGCTATACCACGGAAATCGTCGCCAACGAGATGCAGATGCTCGACAGCCGGGGCACGAGCGGTGAGCAGGCCCGCGGTAGCGCCGGCGCTGGTCGCCCACAGCGCAGTCAGCAAGGCGCGGCCGCACCAGAGCCGGAGATGGCACCGTCGGGATTCGATAGCTTCGACGACGATATTCCGTTCTGAACGTCATGACGGACGTCGTTGACGTTGACCAACTGTTCGGGAACCGCCGTTGAATACCAACCTCACCTGGCATCAGGCCGCGATCTGCAAGACTGACCGCGCCCGCCAGAAGCACCAGCGACCCTGTGTGATCTGGTTTACCGGGTTGAGTGGATCCGGCAAGTCCACGCTGGCCAACGCCCTGGAACATGCGCTGTTCGAACGCAGGCACCACTCTTACCTGCTCGACGGTGACAATGTGCGCCACGGGCTCAATCGCGATCTGGGGTTCAGCGACGCGGACCGGGAGGAGAATATCCGCCGTATCGCAGAGGTGGCCAAGCTGTTCGTCGATGCCGGTCTGATCCTCATGACCGCGTTCATCTCGCCCTTTCGGGCCGACCGTCAGCTTGCCCGCCAACTCCTGGCGGCCGACGAATTCGTCGAGGTCCATGTCGCCACGTCGCTGGCGGTCTGCGAGGAACGCGATCCCAAGGGCCTGTACCGCAAGGCCAGGGCTGGGCAGATCGCCAATTTCACCGGTATCGATTCGGCCTATGAGCCGCCGCTTGACCCGGAAGTGGTGGTGGATACCGCGGCCCACGATCTCGATGCCTGCGTGGCCCAGATGCTCGCCCATCTGCAGCGGCTCGAGATCATCTGAGTCCGGTCAGCCGCCGCGGTAGCGCTCCAGCACCAGGCAGGCATTGGTGCCGCCGAAGCCGAAGCTGTTCGACATCACCCGTTCCAGATCGACGCCGTCGATGCGCCGGGTGGCGATGTTCGCGCCCGCCACGGCGGCATCCAGATGCTCCACGTTGGCCGATGCGGCAATGAAGCCGTGGCGCTGCATCAACAGGCTGTAGATGGCCTCGTGTACGCCGGCGGCGCCCAGCGAGTGCCCCGACAGGGATTTGGTGGAGCTGATGGGCGGCATGTCGTCACCGAAGACTTCGCGAATGGCTTCGACTTCCTTGACATCGCCGACCGGGGTGCTGGTGCCGTGTGTATTGATATAGCCGATCGGGCCCGCCACCCCGTCCAGCGCCTGACGCATGCAGCGCACCGCGCCCTCGCCCGAGGGGGCGACCATATCGTAGCCGTCGGAGGTGGCGCCATAGCCGATGATTTCGGCATAGATCTTCGCGCCCCGGGCGCGGGCGTGTTCCAGCTCCTCGACCACCAGGCAGCCGCCGCCGCAGGACATGACAAAGCCGTCGCGATCCCGGTCGTAGGGTCTCGAGGCCAGTTCCGGGGTGTCGTTGTACTGGGTGGAAAGCGCGCCCATGGCGTCGAACATGCTCACCATCGACCAGTGTTCCTCCTCGGCGCCGCCGGCGAACAGCAGGTCCTGTTTGCCGAGCTGGATCTGCTCCACCGCGGCGCCGATGCAGTGGGCGCTGGTGGCACAGGCCGAGGAGATGCTGATGTTGAGCCCCTTGATGTGGAAGGGAGTGGCGAGGCAGGCGGACACCGTGCTGCTCATGATCTGGGTGACCCGGTAGGGACCGATGCGGCGTACTCCCTTCTCCCTGAGGGTATCTACGGATTCGACGAACTTCTCGCCGGAAATCCCACCGGAGCCCATGATGATCCCGGTGCGGGGATTGGAAACCTGGGCGGCCTCCAGCCCGGCATCGTCGATCGCCTGCTGCATGGCGGCATAGCCATAGATGGCGGCGGTGCTCATGAAGCGCAGGTGCTTGCGGTCGATCAGTCCGCTGGGGTCGAGTTCGATCTGCCCGGCGATCTGGCTTTTCATGCCCATCTCCTGATAGATGGGCATGGCGCGGATCCCGGAACGGCCTTCACGCAGGGCAGCGGCGACGGTGTCGACATCATTGCCCAAGCATGAAACGATGCCCATGCCGGTGATTACCGCTCTTCTCATGGTGTCAGTCTCTCGGATGATGGGACGAATGCCGGGGCAGGTGGCCGGCATTGTAAGGGATGGCAGCGGTGGCTAAAAGTTGTCGGTCGATTGGAAGATGCCGACCCGCAGATCCCTGGCGGAATAGATCTCTCTGCCGTCCACCGACACAGATCCGTCGGCGATCGCCATCACCAGCCTGCGTTCCACCAGCCTGGAGATATCGAGGCGGTAGGTAACTTGCCTTGCGTCGGGCAGCACCTGCCCGAAGAACTTGACCTCGCCCGAGCCCAGCGCTCTGCCGTAACCGTCATTGCCACGCCAGGTCAGGTAAAAGCCGACCAACTGCCAGAGCGCGTCGAGGCCCAGACAGCCGGGCATCACCGGATCGCCGATAAAGTGGCAGCCGAAGAACCACAGGTCGGGCCTGATGTCCAATTCGGCGATCACCTGCCCCTTGCCGTGACTGCCTCCGGTGGCGTCGATCCGGGTGATCCGGTCGACCATCAGCAGCTGGCCGTCGGGCAGGCGTGCCGCCCGGCTACCAAACAGCGTGCCTTGGGCGCAGGCGAGCAGTTCGTCACGGGTGAATTGGCTCTGGCGGCCGCGAGTACCGGTGGCGTCCCGGTTGGGCTGCAGGGGTGAAGCGGACATGGCGGTTCCGGTTGGTATTTGAAGGCGGCATTCTACGTCACAACCCCTGGTCCCGCAGCCTTTGACCCAGGTGGTCGACGCCGTCCGGAGCAGCGGGTAAGGTGGGGCGCGGTCGCCCCCGGAGACCCGTGGCCGGTGCCATTTCGCAACTCCCGTACATAGAGCGCAGAGAACAAGGAATCCCCATGCTCAAGAAATGTCTGTTCCCGGTCGCCGGTTATGGAACCCGGTTCCTGCCGGCCACCAAGGCCATGCCCAAGGAGATGCTGCCGGTGGTCAACAAGCCGTTGGTCCAGTACGGGGTAGAGGAGGCGCTGGCCGCCGGGCTGCACGAAATCTGCTTCGTCACCGGGCGCGGCAAGCGTGCCATCCACGATCACTTCGACATCAGTTACGAACTCGAACACCAGATCGCCGGTTCCGACAAGGAGAGCTATCTGGTCGGTATTCGGGACATCATCCAGCAGGGCCGGTTTGCCTCCACCCGGCAGCTGGAGGTGAAAGGCTTGGGCCACGCTATCCTCACCGGGGAGTTGCTGGTGGGTAACGAGCCGTTCGGCGTGATCCTCGCCGATGATCTCTGTCTCAACGACGGCCCCGGGGTCATGTCGCAGCTGATGGAGGTCTACCGCCGCACTGGTAGTACCGTGGTCGCCATCGAGGAAGTCCCCGAGCAAGAGGTCAGCAAGTTCGGCATCGTGGTCGGCGAGGAGGAGGAACCCGGCCTGTATCGCGTGACCGACATGGTCGAGAAACCCCAGGCCGGCCAGGCGCCGAGCAATCTGGCCATCATCGGCCGTTACATCCTGTCGCCCTCCATCTTCGAGCTGTTGCGCCACACGCCGCCCGGCAAGAACGGCGAGATCCAGCTCACCGACGCCCTGTTGATGCTGGCCAGGACCAGTCGGGTGCTCGCCTACAAGTTCGAGGGTCGGCGCTTCGACTGCGGCAGCGTCGGCGGCTTCGTGGAAGCCACCAACTTCGTCTACCAACATGTCTATCAGCGGGGCTGCGACGCATGACCAGGGACATCAGCTGTTTCAAGGCCTATGACGTCCGCGGCCGGGTGCCGGACCAACTCGACGAGGATATCGCCTATCGCATCGGCCGCGCATTCGCCACCTGGCGGCAGGCGCGCAGCATCGTCGTGGGCCATGATATCCGGCTGTCCAGCCCGACGCTCTGTGATGCCGCGGTGGCAGGCATCCGCGACGCGGGCAGCGACGTCGTGCATATCGGGCAGTGCGGCACCGAGGAAATCTACTTCGCCACCTTCCACGGCAGTCACGACGGCGGTTTGGTGGTCACCGCGAGTCACAATCCCAAGGACTTCAATGGCATGAAGTTCGTGCGCGAAGGCGCCCGTCCGGTGAGCGGCGACGCCGGCCTGCCGGAGATCCGCGCCCTGGCCGAACGGGGCTTCGGGCCGCCTGTGGCGGCGCGCGGCGCGCTGCGCCGGGCAACCGACAAGAGTGCCTACATAGACCACCTGCTGTCTTATATCGACCCGGGCGCGCTGCGCCCGCTACGGGTGGTGGTCAATGCCGGCAACGGCGGCGCGGGACCGGTGCTGGATCTGCTCGCAGCCCGCTTGCCGCTGGCATTCGTCAAGCTGCAACACGAGCCCGACGGCCATTTTCCCAACGGCGTGCCCAATCCGCTTCTGGAGCAGAACCGCCGCTTGACCGCGGACGCGGTGCGCGCGGAAGGTGCCGATCTGGGTATCGCCTGGGATGGCGATTTCGACCGCTGTTTCTTCTTCGACGAGCGCGGCGATTTCGCCGAGGGCTACTATGTGGTCGGGTTGCTCGCCGAGGCCTTCCTGCGCAAACATGGCGGCGGTGCCATCGTTCACGATCCGCGCCTGATCTGGAATACTCGGGAGATCGTCGCGCGCCATGGCGGACGGGCGGTGCAGAGCCGCACCGGACACGCGTTCATCAAGCAGGTGATGCGCGATCATGACGCCCTCTACGGCGGCGAGATGAGCGCCCACCACTATTTTCGCGACTTCGCCTACTGCGACAGCGGCATGATTCCCTGGCTGCTGGTGGTCGAACTGCTGTCGCGGCGCGGCCAGCCGCTGTCGGCGCTGCTCGCCGAGGCCCAGCGTGCCTACCCGGTCAGCGGTGAGATCAACCGTGAGGTGCCCGATCCCGCCGCCGCCATCGACGCCATTGCCCGGCGCTACATTGCCGCTGGCGGCGAGGTGGATCGCACCGATGGCGTGGGTATCAGCTTCGTGGACTGGCGGTTCAACCTGCGCATGTCCAACACCGAGCCCCTGGTGCGGCTCAATGTCGAGACCCGGGGCGATCCCGAGTTGCTGCGCGTCAAGACCGCGGAGCTGCTCGCCCTGCTGGATGCGGGCTAGTGGGCCATGCGGTTAATTAGGTAACGCTCAGCCGTCGCACAAGCGTTGTGGGCAAGGCGCGCGAGTGCAGGACTGGCTTTGCCAATTCAAGCGAGCGGAACGCAGCCCACGGCGCTTGCGCGGCGGCCCTCCGGGAGCCACTGTGCTGGCGCGACTCGGCGTTGCGTTTCTTGGCAAGGGAACAACCATTCCCTGCGAAACGCGCCTTGATTCGCACCAGCACAGTGGCTCTGAGCGTTACCTAATTAACCGCATGGCCCACTAGACACCTCAGGCGGCGTTGAGCGCGGTGGTGATGTCGATTACCGCCTTCTTGCCGTCGCCGAACACCATCAGGCAATTGTCCATTGCGAACAGCGGATTGGGCAGGCCGGCAAAGCCAGAACCCAGAGAGCGCTTGACCACTACCACGGTCCGTGCCTTGTCGACGTTGAGGATGGGCATGCCGTAGATCGGACTGCCCTTGTCCTCGCGGGCCATGGGGTTGGTGACATCGTTGGCGCCGATCACGATGGCGACATCGGTCTGCTCGAAGGTCGGATTGATACGATCCATTTCCACCAGCTTGTCGTAGGGTACCTCGGCTTCGGCGAGCAGCACGTTCATGTGTCCCGGCATGCGCCCGGCGACCGGGTGGATGGCGAACTCCACCTCGGTGCCGCGTGCTTCGAGGACATCCATCAGTTCGCGCACCGCGTGCTGGGCCTGGGACATGGCCATGCCGAAGCCAGGCACGATCACTACCCGGCGCGCGGTCTCCAGGATCATGGCGATCTCCTCGGCCTGGGCGCTCTTCACCTTGCCGGCGTACACGGCGTCGGCATCCATCGCGGCGCCGCCCGGCGCCATCACCCCGAACAGCACATTGGTCAGCGAACGGTTCATCGCCTTGCACATGATCTGGGTGAGGATGATCCCGGAGGCGCCGACCAGGGAGCCGGCGACGATCAGCACGGTGTTTTCCATGATGAAGCCGGCGCTGGCCGCCGCGATGCCCGAGTAGGAGTTCAATAGGGCGATGACCACCGGCATGTCGGCGCCGCCGATCGGCAGTACCAGGGTGACGCCCAGCACCGCCGCCAGTGCGATCAGTCCCCAGAACAACGAGGTGTTGCCCGGGTCGGCGTACAGCATTGCGCCTGCGGCGAGCGCCGCTGCAAACAGGGTGGCATTGAGAAACTTCATGCCGGCGAAGCCGATCGGCTGGCCGGAGATCAGCTCCTGGAGTTTGGCGAAGGCGACCAGACTGCCGCTCAGTGTGACCGCGCCGATCAGCACCGTGGCCGTCACGAACAGTACCGCGACCGAGGGCCCGGAGCCATAACCGGCGCTGGCCGTCGTTATCAGGTGGCTGGCCGCGGCCAGCCCCAGGGATGCGCCGCCGCCGCAGCCGTTGAGCAACGCCACCATCTGCGGCATGGCCGTCATGCGCACGCGGAGTGCGAACACCGCCCCGGCGAGGCCGCCCGCGATCATGCCCGCGGCGATGTATTCGTAGCGGACGATATCGCGATCGAGCAGGGTCACCACCACGGCGAGCAACATGCCTACCGCAGACAGCAGGTTGCCGCGTGCCGCGGTCTTGGGCCGGGTCAGGGCCTTGATGCCGAGCACGAAGAGAACCGCGGCGAGCAGATAGACGAATTCAACCCAGTTGTCGGTCATTCCGCGAGCTCCTCGATCACTTGCGCTTGAACATGGCGAGCATGCGATTGGTCACCAGGTAGCCGCCCACCACGTTCAGGGTGGCGGCGAACACGGCGATGAAGCCGAGGGCGTGCACCAGCCAGGATTGGGCATTGTCGCCGGCGGCCAGCACGGCGCCGACCAGGGTGATGCCGGAAATGGCATTGGTCCCCGACATCAGCGGGGTATGCAAGGTGGGCGGCACCTTGGTGATCAGCTCTACTCCCAGAAACAGGGACAGAACAAAGAGTGCGAACAGCAGCACCATGGTGTCCATCAGCTGGTCTCCTCGCCGGTGGTTGCGGGCGCGAGCGGCGGCATCCCCAGCCGCTCGCGCAGCGCCTTGTGGGGGACCTCGCCGCCATGTGCGATGACGGTTTCAAAGACGATTTCGTCGCTGAAATCCAGTTGCAGATTGCCCTCTGCGTCGAGCAGATGGGACAGCAGCGCCTCCATGTTCTTGCCATACATCTGGCTGCCGTGGATGGGCAGGCTCGCCGCCAGGTTTTCCGGGCCGATGATGGTGACGCCGCCGACCTCGAGGGTCTTGCCCAGCTCGGTGAGTTCGCAGTTGCCGCCGCGCTCGGCGGCCAGGTCGACGATCACCGCACCCGGCTTCATCGCCGCCACCATGGCGGCGGTGATCAGGATCGGCGAGCGGGCACCGGGCACCGCCGCGGTGGTGATCACCAGGTCCTGCTGGGCGAGCACCTCGGTCATCAGCTCCTGCTGGCGGCGGATGAAGTCGGCGCTCTGTTCGCGGGCATAACCGCCGCCGCCTTCCGCGGCTTCGGTCTCCAGTGCGAGCTCGATGGGCTTGGCACCCACCGAGAGGATCTGTTCGCGGGCCGTGGGGCGCACGTCATAGGCTTCCACCACGCCGCCCAGCCGCTTGGCGGTGGCGCAGGCCTGCAGGCCGGCGACGCCGGCGCCCATCACGAACACCCGCATCGGCTGCAGGGTGCCGGCGGCGGTCATCAGCATGGGCATGATGCGCGGCGCCGCACCGGCGCCGATCAACACGCTCTTGTAGCCCGCCAGGGTTGCCATGGACGACAGCACGTCCATGCTCTGGGCGCGGCTGATGCGCGGCACCAGCTCCATGGCGATGGCGGTGATGCCGGTCTTGGCGAAGGTTGAGGCAATCGCCGGCTCACCGAGCGGATCCATCATTCCCGCGACCAGTTGGTCGGGCCGCAGGCGGGCGAGATCCTCGTCGCCGTTGACCGTGTTGGCGCCCGGTGCCTGAACCTGAAGCAGGATGTCGGCACGCGTGAACACAGCCTCGCGGTCGGCGATCTCGGCACCGGCGGTCTGATAGTCGGTGTCGGAGGCACCGGCGAGCACGCCTGCGCCCCGTTCGACGAGGAAAGCGACGCCTTTGCCGGACCAGGGGGCGATGTTGGCGGGCAGCATCGCGACCCGGGATTCGCCGGGCCGGATCTCCCGGGGGATTCCAATGATCAAGGGGTTACCTCTTGTTCAGGGGCCGATCACCTGCGCTGCTGGCGCAGAAAGGTGCGCAACTCTACCGGAAAGTGGGGGACGCGGCCAACCGCCTGCCGACCCTGGGGTCGGTCGCGCAGATCAGCGGGGTTCGGCGTTGGCCGATTGCCAGATCTCCGCCAGTGCGCGGGTCGAGGCGTCCAGGTCGCCGGCGTCGCCGCCGGTCAGTGCGGCGTCGATCGCGGCCGCCGCCTGTTTGCCGAGTTCGACGCCCCACTGGTCGAAGGCATTGATGCCCCAGATGGCGCTCTGCACGAACACGCTGTGCTCGTAGAGTGCGAGCAGCGCGCCCAGGTGGCGCGGCTCCAGGGATTCCAACACCAGGGTGGAACTGGGGCGATTGCCGGGCACGGCGCGTTGCGCGGCGAGCGCACGGGCGCGCTCCCGAGGCTCCCCGGCGGCCAGCAGTTCGGCCTCCAGCTCGCCGGCGCTGCGACCGGCCATCAGCGCGCGGCTCTGTGCCAGACAGTTGGCGTACAGCTGGCGGTGTTGGTCCGCTGCGCAGTGGGCTCTGGCGGTGGTTACGAAATCGACCGGCACCACCTGGGTACCCTGCAGCAACAGCTGGTGAAAGGAATGCTGGCCGTTGGTCTCCTCGCTGCCCCAGAGCACCGCCCCGGTGGCGTAGCTCAGCTCCTGGCCCTGCTGGTCGACACGCTTGCCGAGACTTTCCATCACCAGTTGTTGCAGATAGTCGGGCAGCAGGCGCAAAGCGTGCGCATAGGGCAGCACCGCCTGGGTGGCGTGGCCCCAGAAATTGACCTGCCAGATACGCAGCAAGCCCATCAGTATCGGCAGGTTATGCTGCGGATCCGCGGTGCGGAAGTGCTCGTCCATGGCTCGGGCGCCGGCCAGCAGCCCGGTGAATGACTCCGGACCCAGGGCGACGGCGACCGGCAGACCGATCGCCGACCACAGCGAATAGCGGCCGCCGACACCCTCGTCGAATTCGAGGATGCGCTCGGCGGCCACACCCCAGGTGCGGGCCCGCTCCGGCCTGCTGGTGATGGCGATCCAGTGGCGTTCGAGATCGGCCTCGGCGATGCCGCCGGCACGCAGCCATTGCCGCGCCAGGCCGGCGTTGGACAGCGTCTCCAGGGTCGAGAAGCTTTTCGAGGCCAGTGCGAACAGGGTGGTGTCGGGGCGGCAGTCGGCCAGCGCCCCGGCGAGCGCGTCGGCGTCGAGGTTGGCTGCGAAATGTACCCGCACCGGTCCGGAGTCGAGGCGCGGAAACGCCGATACCGCCAGGCGCGGCCCTAGATCGGAGCCGCCGATGCCCAGGTGGACCAGGTCGGTGCAAGCCAGGCCCCCGGCGCCGGTCAAGACTCCTCCCCGCAGGTCCGCCGCCAGGGCGAGCATGTGTTCGCGCTGTTGCCGGAACCGGCCGGCGACCCCGGGGTTCGCGGGTGCGTCTCTCAGCGCCGCGTGCAGCGCCGGTCGATTCTCGGAGCGGTTGACACACGCGCCGGTGAACAGCGCCTCGATCTGCCCACCCAGCCGGGCGGTTTCTGCCAGCTGCAGCAGCAGGCGCAGGGTGGTTTCGGTGACATGCTGCTTGGCGTAGTCGAGGTGGATGCCGGCGGCGCTGGCACTGAAGCGTTGCGCGCGCAGCGGGTCGGCGGCGAACAGTTGGCTCAGGGTCTGTCCGGTGAACTGTCCGCGGTGCTCGGAGAGCGCGCGCCACGCGTCGCTTTGCGCGATGGAGTCAGTAGCTGGCATGGACGTGACCGCGGATCCGGAGACGGCTTACTCTCTCAGAACTCCCGGTTCACGGCAAATTCCGCGAGCTCGCCGAGGGCTGCCCGCGCCGGTGAGTCCGGTAGCGCCCCCAGCGCCGCCTGCGCCCGCGCGGCGTGGTCCCGAGCCTGGTCGCGGGTGAAGTCCAGTGCGCCACCGGCCCTGACCAGGGCGACGATGGCGGCGAGATTCCCACCTCGCTCGGTGATCGCGCTGCGGATGGTCTGCGCTTGCGCGGGTGAAGCCTCGGCGAGGGTTCGGATCAGCGGCAGGGTCATCTTGCCTTCGGCGAGATCGTCGCCCAGATTCTTGCCCAGTTGCCCGGCATCGGCCTGGTAGTCGAGAACATCGTCGATCAGCTGGAAGGCCATGCCCAGATGGTGGCCATAGTCGCGCAGTGCAGTCACCAGGTGCGTCGCTGCGCCACACAGCAGGGCGCCGGTCTCGGCCGCTGCCTGGAACAGTACCGCGGTCTTCTTGCGGACCACCTCGGCATAGTCGGCGCTGCCCAGTTCCGGGTTGCCGGCGTTGAGCAACTGCTGGACCTCGCCCTCGGAGATGGTATTGGTGGTGTCGGCGAGCACGCGCATCACCTCCATGTCGCCGATCCGCACCATCAGCTGGAAGGCCCGCGAGTAGAGAAAGTCGCCGACCAGGACGCTGGCCGCATTGCCGTACTCGTGGTTGGCGGTGGTGCGCCCGCGACGCAATTCGGAGGTATCGACGACATCGTCGTGGAGCAGGGTCGCGGTGTGAATCAGCTCGACCACCGTGGCCAGCGCGATATGGTGCCCGCCGGGATCGCCGCAACTGCGGGCGGCGAGCAGTGCGACCACCGGGCGCAGGCGCTTGCCCCCCGCCTTGATCAGGTAGCGGCCGACTTCCTCGATCAACTCGACCTCGGAGCCGAGTTCGGCGACGATCAGCTGATTGACCGCTTCCAGATCCGGCTTGACGACCTCCAGAAAGGGCAGCATGCGAGGCGGGTTTACCGTGGCGAGGGCGCGGGAATGCTAGGTGGGGGTCCGACCCCTGTCAAGCAAGCCGCCGTGCGTCGGGCGCTGCTTGCAATGGGTTTGCGGTCCACTAGAGTACCGGAACCTGGTCCGGAGCAGCCGTCATGAAAGTCTTCACCACCATACCCCAGCACGATCTGCGCCTGGTGCCGGCAGCGGCCCGCGCCATCGAAGCCGCCGGCTATGACGGCCTGATGACCATGGAAAACGCTCACGAGCCCTTTCTGCCCCTGGCGGTGGCGGCAACCGCGACCGAACGGGTCGAGTTGATCACCGGCATCGCCATCGCCTTTGCGCGCAGCCCCATGGTGGTGGCCAATGCCGGCTGGGACCTGCAGGCGGCGGCGCCGGGACGCGTGGTGATCGGGCTCGGCAGCCAGATCAGGGCCCACAACGAGCGACGCTTCAGCGTGCCCTGGTCGGCGCCGGCACCGCGCATGCGTGAATACGTGCTGGCGCTGCGCGCGATCTGGGACTGCTGGCAGGGCAAGGGTCCCCTGGACTTCCGGGGCGAGCACTACAGCTTCACCCTGATGACGCCGAACTTCGTTCCCGAACCCCTCTCGGGCCCGCCGCCGGCGCTCACCATCGCTGCCGTGGGTCCGGCGATGTTGCGGGTCGCCGGCGAGGTCTGCGATGGCGTGCGCCTGCATCCTTTCTGTACGCGCGCCTATCTGGATCAGGTGGTGCAGCCACAGCTCGCGGAGGGATGGCGGCGCAGTGGGCGGGCGCGGGCGCAGTTCGAGATCTCCGGCGGCGGCTTTCTTGCCACCGGGGTGGATGACGCCGCCGTGGCGAGGATGGTCGAGTGGGTGCGCTACCGGGTGGCCTTCTATGCCTCGACGCCCGCCTATTGGCCGGTGCTGGCCTGCCACGGGTTGGAGGATCTGGGCGCCAGGCTCAACCGGATGACCAAGGCGGGACAATGGGATCGCATCGCCGCCGAGGTCTCCGATGACGTGGTTGCCCTGTTTGCCGCCATCGGCCGCCACGATCAACTCGAGAAGGCGATCGAGGCGCGCTTTGCCGGGGTTTCGGACGCAGTGTTCGCCAGTGTGGCGACCGCGGTGCCGGCGGATCTCTCGCCGGATCTGGTGCAGGATCTCCGCCGCATTCCGGCGGCGTTCACCGGGTTTGCCCGGTGAACGCCAGCGCGGTCACCACTTGATGACGGTGGTGCCCACGGTGCCGAAACTGCTCATGGACTCGATGACCTCGGAGGCCTTCTCGACCGGCAGCACATTGGTGACCATTTCGCCCGGACGCAGCTTGCCGCTCTCGACCATGTTGAGCATGGAGTCGTAGCGGCGCGGCTGCATGCCGATGGTGCCGACGAATTCCAGCTCCATGGCGACGATCATGTCCACCGGCAGCGACACGAAGCCCTTTTCGGCCTGGGTGGTGAGGCCGATCTGCAGGTGGCGGCCGCGCTTGCGCAGGCTCATCACCGAATTCAGGCAGGTGGTGGCGATGCCCAGGGCGTCGACCGAGACATGGGCGCCGCCGCCGGTCAGTTCCTTGATCGCTTCACCCGGGTTGTCCTTGCTGGCATCTATGGCGTGCACCGCGCCCATCTTGCGGGCCACTTCGAGCGATTTCGGGTTGATGTCCACGGCGATGACGTTGGCGCCCAGGGCATTGGCGATCTGGGTGGCGGCCAGACCGATGCCGCCGCAGCCGTGGATCGCGACCCACTCGCCGGCGGTGACCTTGGCCTGGTCGACGATGCCGTGGTAGGACGTCATGAACCGGCAACCCATGCTGGCGGCGTCGACGAAGGGCACCGATTCCGGCAGGCGTACCAGGTTCAGGTCGGCGTCGAGGATGTGGGCGTACTGGCCGTAGCCGCCCGAGGTCTTGAAGCCGGCGAGATTACCCTCGATGCAGACGTTCTGGTGGCCGCCAGTGCAGTATTCACAGGAGCCGCAACCCAGGTTGAAGGGGCACACCACGCGGTCGCCGACCTTGAACTTGCTCACCCGGGCACCGACTTCCGCGATTTCGCCGACGAATTCGTGGCCGATCACATGGGGCAGCTCGGGTTGCAGCCCCAGCCAGCCCCAGTCGCCGACGCAGACGTGCCAGTCGCTGCGGCAGACGCCGTTGGCGGCGACCTTGATGATGGCATCTTCCGGGCCGCACTGGGGTTCCGGCCAGTGCTCATGAATCACAAAGGGTTTGTTGAAGGCTTCCAGTACAGCGGCTTTCATGGCGGGTTCCTCGAGTTATTCTGGGTCAGCGTGCCGGCAATGGCGCCGGGCCGTTCGGCGTCCCGATCTTAACAACAAACCGCGGCTGGTGTGCTCAATCCCCGAGCAGCCAGTCGACACACCCCTGATGGCCAACCAGCAGCGTCAGTCCCTCGCCGCCTTGGGGAGCGGCACAGGGCGTGGCGCCATACTGCTCCAGCAGATTGGCCGCCCAGGCGCCCATTACCGGCGAGGCGTAATAGCGCCGGTCGCCGGCACCCTGGTCGCGGGCCAGCAGCGCCATGTCGTCGGGTCCGGCGGCGGCGGTGAAACACAGATCGAAGGCCATCTGCAGTTCGTTTTCCCGCTCTGCGCGTTCGGCGCGGTTGAGGGTGAAGGTGTGCCAGGTCATGAATGCTCCCCGCTGGGTGATGGACGCTGCTTATGGTGGTGGATGCTACTTGATAGTGATGCCAGAGGCGGTAAATCGCCACGGGCCTGCTAGACCCGGGGGCCCTGGGGGCTGGAATCCGCAGTCTCGGCGTCGGGGCAGTGAATGCCCAGGCAGCGCTGGAATGCGGACTGAGTCACTGGCGCCCCCTGATCAGGGCTCCAGGGCTGCGCGGATGCGCCGCGCGTGTTCGGCGAGCAGTTCGGACGGCGCCGGTTTGCGGGCGTGCAGTCGCAGGTCGATGCCACCCGATCGCGGCAGGATGTGGAAGTGGACGTGGAACACCGTCTGGCCCGCCGCGGCGCCGGAGAGCTGCGCGAGCATGATGCCCTCGGCGGCGAACGCCCGCTTCACCGCCTGCGCCACCCGCTGGGCGGTCACCACGGTATGGCGCAGGTGCTCCGGTGGCAGATCGAGCAGATCCTCGGCGGGATACCTGGGTATCACCAGGGTGTGGCCCTCGGCCTGGGGCATGAGATCCATGAACGCCAGGCTGTGCTCGTCCTCGTAGACCCTGTGGGCGGGCAGCTCGCCACGCAGGATCTTCGCGAAGACATTGTCGGTCCGATAGGCCATGTGGATCCTCCGCAGGGGGCGTACCGGGCTTTTTACCATGCCGGGCTCGGAACTGCTGTTGATGCAGGGTCGCCGGTGGGGATAGGTGGGGATAGATGCCCGCCCCCGAGCCCGGCATCCCGACCAGTCCGGGGTCGTGGTCTGCCCCGGACTTTTGCTGTCGGGGCCAGTCGCGATACCGACCGACCAGCGCCCGGGCGGCGGGCACAGATCGTTCGGGCAGGGTGCCCTGCCGACGGAGGTGGTGGCGAAGCTTCCCCTGGCGGCGATGCGGGGACTTCCACGCGAACCCTGGAGGCGTTGTTGAGGTCGCGTCCGCCGGTGTGGAGGTCAGACTCGAAAACCCTTGGAATAGCGATATAATATATCTGTTGTTTTGGTATTTTAATCTAAATAGATGTATTATCTATCACCGATACTGCATCGGAGCTTCTGGCCTGTGATTACCTCGGCTCAGATGCGCGCCGCGCGTGCGCTGCTCGGAATCGATCAACGACGATTGGCGGAGTTGGCGGATCTCTCTCTGCCGACCATTCAGCGCATGGAGGCCAGCAGCGGCACGGTGCGCAGCAACGTCGAGTCGCTGATGAAAGTGGTGAATGCACTGGAGCACGCTGGCATTGAGTTGATCGCCGAGGGTGTCGCAAGCCGTGAAGGCGGACGCGGCGTTCGCCTCAAGGCCAGGCCGCAGGCGATCGAGTAACCGTGGATCAGGCCTTGTCGTTCGCACTGCTTGCCGTGGGGTTGGCGCTGGCTTCGTCTCTGGTCTCATGCTTTGCGGCCCGCTTCCCCTGTTTGTTGCGCCTGGTTGCACTACCGGTCTTCGCGCTGGCCGGCCTGGCAGCATTGGTCGCCGGTGTCGTGGCGTTATGGGATGGCGGTACGGCCACCATGACGTTGCCTCTTGGGCTGCCCTGGTTGCCCTGGCAACTGCACCTGGACGCCCTGGCCGGATTTTTCCTGGCGATCATCGGCATCGTCGGCGCCGCGGCGGGAATCTTCGCGCCCGCTTATGTGCGCGGCATCGAGCGCAGCAGCGAATCATTGCCGATGCTCGGCGGCTTCACGGGCCTGTTTCTGAGCGGAATGCTGCTGGTTGTGCTCGCCGGCGATGCGTTTCTGTTCATGGTGGCCTGGGAGTTGATGTCGCTGTCCTCCTATTTCCTGGTCGCCTTCCATCACGAGCACGCGGCGAACCGTCGCGCCGCATTTCTGTATCTGCTGATGGCCCATATCGGCGGCTTGTCGATCCTGCTCGGCTACGGTGTCCTGGCATCCTTTGGAGGCGGGTTCGCATTTACCGCGATGCGCGCGGCCGAGCTCACACCTGGCTGGGCCAGTGTCGCTTTCGCGCTGGCGTTCGTCGGTTTCGGCATGAAGGCGGGTCTGGTGCCACTACACGCCTGGCTGCCGGAGGCGCATCCGGTTGCGCCGTCGCACATCTCGGCCCTGATGTCCGGCGTGATGCTCAAGGTGGCCGTGTACGGTTTCATCCGCTTCGTGTTCGATTTGACCGGCGAAATCCAGTGGCAATGGGGCGTCGCGGTGCTGGCCATCGGCAGCCTGTCCGCGCTGATGGGCGTGCTCTATGCGCTGATGCAGCATGATCTCAAGCGCCTGCTCGCCTATTCCTCGGTCGAGAACCTCGGCATTATCTTCATCGGCCTGGGCCTGTCCCTGCTCTACCTGGGCACCGGGCACAGGCTCCTGGGTGCGCTCGCGCTGGTTGCGGCCCTCTACCACAGCCTCAACCACGCCCTGTTCAAGGGCCTGCTGTTTCTCGGCGCCGGGGCGATTCTGCACAGCGCTCACGAGCGCGACCTCGAGCACATGGGTGGCCTGTTGCGGCGCATGCCCTGGACCGGCCTGCTGTTCCTGATCGGTTGTCTGTCGATCGCGGCACTGCCGCCGTTCAACGGTTTCGTCTCCGAGTGGCTGACCTTCCAGGCGTCGCTGCAGGCCTGGCAACTGGACAGCGGGGTGCTGCGCGCGCTGATCCCGATCGTGGCGGCGACGCTGGCCCTTACGGGGGCGCTTGCGGCGCTGTGCTTCGTCAAGGTTTACGGTATCGCCTTTCTCGGCCAGGCGCGCACCCGCCACGTGCGCCGCGCCCGCCCCGTGCCGAGCAGCATGCGCGCCGGCCAGGCCGTGCTTGCCGTCGGCTGTGTGCTGCTGGGCGTCCTGCCGACCGCGGTCGTGGCCCTGCTGTCCGTCATACCGGAGCAGATTCTGGGCCATGGATTGCCGCAGGCCACCGCCCACGGCTGGCTGTGGCTGACGCCGGTCGCTCCCGAGACCGGAAGCTACAGTGCGCCCCTCGTCGTTGCGCTGCTTGCGGCGATGGCCGTCGCAGCAGCCTGGCTCTGGCGCCGCGGCGTGGTACGCCGGGTCCGGCGCGGCGATCCCTGGGACTGCGGCTTTGCCATGCCCAGTAGCCGCATGCAGTACACCGCGACCGCCTTTGCCCAGCCTGTGCGGCGGGTGTTCGGCCTCCTGTTTCGGATCGACGAAAGCGTCGAAACGGATAACAAAGGTGTGCTGCGCCATCGCCTGGCAGTGCACGACCGGGCCTGGACGCTGCTCTATTTGCCGATCGCACGGCTGGTCGACGCCGGCGTACGCCGCATCGTGCGCCTGCAGTCCGGCAATGTGCGCATCTACCTCGGCTGGACGCTCGCCACCCTGCTGGTGTTGTTGTGGATTATCTCCTGACGTTTCTCCCCTGGCTGCTCGCCGCCGTTCAGGCCTTGCTGTACCTGGCGCTGGCGCCCCTGCTGGCGGGTTGGCTCCGCCGGATCAAGGCGCGCCTGCAGAATCGGCGCGGGCCTTCCCTGTGGCAGCCGTACCGCGACCTGTACAAGCTGTTCGGCAAGGAGGCGCGGGTGGCGACCACGGCCTCCCCGCTGTTCCGTGCCGCACCCTACATCGTATTTGTCGCCACCTGGCTGGCGGCGGCCACGGTGCCGCTGATCGCTGTGGATCTGCCCACCGCGATGGTCGCCGACATCATCGTGCTCGCCGGGCTGCTGGCGCTGGCGCGCTTCTTTCTGGCATTGGCCGGCATGGATATCGGCACGGCGTTCGGCGGCATGGGCGCGTCACGCGAGATGCTCGTCTCGGCACTGGCCGAGCCGGCGATGCTGATGGCCGTGTTCACCCTGGCCATGACCGCCCACAGCACCAATCTCGCGAGCATGATCGATGCCCAGCTCGCCGCCGGCCTGGTGCTGCGTCCCTCGTTCCTGTTCGCGCTGGGGGCCTTGGTTCTGGTCGCGATCGCCGAGACCGGGCGCATCCCCGTGGACAACCCGGCCACCCATCTGGAGCTGACCATGATCCACGAGGCCATGATCCTGGAGTATTCGGGGCGGCATCTGGCACTGATGGAATGGGCGGCGCAGATCAAGCTGGTGCTCTATGGCGCATTGATCGCCAACGTGTTTTTCCCCTGGGGGATTGCCCAGAGCACCGCGCCGACCGCGTTGGCGACCGGCGCCCTGGTGATCCTGCTCAAGTTGCTGGCCTTGGCTGTGGCGCTGGCGATCAGCGAGACCGTGCTCGCCAAGATGCGCTTCTTCCGCGCGCCGGCATTGCTGAACCTGGCGTTGCTACTGGCGTTGCTGGGGCTGCTCGGGCACGTGATTCTGGAGGTGGGTTCGTGACCCTGGCCGAGTTGCCACTGCTGCAACAGCTCCTGTTGGTGCTGGCGGCCCTGGTGCTGTTCACCTCGTTTGTATTGCTCGAGCAGGCGCGCCTGGTCTCCGCTATCCATGCGTTCGCCTGGCAGGGTGCATTGATTGCCGCGATCACCGTCATCGTGGCAACCGGCGGTGGCGCAAAGCACCTGTACTTCTCGGCCCTGCTCACGTTCATGCTCAAGGTGCTGCTGATCCCCTGGATGCTGCATCGGCAGGTCCAGCGTCTGGATCTGGAACGCCACACGCAGGCGTTGCGGCGGCCGGCACTGGTCATCATGGCGGCCGTGGCGTTGGTCGTCTTCAGCTATTGGCTCGCCCTGCCCATGGTCGCCCAGGAGCTGACCTTTACGCGCAACATCGTTGCCGTCAGCCTCGCCATCGTCCTCATCGGCCTGTTGATGATGGTCTTCAGGCCACAGGCCGTACTGCAGGTGCTGGGTTTCATGTCCATGGAGAATGGACTGTTTCTCGCGGCCGTATCCACCACCCAGGGCATGCCGCTGCTGGTGGAACTCGGCGTGGCCTTCGACGTGCTGGTGGCCATGGTGCTGTTCGGCGTGTTCTTCCTGCAGATCCGCGACAGTATCGAGTCCCTGGACGTGGACCGGCTCAACCGGCTGACCGAGACCGTGGAGAACGAACGATGACGGCGGTGCTGTTGACCGTCTTTGCCCCCCTGGCCGGCGCCCTGGTTCTCGCGCTGCTGCGTTCCTCCTACTGGGCCGGCTGGCTCAATGTCGCGGTTGCCGGGCTGAGCCTGACCGCGTCGGCCTGGCTGGCGCGATCGGTCGCCCTCGATGGCGAGATCGCGGGCCTGAGCTTTCGCGTGGATGCCTTCAACGTCTATCTGGTGGTGCTGACCGCCTTCGTGGGCCTGACCACATCGATCTTCTCGCGGCCCTACATGGCCCATGTTCGCGAGACCCAACGCACCGGTGCCGGCGGCCTGCGCGTCTACCACGCGATGTACCAGGCCTTCATGTTCACCATGTTGCTGGCTCTGACCACGGACAACCTGGGCGTGCTCTGGGTGGCCGTCGAGGGCGCGACCCTGAGCACGGTGCTGCTGGTATCGCTCTATCGCACCCCCGAGGCCGTGGAGGCCGCCTGGAAATACTTCATCCTCTGTGGTGTGGGCATCGCGTTGGCGTTGTTCGGTACGGTGCTGACGTATTTCGCCGCCCTGCACGTGCTGGACGATCCGGAGGCGGGGCTCACCTGGAGCGTCCTGTACGGCCACGCAAGCGATCTGGAGCCCGCCGTGATGGGCATTGCCTTCGTCTTCCTGCTGGTGGGTTATGGCACCAAGATCGGCCTCGTGCCCATGCATCAGTGGCTGCCGGACGCCCATTCGGAAGGCCCCACCCCCATGTCCGCGGTGCTCTCCGGTCTGCTGCTGAACGTCGCCCTCTACGCGGTGATCCGCTTCAAGATGCTCACGGACGGCTCGCTGGCGGCCACCACGACACCCCAGCTGGCGGGGTACATGCTGATGGCCTTCGGCATGCTGTCGTTCCTGGTGGCGGGCCTGTTCCTGCACCGCCAGCGGGACGTCAAACGCATGTTCAGCTACTCCTCCATCGAGCACATGGGGCTGATGACTTTCGCGTTCGGCCTCGGCGGCCCGCTGGCGACCTTCGGCGCGCTGCTGCATATGCTGGTGCACTCGCTGACCAAGTCCGCCATCTTCGTCACCGTCGGCCACGCCACCCATATCGCCGGGACCCAGGACATCGACCATATCCGCGGGCTGATCCGGACCCAACCGGCGGTCGGCTGGTCGCTGCTGATCGCTGTGGCCGCGATTGCCGGCTTTCCTCCGTTCGGCGTGTTCACGAGCGAGTTCCTCCTGCTCACGGCCACCATGGATGCCCAACCCTGGTTCACGATCGCACTGCTTTCCGGCCTGGCGGTGGCCTTCGCCGGTTTGTTCCGGAACCTGCAGCCGATGGTCTTTGGCGCCGCGCCGGAAGGTCAGGGACCGGTGACCGCCAACATGCTGCCCGTGATGACCCATCTGGCGCTGGTGTTGTGGCTGGGGCTCGCCATTCCGCCCTTTCTGGCGCGCTGGCTGGATCGCGCCACCGAGCTGATTGCGGGGGGGCATTTGCTGTGACCGACCGAGATTGGCTCCTGGAATACCGACGCCGGCTGGGGGAAGAAGGCGTGAGCTGCAGCGCCCCGGACCCGGATACCCTGGCGCCCGTTGTTCGTTTGTCATTGGCCGCCCAGGACTGGCGCAGGGCCGCCGAGATGGCCGCGGCGCTTGGTTGGCGTTGGGCCGGCATCTGGGGTGACCCCGGTCCGGAGGACTGCCTGGTTCGCGCCTGCCTCGTGCATGATGACCGACGGGTACTGCTGGAAACCCGCGTGCCATGGTCCGAGCCGGTACTGGACTCGCATGCACGCTGCTATCCCGCGGCGGATCGGATGGAGCGGCATGCGCAAGACCTCCTGGGCATCACCTTTCACGATCATCCCCATGGTCATCGCTGGACTCGTCATCGGGCCTGGCGGGAACAGGACCATCCGCTTGCCCCCGATTTTCCCGTTCACGGCCACGGACCCAAACGAACCCCCGCAGATACAAACTATCCCTTTGTGCGGATCCAGGGCAGCGGGGTCTATGAGATTCCCGTGGGCCCCGTGCATGCCGGCATCATCGAGCCGGGCCACTTCCGCTTCCAGGCCGTGGGCGAAGAGGTTCTGCGGCTGGAAACGCGGTTGGGCTATGTCCACAAGGGCATCGAGAAGATCGCCGTGGGCACTGAGCCGGCGGCTTTGGCCCGCTTGGCCGGCCGGGTGTCGGGGGATTCCACCGTCGTTCATGCGTGGGCCGCTTGCCAGGCCATGGAGCGGGCGACGGATCACGGCGTACCGGCCCGCGCCTTACACCTGCGCGCGCTGCTTGCCGAGCGCGAGCGAATCGCCAATCACCTGGGCGATATCGGCGCCATCTGCAATGACGTGGGCTTTGCCTTCGTCCATATGCAATGTGCCCGCCTGCGCGAGCAATGGCAGCGCCGCAACCACGAGCTATTCGGCCATCGCCTGTTGATGGATGTCGTGGCGCCCGGCGGGCTCGCATGCGATCTGCCCGCGGATGGCATCGACACCCTGCGCGCCGATCACCAAGTCCTGCGACAGGACGTCGAACCGATCTTTGCGATCGTGGACGACCATCCTTCGCTCGATGATCGTTTGCTGGGCACCGGCCGTTTGAGCCGGGAAGATGCCCGGATGCTGGGCTGCACGGGCTATGTCGCCAAAGCCAGTGGCTTGAGCTTCGATCTGCGCCGGGATCAGCCCTACCCGCCCTATGACCGTTTGCGGGTCACGGTACCCGATTTACAGGAAGGGGATGTCGCGAGTCGCGTGCGCGTGCGCATGGAGGAAATACACGCCAGTCTCGATCTGCTGGATCAACTGCTCGATACGCTACCGCCCGGCGAAGTCGCAAGCGACCTGCCGCGGCCCGCTCCCGACGCACAGGGTATCGGCCTCATCGAGGGCTGGCGCGGCGAGATCATGACGTACGTGCGTTTCGACCAGACCGGCCGCATCGCACGCTTCTTCCCCCGGGATCCGAGCTGGTTTCTCTGGCCGGCGCTCGAACGGCTGATTCACGACAACATCGTCCCGGATTTCCCGGTCTGCAACAAATCCGTCAACGGCTCGTATTCGGGCCACGACCTGTGAGGCCACTATGCTGAGAATCCTGCGTCAAATCGGGCGTACGGGCGTGCTCACCGAAGCGCCGCCGGCAACGGATGACGCTGCGTTGGAAGCGGCCGGTATCGAGTTACGCCGCACTCTGTCCTCCCGGTTTCGCGGCAGCTTTGCGATCCGCCATGTCGATGCCGGCTCTTGCAATGGTTGCGAACTCGAGATCCACGCCCTCAACAATCCCTATTACGACCTGGAACGCTTCGGCGTGCACTTCGTCGCTTCTCCCCGGCATGCCGACGGGCTGCTCATCACCGGGCCGGTATCGCGTCACATGGAGACCGCACTGCGTCGCACCTGGCGGGCGATGCCAGCGCCGAAAATCGCCATCTCGGCCGGAGAGTGCGCTTGTACGGGAGGAATGTTCGGTGTTTCCTACGCAAGCTGCGGGCGAGCCGACAATGTGATACCCATCGATGTGCGGATACCTGGTTGTCCGCCAACCCCGACGCGCCTACTACAAGGCATTTTGGCTGCGATCGGCGACCAACGATGAGCGCCTGCCGGCAATGAGGTCTCCGGCCTGCAGGCCGGAGTACGGTGCCCGGGCGCGGGCGCACACGTTGGCCAGTGCCCGCCGGGCGCGGTTATGCTTCGCTTTCCTGTCCCGCGCAAGACGCACAGTGAGGCCCCCTCCGTGCAGATGCCCGCTCCCGAACCCGCCATTCTCGCCCAGCGCGCGGCGCTGCTCGCCGAGCTGCGCACCCTGCTGGCCGACGATCAGGTGATCGCCGACAGCGCCGGACTGCGCGCCTACGACAGCGATGCCCTGACCGCCTACCGCCAGCCGCCGCTGCTGGCGGTGCTGCCCAATGACGTGGCGCAGTTGTCCCGGGTGCTCGCAATCTGCCACCGGCGCAACGTCAAGGTGGTGGCGCGCGGTGCGGGCACCTCGCTCTCCGGCGGCGCGCTGCCGCTGGCCGACGCCGTACTGATCGGCCTCGGCCGCTTCAACCGCATTCTCGACATCGACTACGACAACCGTTGCATCACCGCGCAGAGCGGGGTGACCAACCTGGCGCTCAGCGAGGCGGTGGCCGAACGCGGCTTTTATTATGCGCCCGATCCCTCCAGCCAGATCGCCTGCACCATCGGTGGCAATGTGGCGGAGAACTCCGGCGGCGTGCACTGCCTGAAGTACGGCATGACCACCAACAACCTGCTCGGCCTGGAGATGGTGTTGCTCGACGGCACCCAGGTGCGCCTCGGCGGCAAGCATCAGGACGCCGAGGGTTACGATCTGCTGGGGCTGCTGACCGGCTCGGAGGGCTTGCTCGGGGTCATCACCGAGGTCACCGCACGCATCCTGCCGCGGCCGGAGACCGCGCGCGCCGCGCTGCTCGGCTTTGCCGACAACGAGGACGCCGGCCGGGTGGTGGCGGCGATCATCGCCGCCGGCATCGTTCCCGCCGGCCTGGAGATGATGGACAGATTCATCGTTGCCGCCACCGAGGCCTTCTGCCAGCCCGGTTACCCGCTCGAGGTCGAGGCGCTGCTGATCGTCGAGCTCGACGGTCCGGCCGCCGAGGTCGATCACCTGTTGGGCCGGGTGGTGGAGATCGCCCGCGCCCAGGGCGCGGTGTCGGTCCGGGTGAGCGAGAGCGAGGCCGAGCGGCTGGCCTTCTGGAGCGGGCGCAAGGCGGCATTCCCCGCGGTCGGCCGGCTGTCGCCGGACTACCTGTGCATGGACGGCACCATTCCCCGCAAGCGGCTGCCGGAAGTATTGCGCCGCATGGCAGAGCTGAGTCGCGAATTCGGTCTGCGGGTGACCAATGTCTTTCACGCCGGCGACGGCAACCTGCATCCACTGATCCTCTACGACGCCAATGTGCCGGGCGAGCTGGAGCGCGCCGAGGCCTTCGGCGCCGCCATCCTGCGCCTCTGCGTGGCAGTGGGCGGCGTGCTGACCGGCGAGCACGGGGTGGGCGTCGAGAAGCGCGACCTGATGGGCACCATGTTCGACGAGCAGGACCTGGCCCAGCAGCAGCGGGTGAAGTGCGCCTTCGATCCCCAGGGCCGGCTCAATCCGGGCAAGGTGTTCCCGCAGCTGCACCGCTGCGCCGAGCTGGGTCGTCTGCATGTGCACGGCGGCCGGCTGCCGTTTCCGGATCTGCCCAGGTTTTGATGCCGGCCCGCAACGCGCCCGGCAACTCGGGTGGGCCGGATCAGCCGCGCCGCGGCGCAGCCGGCACAAGCGGTCGGGGAGGGGTTATTCTTGTGTATCCGGCGACCCTGGGCGCATCCAGAGAACCGGGCCGTGCAGACGTTCGCCCCCGGCTCCCGCAGTGCGGTCGGCCGCGCTGCGCGGCCGACCGGTTGCAACGCCCGCGACGCCGACTGACCCTGTCCGACATTTGCAGGTTCCACCCTTGAACGAGCGCTTCACCCCGAGCCGGCCGGAAGAACTGGCCGAGATCCTGCGCTGGGCCGCCGCCGCTGCGGTACCGCTGGCGGTGACCGGCGGCGGCAGCAAGGCCGCCACCGGCGGGCCGGTGACGGCGGCGCACGAGCTGTGCCTGGCCGGCTTTTCCGGTATCCACAGCTACGAACCCGCCGAACTGGTGCTGACCGCGGGCGCCGGCACGCCGCTGGCCGAGGTCGAGGCATTACTGGCCGGTCACGGCCAGCAACTCGCCTTCGAGCCGCCGGATGCCAGGTGTATCGGCGGCGAAGTGCGCGATCCGGACGCACCCCGCGCCGGTACCCTGGGCGGCGTGGTGGCAGCCAATCTGTCTGGCCCGCGGCGCTTCGCCGCCGGCGCGGCGCGGGATCACTGCATCGGGCTGCGCGCGGTGAGCGGGCGCGGCGAACCCTTCAAGAGCGGGGGGCGAGTGGTCAAGAATGTCACCGGCTTCGACCTGCCCAAGCTGCTCTCCGGCTCCTGGGGCACACTTGCCGCGCTCTGGGAGGTGACGCTCAGGGTGGTGCCCGCGCCGGAGTGCGCGCGCAGCCTGCTGCTGGGCGGGCTGGATGTCGCCGCCGCGGTGCGCGCCATGACCGCGGCGCTGTCCTCGGTGCATGTGGTCAGTGGCGCCGCGCATCTCCCGGCCCCGGTGGCGGCGCGCTGTGCGCCCTTTGCCGCCGGCGCGGCGCTGACGGCGCTGCGGGTGGAGGGGCCGGAGCCCTCGGTGCGCCACCGCCTCGCCGGTCTGCAGGGCCTGCTCGGCGGCGACAGCCTGCTGCTCGGCGAGGCGGACTCCGGCGCCCTGTGGCGGGCCATTGGCGATCTCGCGCCGCTGCCGGTCGCTGGCGAGCGCGAACTGTGGCGGCTGTCGCTGCCGCCGGCTGCGGCACCGGCGGTGTTGGCCGGGCTCAGCCAGTCATTGGCCGCGGATTGGCTGCTCGACCAGGGCGGCGGGCTGCTCTGGCTGAGCTGCCCGGTCGATACCCCAGCCGAGACGGTGCGCGCCGCGCTCGAGGCCTGCGGCGGCCACGCGACCCTGTGGTGGGCGAGCGCCACGCGCCGCGCCCAGGTGGCGGTATTCCAGCCGCAGCCGCCGGCGCTGGCGGCACTCAGCCGGCGGATCAAGCACAGCTTCGATCCACTGGGGATCCTCAATCCCGGCCGCATGTCCCGCGACAACATGTCCCGCGGCAACACGTCCCGCGATAACTAGGTCCCGCTATGCAGACCCACTTCACTGACGCGCAGCGCGCCGCTCCGCTGATCCAAAGCGCCGAGGCCGAGCTGCGCAAATGCGTCCACTGTGGCTTCTGCACGGCGACCTGCCCCACCTATCGGCTCACCGGCGACGAGCTGGAGAGCCCGCGCGGGCGCATCGTCCTCATCCAGGATCTGCTGGAGACGGAGGCGGTGCCCAGCGCCCGAACCGTCGCCCATCTGGATCACTGCCTGTCGTGTCTGAGCTGCGAGAGCACCTGCCCGTCCGGGGTCTCCTACCGCCGTCTGATCGACCCGGCGCGGGAGCTGATCGAGTCCCGCCACCGCCGCCCCTGGAGCGACCGTGCCCTGCGCGGGTTGCTCGCCTGGCTGCTGACCGGGCGGCGCCGCTTCGCTGCGGCGCTGCGCCTGGGGCGCGGAGTCCGGCCCCTGCTGCGGCTGGCCGGGCGCGCCTGGGCGCCGCTCGCCGCGCTGGCGCGGATGGTGCCCGAGGCGCCACCGGCGGACTCTGCCCTGGCGCCCGGGGTCTATCCCGCCGCCGGCCGCGAGTTTTGCCGCGTCCTGCTCGTCACCGGCTGCGTGCAGCCGGCGCTGGCGCCGGAGATCGACGCGGCGACCCTGCGCCTGCTGCGCCGCCACGGCTGCACGGTGGTGGTGCCGGCGGCCGGCGGCGGCTGTTGCGGCGCGCTGCCCCATCACCTCGGCAAGGCCGGCCGCGCGCAGCAGCTGGCGCGGCGCAATCTGGTGGCCTGGGGTGAACACCTCGCGGGTGATGCTGCTGTGGATGTGGTGCTGATGACGGCTTCCGGTTGCGGCTCCCAGCTGCGCGACTACGGCCACCTGCTGGCGGACGATCCCGCCGCCCGCGAGCTCGCCCGCCGGGTGCGGGATCTGTCGCAACTGCTGCTGGAACTCCACGCCCGGCAGCCCTTGCGCGTGATTCCCGGGCGCAGCGCCGGGGTGGCGGTGGCCTGGCAGAACCCCTGCTCGCTGCAGCACGGCCTCGCGGAGAAGCGCGCCCCCGTCGCCGTGCTCGAAGCCTGCGGCTTCGAGGTGCGCGAGCCCCGCGACGCCTACCTGTGCTGCGGCTCGGCGGGCACCTACAACCTGTTGCAGCCGGCCTTTGCCACGCGCCTGGGCACGGACAAGGCCGAGGCGCTGGCCGCCACCGGGGCGGCCCTGGCGGTGAGTGCCAATATCGGCTGCATCAGCCAGTTGCGCACCCAGCCGGCCGCATTGCCCATGCTTCATGTGGCGGAATTGGTCGACTGGGCGACCGGCGGGGAGCGGCCCCATACCTGGGCCGCGGAAGCATCGTGCTGAGCCTGCTCTTCAATGGCCACGGGCTGCTGTTCGCCATCCTCTTGCTGGCGATCCTGTTGTCACTCAGCCTGCACGAGTTCGGCCACGCCAGCGTGGCCACAGTGCTGGGTGACGATACGCCGGGGCGTGCCGGTAGGCTCACCCTGAATCCGCTGTCCCACATCGATCCCATGGGTCTGCTGCTGGTGGTGTTGGTGGGTTTCGGCTATGCCCGGCCGGTGCCGTTCAGTCCCGCGCGCCTGCGCGCACCCTGGGCGCCGGCAGCGGTCGCGGCCGCCGGGCCGGTGATGAATCTGTTGCTCGCCGCTGCCGCGGTCAACCTGCTGGTCTGGGCCGGTATGCCGGGCGGACCCGCGCTTGCGCTGCGCATCCTCGCCCAGATCAATGTGCTGCTGATGCTGTTCAACCTGCTGCCGCTGCTCGTCGTGGTGTGAACTGGCAACCGTCCGGTTGCCGACCGCGCGGCACCAGTGTTGCGGGTAACCCGGGCCTGCCGCCAGGTGCGGGATCGCACCGTTCGCGAGACCAGGGTTGCCGGGCAGGTCGAAGGCCCGAAACTTGTTCACAACGGTGACGGGTCCACCGCCGACCGCAACGCTCCGGCGGGGTCTTGCAGTGATTCCGCAGATTCTTTCCTGCTACCCTGTGCCTGGCCCCAAGTCACTCCAGCGAGTGCCGTCATGACTGCCGGTGACCTCTGCTACGACCCCAGCACCCGAGCGGTGATCGACAATCCCTTCCCGCTGTTTGCGCGCCTGCAGCGCGAAGCACCGGTGCACTGGAGCGCGCCGTTGCGCGGCTGGGTGCTGACGCGCCACGAAGACTGCAAGGCGGTGCTGCTGGACAAGCGTTTTTCTGCAGCGCGGATGATGCCCTTCTTCAATGCCCTGCCCGGAGATCAGCGCGCACGGTTGCGCGATCTCGAGGCCTCGGTGAGCCTGTGGACGGTGTTTCTCGATCCGCCCGACCACACCCGCCTGCGCCGGCTGCTCAATCGCGGTTTCACCTCGCGCGCAGTGAATGCGATGGCGCCGCGCATCGCCGAGATCGTCCACGAGACCATCGACGCCGTGGTGGAACGCAACGCAATCGATTTCATCCGCGATATCGCCTACCGGATTCCGGCGGCGGTGATCATGGAAATGCTCGGCGCCTCGCCGCGCGAGATCGAAGCCTTCAAGCTGTGGTCCGACGACCTCGGGCTGTTCATCGGCAGCTCGCGCATCACTCCTGACAAATACGAACGCGCCGAGACGGCGATGGCGAATCTCGCCGGAGCCTTTCGCGAACTGGTGGCGGAGCGCCGGCGGCATCCGCGCGCGGACATGATCAGCGACCTGATCCGCGCCGAGGACGAGGGCGAGGTGCTGAACGGGCAGGAACTGATCGCCACCTGTGTGCTGCTGCTGTTCGCCGGCCACGAGACCACCGGCAACCTGCTCGGCACCGGCATGTACTATCTGACATGCCACCCGGACCAGCTCGGCGAGCTGCGCCGGCATCCACAGCTCGCCGAGTCCGCGGTCGAGGAAATTCTCCGCTACGACGGGCCCAATGCAGCGGTGACGCGGGTCGCGGCCGAGGATATCCAATTCGGCGGCCAGCGCATCGCCAAGGGCCAGCGCGTGTTCGCGATGATCAACGCGGCGAACCGCGATCCCGAAGTGTTCCCCAATCCCCAGCGCTTCGACATCCGCCGCCCGCCCCAGGGCGGCATGACGCCGAAACGCGCATTCGTCACGGTCTGGGTCAGCGCCTGCCGGTCGCTGCCGTACAGCCAGATCGCATCGGCAATATTCGGGGCACCCTGACTGCGGTCACCCTGCCCCGCATCACCGTGGCAAGCGCTGCAGTTA
>CAJXRS010000019.1 GCA_913060555.1 uncultured Gammaproteobacteria bacterium | reverse complement strand
CTACACCTCTCTATTCGTCGGCAGCGTCAGATGTGTATAAGAGACAGGGCCAGCACCGCGGCCAACGTATGGGCATTGTGGGTGGCGAACTGGGGATAGAAACTCTCCGCTGCTGTCAGCAAACGCCGCGCGCAGAGCAGGTAGTGCAGATCCGTCGCCGCCTTGCGGGTGAATACCGGGTAGTCGGCAAGGCCCTGCTCCTGGGCGTGCTTGATTTCGCTGTCCCAGTAGGCGCCCTTGACCAGCCGCACCTGCAACCGCCGCCCCGCCGCTCGGGCCCAACCGGCGAGGTGATCGAGCAGCGGCAGCGCGCACTTCTGGTAGGCCTGCACCGCAAGGCCAAGACCGGGCCAATCCCGCAGCTCGGGGTCCGAGCCGACGGCCTCCAGCAACTCGATCTGCAGGCCCAGGCGGTCGGCCTCTTCGGCGTCGATGGTGAGCGCGACGCCGACGTCCCGGGCCGCCCGGCACAGCTCCCGCAGGCGCGGCAGCAACTCGGCAAGCACACGCCCGCGCTGCGCGAACTCATAGCGCGGGTGCAGTGCAGAGAGTTTGACCGAGACCCCCGGCCGCTCGCGCAGGCTGGCACCGCCCAGGGCACCCGCAGCCGCGATCGCCTCCCGGTAGGCGGCCAGGTAGGCCGCGGCGTCGGCTGCGGTGCGCGCCGCCTCGCCGAGCATATCGAAGGAATGCAGATATCCCGCGTCCGCCTGCCGTGCCGCGCGCCGTCGCGCCTCATCCAGGTCGGCTCCCAGCACGAAGACCTCGCCCAGCTCGGCCATCATCCGCCGGCTCGCAACGCGGATCACCGGCTCACCCAGCCGGGCGGCCAACCGATGCAATACGCCGCGCAACCCGCCTTGCTCGGGCACGTCCACCAGACGCTCGCCGAACAGCAGCGCCCAGGTGGCGGCATTGACGAACAGCGAATCGCTGTGGCCCAGGTGCGCCTCCCAGTGGGGCGCGGTCAGCTTGTCGCGAATGAGCAGATCCGCGGTGTTGGCATCGGGGACCCGCAACAGCGCCTCGGCCAGGCACAGGAGCGCGACCCCTTCGGCGGTGGAGAGATCATATTCGCGCAGCAGCGCATTCAGGCCCCGATGTTCGCGGGCATCGGCGCGCACCTCCTGGATCCAGTGAGTAGCGCGCGCTGTCGCCTGCGCGGGCGGCAGGGCGTGGGCTTCCGCCTCTGCAAGTAACGCTGCCACCAACGGATTCTCGTCGGCCCGACAATGGGTCAGGAACGAATGGGCGGGTATGTTGGAGGATTGAGGAAAAACAAACTCCGCCATCGTCTCCCCCGAAGGTTCCGCACTGTCTGGACAGCGTCCGATGCATCGAATGTAGCGCCGCGGGGCTGCGGGGTCCAGAAAACGCGCCGAGCGCCGAACGATGAACCAATCACCTGGCACGCACTCTCAAACTTCGAATCGGGGTGATGTGCCCGAGATACCCCGGATACTTCATTCAACCGGGCCTCAGGGCTGCTCGCCCTCGCTCGACGACCACTGGCCGCAAAGGAGAGTCCATCATGAAGCAGAAGACCCCCGTCGCCAATTGGCTGATCGCCATCAAAGCCGGTGCCGCCGGCTTGCTGGTGCTATCGAGCGCCGCGCTCGCCGATGTTGCCAACAAATGGCGGCTCGAGTTCAGCGGCGACGCCGAATCGGGCGGCGAGATCATCTTCCGGATTACCCCCCTGGGCGGCGTGCCCATCGACGCCGTGGTGACCATCCCGGACGACACCGACGAAAACGGAGTCGCCCAGGCCGTGACACTGGGGCTGCAGGCCCAGTTGCCGCCCGAGGCCTACCATGTCGAACGCGACGACGGTGAAGACGTACTGGTCAAGAAGCTGGAAGGCGCGGCCGACTTCGGCCTGGCGATCGCCTCCAACACCGTGGAAGGTGTCAGCATTCATCCCGACGAAGAGTGATGGGCCGGGCCCTCCGCCACAGGCGCGCCCGGGTGCGGAGCGGGGCTACTACAGGGTCAACGAACGCGCGCTGGCCTCGACGAAGGCAACCTTGAGTTCGGCGTAGGTTTCCACCGCAGGAAACTGGGGAAATTCCGCCACCACATTGGCCGGCGCCGAAAACAGGATGCCGGCGTCGGCCTCGGCGAGCATGGTGGTGTCGTTATAGGAATCCCCGGCCGCAATGACGCGGTAATACAGCGTCTGCAGCGCCAGCACCGCCTGCCGCTTGGGGTTCGGCTGGCGCAGCCGGTAACCGGCCACGCGGCCCGCCTCGTCGATCTCCAGGCAGTGACACAGCAGCGTCGGGAAACCCAGCTGGCGCATCAAGGGTTGCGCAAATTCGTAAAAGGTGTCGGACAGTATCACCACTTGGAAGCGTTCCCGCAGCCAGTCGAGGAACTCACCCGCGCCGGGCAGCGGCGCCAATGTCGCGATGACATCCTGAATCTCCCGCAGCCCCAGATGGTGGCGGGCGAGGAGGTCCAGACGCTGGCGCATCAGTTGATCATAGTCGGGAATGTCCCTGGTGGTGGCGCGCAACTCGGGGATACCGGTAACCTCGGCGAAGGCGATCCAGATCTCCGGGATCAGCACGCCTTCGAGATCGAGACAGGCAATTTCCACAGGCGGCTCTCTGGGCTGATACGGCGGGCGCTACTCTAACCAAGCCACGGCACACCGGCAAATCAAGGTTTCAGCCGGTCCAATCCTGGAAGAATGCCTCGGGCGCGCGGGGCGGCCGCGGCGGCCGCTGCGCGGTGACCGTACCCAGGTACAGAAACCCCACGATATGCTCGTGAGCACTCAATCCCAGTCCGACCTTGACCTGCGCATCATAGGCAAAACCACCGGTGCGCCAGATCGCCCCCACGCCCTGGGCGTAGGCGGCGTTGAGCATGTTCTGGGCGGCGGCGCCGGCGGAGATGATCTGCTCGATTTCCGGGACCTTGGTGTTGGTTCGACAGCACGCGATCGCGACGATCAATAGCGGCGCGCGCAAAGGTCGATTGCGGGTGCGCTCACGCTCCGTCGTCGAAAGCGGGCCCTCGGCGGCCTCCCGGGCGTGCACGAACAATTCGCCCAGCCGATGCCGGGCTTCGCCGCGAACCCGCAGAAACCGCCAAGGGGTCAATGTGGCATGATCCGCGGCCGCAAGCGCCGCGAGCTCAATGTTTTCCAGCACCGCGTCCCCCGGCGCCGGATCTCCGAGCGCGGCTTCGGATCTGCGGTTGTGCAGTGCGGCAATGGCATCCACGACGGGCTCCTCGACAGGCCTTGCGCGCCCAGGTGCGGCACGCCGGTGGGATGCCAGTTTAGCAGTGGCGCCGCTATTCACTGTAGCCTCTGCCACAGCACTCGGGTCAATCCCGTTTGACAGCGGGGTCCTCTTCCTTGGCACGAGCCTTGCCGGCCTGCTCTGCTTCGCGCAGTTTGTTCTTCTCCTGCTCGGACTCAGGTTTCGCCTCGCGAGCTTTTTCCTCGACCTTCCCGGAGTCGACAGTTTCCTTGACACCCTTGTTGTACGCCCGGGCCGCGGTGCGGCTGCCTTCGCCTTCGTTCTCTGGTTTCGACATATATCCGTCCTCCATTCTGAGCTTGATTTCACCCGCAGGTGGTAGGTTTTTCGACGGGAAAGCGGGACAATGGTTCCAGAGACCTCCGCACACCCGCGGATGCCCAGCTATTCAAGAACTCCACTTCGGTTCCGCCCATCACCGTGCAACTCCATCAAATCAGCCTGCATTTCGGAGCGCTTGCGCTCCTCGATGGCATCGATTGGCACATCCGTGCCGGGGACAAGACCGCTCTGGTGGGCCGCAACGGCGCCGGCAAGAGCACCCTGCTGCGACTGCTCGCGGGACAATTCCCGCCGGATTCCGGGCGCATCGTCCGGCCGGACAGCCAACGCCTCGCCTGGTTGCCCCAGGAGGTGCCCGTGCACCTTCAGGGTTCGGTTACAGAGGTGGTCACCGCCGGCTTCGGCGAGCTCGCGCTATGGCGCTCCGAACATCACAAATTGATTCATTCGGGACGCGACGATCCTGCCAGCCAGCTGCAGCTGGCGACCCTGCAGGACCGCATCGAAGCCGTCGACGGCTGGCGCATGGAGGTCCGCCGCGATGCCCTGCTGGAGCGGCTCGAGCTGAATGGCAGCGATCGCACAGAGCATCTTTCCGGCGGCTTCAAGCGCCGCGTGCTGCTCGCCCGGGCGCTGGCCGGAGAGCCCGACCTGTTACTGCTCGATGAACCGACCAACCATCTCGACATTCGGCAGATCGAATGGCTGGAGAAATTTCTCGAGGAATTTTCCGGTGCCCTGGTCTTCACCTGCCACGATCGCGCCCTGGTGCGGCGTGTGGCGACTTCCATCGCGGAGCTGGATCGCGGCAAGCTGAGCCTCTGGTATTGCAACTACGACCGCTACCTGCAGGATCGCGCCGCGGCGCTGGAGGCCGAGCAGCGCCACCAGGAACTGTTCGACAAACGGCTCGCCGCCGAGGAAACCTGGATCCGCCAGGGCATCAAGGCCCGCCGCACGCGCAACCAGGGCCGCGTACGCGCCCTGGAGGCCATGCGCAACGCGCGCTCCGCGCGCCGGGAACGCGCCGGCCAGGTCAATCTGCGCCTCGATGCCGGCGAGCGCTCCGGCGAGATGGTCATCGAGGCCGAACAACTCGGCCACGGATTTGCCGAGCGAATGCTACTGCGCGATTTTTCCACCCGTATCGAACGGGGCGATCGGATCGGCATTCTCGGGCCCAACGGCTGCGGCAAGACCACCTTGGTGCGCCTGCTGTTGGGAGAACTACCCCCAGAGTATGGATCGATCCGCCACGGCACCAAACTGAGGATCGCTTACTTCGATCAGTTGCGGGCGACGCTGGACGAAGAGGCCAGCCTGATCGACACCGTGGGGCAGGGTCGCACCGCGATCGAAATCCAGGGCAGAGAACAATCGGTGCTGGGCTATCTGGGGGAATTTCTGTTTTCCCCGGCGCAGGCGCGCGGTCCGGTGCGGGCGCTGTCCGGCGGTGAACGCAATCGCCTGCTGCTCGCACGGCTGTTCGCGCAGCCGGCCAACCTGCTGGTGCTGGACGAACCTACCAACGATCTCGATGCCGAAACGCTCGATGTACTGGAGGATCTGCTCGCCGGATATCCGGGCACCTTGCTGCTGGTCAGCCACGATCGGGAATTCCTCGACAACGTGGTTACCAGTCTGATTGCCTTCGATCCGGACGGCGCGGTGCGCGAATATGTCGGGGGCTATCGGGATTATCTCCGCCAGCGCCCATCACCGCCGGCACGGGGTGCAACCCCGGCGCTGGGGCGCAAGGCGACGATTTCGCCGGATTCCGGCGCGCCGGTGCAGGCCACCCGGGCCAAGCTCAACAATCGCGAGCGCCAGGAGCTGGCGCGGATTCCGAAACGTATCCAGGAGCTGGAGCGAGAGCAGCAGGAATTGGCCGATGCCATGGGCTCGACGGCCTTCTACAGCGCGGAGCCCGAGCGGGTCGCCGCGGCGAGCCGGCGTCTGACTGCGATTGAAACCGAGTTGGAGGAGTTGCTGGTCCGCTGGACCGAGCTCGAAAACCACGGCTGACAGCCGCCAGCCCCTATTCCATGGCGGCTGCCACCAGCCTCTGCTTCGCGTCCGCATAAATCGTGGTGCGTTGCCGCGGCGTGCGCCCCAGCCCGCGGATCAACTGCTCCATCCGTGCCGGCGTCATCTCCTGGCCATGCCGTGCACCAGCGGCCCGGGAAATGCTCTCGTTCATCAGGGTGCCGCCCAGGTCATTGGCGCCGGCCTGCAGACAGGCGCCGGCGCCTTCCAGGCCCATCTTCACCCAGGAAGTCTGGATATTGGGGATCAGCGGGTGCAGTGCCAGCCGAGCCACCGCATGCATCAACACCGCCTCGCGAAAGGTCGGCCCGCGGCGGGCGCCGCCGCGACGATACAGCGGTGCCTCCATATGCACGAAGGGCAGCGGCACAAACTCGGTGAAACCCCCGGTCCGCGCCTGCAGATCCCGGATCTGCAGCAGGTGGCGGGCCCAGTGCCCGGGACGGTCGAGATGGCCGAACATGATGGTAGCGGTCGAACGCAGGCCCAGCTCATGGGCAGTTTCCATGACTGCAAGCCATTCGTTGGTGTTCACCTTGTCGGGGCAGATCAGTGCCCGCACCTCATCGTCGAGGATCTCGGCGGCCGTGCCGGGCAGGGTCGCGAGGCCAGCGTCGCGGAGATGGCTGAGGTAATCGCGCAGCGACAGCCCCAGGGTACGCGCGCCCTGGGTGACTTCGAGCGGTGAGAAGGCGTGTATGTGCATCTCCGGCACCGCGGCCTTCACCACGCGGCAAATTTCCAGATAGGTCGCGCCTGTGTAGTCCGGGTGGATTCCACCCTGCATACAGACTTCCGTAGCGCCCCGCTGCCAGGCCTCGCGGGTGCGCGCGGCGATCTCGTCGAGGTCGAGGCGGTAGGGCTTGCCGCGGAGATCCTCGTGGGTCTTGCCCTTGGAGAAGGCGCAGAAACTACAGGCGTGCAGACAGATATTGGTGTAGTTGATATTGCGGTTGATCGCGTAAGTGACCACATCACCACAGCGTTCGCCGCGCAAGGCGTCGGCGGCAGCGCAGACCGCGTCGAATTCGGCGCCACGCGCCTCGAACAGGCGCTCGATCTCCGCCGGATCCAGGCGCGCGCCGGCGCACGCCCGATCGACAATGCCAAGCACCTCGGCACCGACCGGCGGTGGCGCACACTGCCAACCCTCGCGCTCGGCCGCAAACTCCGGCGGCTGTTCCGAACCCGGACTCCAGGGATCGCGGCGCGCCAGGCCGTCGCTGTCCATGGCATGGCGCAGCGCAGTGGCCATCGCGGGCTCCTGCCAGCGCGACAGCTCCCGGGTATAGGCGGGGTAGAGCGCGAGGCGCTCGACCAGTAATTTGCCGGCGGCGGCGGTATGCTCGGCGAGTTCCTCGAGGTGTGGCCAGGGCTTTTCCGGATTGACGTAATCCGGGGTCACCGGAGAGACGCCGCCCCAATCGTTGATGCCGGCGTCGATCAGCCGGGGCAGTACCCCCGGGTTGAGGTTGGGCGGCGTCTGCAGGTTCATTGCCGGCCCCAAAATGACCCGGGCCGCGGCGATGGTCCAGAGCAACTCATCGAGGGGCGCATCCGGCGCGCCAGCCATGCGGGTGCCGGGTTTGGCGCGAAAGTTCTGGATGATGATTTCCTGCAGATGTCCGTGACGTTGGTGCAGTTCGCGCAGCAGAAACAGGGCATCCAGGCGCTCGCCCCGGGTCTCGCCGATGCCGATCAAAATGCCACTGGTGAAGGGAATGCCCAACTCGCCGGCGGCGGCGATACAGGCCAGGCGCAGGGCGGGATCCTTGTCGGGCGAACCGTAATGAGGGCCGCCGCGCGCGCCCAGGCGAGCCGCGCTGCTCTCCAGCATGATGCCCTGGGAGACCGATACCGAGCGTCCCGCCGCCAATTCTGCGGCCGTCATCACCCCCGGATTGAGATGCGGCAGCAGGCCGGTCTCCGCAAACACCAGTCCGGCCATGGCCACCAGGTAGTCATGGGTCGAGGGGTAGCCCAGTTCCTCCAGCGCCCGGCGGGCGGCGGGATAACGCAGTTCGGGTTTGTCACCCAGGGTAAAGAGCGCCTCTCGACAGCCCGCTGCGGCACCCTGCCGGGCGAGATCCAGCACCTCGTCGGGGGTCATGAACGGCTTGTCCAGCCGGCTCGGCGTGGTGGCGAAAGTGCAGTAGTGGCACACGTCCCGACACAGCCGGGTCAGGGGAATGAAGACCTTGCGGGAGAAGGAAACTCTCTGGCCGTGGCCGCGATCGCGCAGTGCCGCGGCACGCGTCATCAGCGCCTCGAGGGAAGTTTCGGCAAGCCAGGCGTCGATTTCTCCCCGGCAGGGCAATGCGGAATTCGGGCGGAAACGCTGGTTCATGATGCCTGCCTCGCCATGGCGGTGCCTTGCTCGGCCGGGCGCAGTCGAGCCCAGCCCTGGATGCGGTCGAGATATTCCCGGGTCCGCTCTGCGCCCGGCCGGCTCCGGAGTGCCTGCAGATCTTCCGGGCGGTCGATGTCGAGCGCAATTTCCGGTATGTCCAGCAACCTTGGCTCGACGCCCTTCTCGCGCGCCACCTGTACATAGCGGGCACAGCTTCCGGCGCCGAAGGCCGGATTCAGAAATCCGGGCGGCGCCATCAACAGGGCATTGGTACCGCCATCGGCGCTGGCCGCAACCAGGGTCACCGCCGGCGCTGCTCCCTCCACAGTGAGGAGACACTGTACGGCCCGCGCATTCACCAGGGGAATATCGGCGGGCAGGATCAGCAACCGCTCGGCGCCCTCCCGCACCAACGTCTCGGTGGCATGACGCAGGGCCATGTTGAGACCGGGTTGCGGCTCCGGCAGCACGCGCAAAGCGCGCGCTCTACCCCGCCCGGCCACTTCCGGGTCGGCGGTCACCAGCGCAACCCCGGTGATGCCGGCCACTTCGGTAACGGCCGCCAACACATCGTCGAGCATCCGCTGGACAAGCACGCGACGCTCCCCGGCCCCCAGCAGCCGGGCCAAGCGGGTCTTGGCCTCCGCCAGAGGCTTGACCGGAATCAGGATCCAGGTCGAACCGCTCACCCCTCCCCCTCTTGAATCATCGGCCGCCGTGCGCGGCGGCCAGAATGGTCTTCGCCAAGGCGATCTTGTCGCCTTCATCATGCATCACGGTATCCGCCACCAGGCTTCCCGGCAAGTCCGCCGCCAGGGCCGCATCGCGGCGATCGAGAATCAGGCAGTCGAGAAAGTCACCGTAATGCGCGGCGATGGCCCGCGCCGATACCTCGAGCCCCAGCTCGGCCATGATCTTCGCGGTCGGCCCCTTGATCGCCCGCCCGCCGACGATGGGCGACACCGCCACCACAGGCACCCGGGCAGCGCGCAGCGCGTCGCGCACTCCGGGCAGCGCCAGCATGGGATCCAGGCTCAACCAGGGGTTGGATGGGCAGAGCACGATGGCCGTCCAATTCGGATCGGCGAGCGCCGAGAGAAACTCCGGATGCGGGCGAGCCTGGGCGCCGCCATAGTGCAGCGCACGGATCGCCGGCTGGCAGCGCTCGCGGACGAAATAGTGCTGGAAGGCCAGGGGGCCGCCGTCGGTCTCCACCAGCGTCGGCGCCAACTGATCGGACATGGGCAACAGCCGCGCGCGAATACCGAACGTCCGCGCCACACTGGCGGTGATCTCGGCGAGCGTCTGACCGGCGGCGAGGCGCCTGGTGCGCTCGACGTGGAGGGCGAGATCACGATCGCCGAGGAAAAACCAGTGCTCGCCACCCAGCTCCGTCAACGCGGCCATGAAGTGTCCGCTGTCCTCGGCGAGCCCCCAGCCGGTAGCCGGATTGACGCGCCCGGCCAGGGTGTAGGTGACCGTGTCCAGATCCGGGCTGACATGCAAGCCGAGATGGGCAAAGTCATCGCCGGTATTGACCACCAGGGTGAGCTCGCTGCCGAGCAGGCGGTAGAGGCCGAGCGCCAGCTTGGCGCCACCGACACCGCCGCACAGCGCCAGAACCCGGGCGTCACTCATCGAAACAGATCCCGCTCCCTGGGCCGCACCAGAACGCCAGCCGGGGTCGGCGGAGCCGCATCCGGCCAACGCAGGCCGCGCACCAGCACCACGGGTCGACCCTCGTCGGCCTCGCCCTGCACCAGGGCCGCGGCAGCGGCCAGCTGATCGGCCAGCGCCACTTCGGTAACCTCGAGCACGCGGCCGAACAGATCGCGCTCCCCGCGCCGATCGAGCAGCGCGGGAAAGCCGGCGCTGCCCAGGGCCATACCCACAGTGCCATTGCGCCAGGCACGGCCAACGCTGTCGTTGATCACCAGCCCCGGAGTTACGCCCGTCCGCTGACCGAGCGCTTCCGCCAGCCGGGCGGCGCTGCCATCGGGGTCTTCGGGCAGCAGCAGCAGGCGCTCGCCCTCGAGGCCCTGCTGTTCGATATTGGAGGCGTCCACCCCGGCGTTGGCCATCACGAATCCCAGCCGGTGTTCGACGATCAACACTCCGGGGACCTGGCGCAATACCGCGCGCGATTCCTCCAGGATCACCTCCACAGCACGCGGATCCTTGTCGACCACCGCGGCGATCTTCAGCGCCCGCGCCGAAGGCACCACGTCGGCCAGGCGCCGATAGCGGTTCTCCGCCTTGGAGACCACTTTCTGGGCGACCACCAGGATATCCCCGCGACACAGCTCGATCCTGGCCTCGCGCAATCCGGCGAGAATCAGCGCGGCCAGATCGTCCCCGGGCGCCACCCGGGGAATCCCCGGCAGTCCAATCAATTCCAGAGCAGACACTTCCAGAGCAGACACGGCAGCCAGCGACCCCGCGAATGGCTTCACGCCTGCGGCTGACCCGTGATGCGAAAACCCGCACCGGGAATCCGGTAACGGCGATTCAGCGTGATCAGCACCGAGGTCAGCGCTTCTGCGGCCGCTGCATTGGCAATGGGGCCGGCGTGCCAGCCTCTCATGCCTGCCGCCGCGACCAGTTCCACCACCTGCCGGCAGGCATCGGCGTCGTTGCCGCATACCAGCACATCGCAGTCCGGGTCGTGCTCCGGATCCTCGAGGTGGGCCGCAGCGACATTCTGAAACGCGGAAACGACACGCACGCCCTCGCCCAGCAGATTCTGGGCGATCTGACCGGCGCTGCCTTCGCTGGGTAGTTGCACGGCGCCCACCTTGGGTGGCACCAGGGGCACGGTGACGTCGATCAGGATCTTGCCCTGCAGCGATTCCCTGACCGCCTCCAGCGTCGGCTTCTGATTGGCAAAGGGCACGGTCAGCACGACGATGTCGCCGGCCGCGGCCGCCGCCTCGTTGGCCATGCCCTGTAGCGGCCCCGACACCCCCCTGCCTTGCAGCGCAGCGGCCGCCTCCGCCGCCTTGTCGGCACTGCGCGAACCGATGATCACGGCATAGCCGGCCCGCGCCCAGCGGAACGCGAGTCCACCGCCGAGATCGCCGCTGCCGCCGAGGATGGCCAGCCTGGGCAAAGAATCACTCATGGTGCTTTCCTATCTGATCTGAAAGAGGCCCGTGGGGAATCCGCCGGCAACCGCGGCACGGACAATAGCCCATGATAGCAGGGCCCGGCAGGGCGAATCGCCCCGCCGCCACTGTCTGGCGCGGCGGGCGTTCTGCTATGGTAGCCCCGACCACCGGCCGCGCGCCGCAGCGCACAACACCATCGGGGAACGACCATGAAACTCGGATTGATGGCCGGTTATTCCGGCAGCAGGGCCAGGGTACCGCTGGACGTCATTCGCCACGCCGAAACACTGGGTTACGACTCGGTGTGGACGGCGGAGGCCTATGGCGCCGATGCCGTCACCACCGCGACCTGGATTCTCGCCAATACCAACCGCATTCGCGCCGGTACCGCGATCATGCAGATGCCGGCACGCACTCCCGCCATGGCGGCGATGACCGCCATGACCCTGGCGCACCTCTCCGACAACCGATTCATCGTCGGTCTCGGCGCCTCCGGGCCCCAGGTGGTGGAGGGCTGGCACGGGGTGCCCTACGGCAAGCCGGTGACCCGACTGAAGGAATACATCCAGATCATGCAACAGATCTTCGCCCGCGAAGCGCCCGCCAGCTTCGACGGTGAAATGTATCAACTGCCCTACCGGGGCGCCGGCGCCACCGGACTCGGCAAACCTCTCAAGAGCATCCTGCACTGTGATACGGAGATCCCCATCTACAGCGCCAACATCACTCCGGCCGGGGTCCGCGCCGCCGCCGAGGTCGCCGACGGCTTCTTTCCGGTGTGGATGGATCCAGAACGCTTCGATATCTTCGAACAGCCGATCAGAGAGGGCTTTGCCGCCGCCGGCGGCGGCAAGTCACTGGCGAATTTCGATGTCGCACCCTTCGTGCGCGTGGTCATCGGCGATGACCTCGCCGCCTGCATGCGGCCGTTGAAAAACCACCTGGCGCTCTATATCGGCGGCATGGGCGCGCGCAACAAGAACTTCTACAACGACTACGCCAAACGCCTGGGCTACGAGTCCGCGGCGGAGACCATCCAGGATCTGTACCTCGCCGGCCGCAAGGAAGAGGCTGCCGCTGCGGTGCCCGACGAACTGGTGGATGCCTGCAATCTGGTCGGTCCGCCGGCGCGCATCCGCGATCGCGCCCAGCGCTGGGCGGCAGCCGCCAAGCGCGGCCAGGTCGGCACCCTGCTGCTGTCCGACGCCAACCTGGATGCCGTGGAGCTGATGGCGGAGATCTTCGCCTGAGCGGTAATGGCCAAACGCCCGACGCCGCCGGCGTCCGGGTCTCCAAACTGATGGCCGAGCGCGGGCTGTGCTCGCGCCGCGAAGCGGATGCCTATATCGCCGAGGGCCTGGTGTTCGTCGACGGCAAGCGGGTCACACAGCTGGGCACCCGGGTGGCGCCCGGCGCCGAGATCCGTCTCGCCAAGCCCGCTCTGGCGCGCCAGCAACGCCAGGCCACCATTCTGCTGCACAAGCCGGTGGGCTATGTCTCGGGGCAGGCCGAGGGCGGTTACCGGCCGGCCACGACGCTGATCACCGCCGCCAACCAGCTGCCCGGCGACCAACCGCGCCGGCGCGCCGCACATCTCCGGGGACTGGCGCCGGCGGGACGGCTCGACATCGACTCCACCGGGCTGTTGGTGCTCACCCAGGACGGGCGCGTCGCGCGCCAGCTGATCGGCGCGGACTCCCGGGTGGAAAAGGAATATCTGGTGCGCATCGCCGGCAGGCTCGACCAACGCGGCCTGGAGCTGCTCAACCACGGACTCGCCCTGGACGGCAGGCCGCTGCGCCCGGCCCGGGTCGAGCGGGTGAATGCGGATCAGCTGCGCTTCGTGTTGCGCGAGGGCCGCAAGCGCCAGATCCGGCGCATGTGTGAGCTGGTCGGACTCAAGGTGACCGGCCTCAAGCGGGTGCGCATCGGCCGCGTGCGACTCGGCACCTTGCCGCCGGGGCAGTGGCGGTTTCTGCAGCCCGAAGAAAACTTCTGACTCGCCCCACACCGGCGTGCATCAAAACCCGACCTCCACCTCGTAAGCGGTGAACTTGCGCACATTGAGCACGCCGGTATCCAGGATCAGGTACTGGCCTTTGATACCCAGCAACTGCCCGGTGACTTCGGGGGTCTTGTCCAGATTCCAGGCCTTGGCCTTGAGCGGGTATTCGCGCACCGGATAATCGATCGTGACCGTCTCGGCGTCGGTGACAAGCTGGATCGCCTGAATCCCGAAACGCCCGGTCAACACCGCCAGCTCCGCCGCACAGTCCTCGAACAATCGATCGCGGATTGCGGCGAGATCCGCCGGCGGTGGCGGGCCCTTGAGCATGGCGCGCCAGTCGGTGGTGTCCCGTACCTCGCGGCGCAGCGCCGCTTCCACCAACCCGGCCTGCTGGCGGGTATGGGTGCGGGCGATGGGCAGCGCCTGGCTGGCGCCCTGATCGATCCACCGGGTGGGCACCTGCTCGGCGCGGGTGATGCCCACTTTCACAGCCGAGGAGTTGGCGAGATAGACCAGATGCCCGGTCATGCAGAACCCGGCTGCCCATTCGGGATCCCGGCAGGTGCCGGCAGCGAAGTGGCAGCGATCTGGGCTGAGCACGCAGAGATCGCACTCGGCGAGCTTGCGAAAGCAGGGGTAGCAATAACCCCCGGCGAAACTCTTCGCAGTGGCGCGGCCGCAGTGCGTGCAATGGATGGTACCGGCGTAATGGATCCGCAAGGATTCGCCGATCAGTTCGTTGAGGGGCAGGCGCAGCTCATCCAGCCGCAACCAGTAGTGCACCGGATCGCCCAGGGCGCTGGGCATCTTGCCGAGATGGCCTCGATAGCTGGGCCCTCGATAGCTGGGCCCTCGATAGCTGGACATGATCCTGGCCTCAGGAGCGCCACTGCAGCGGGCGCGGCTGCCGGCTCTCGTCTTCGTCCTGGCCGCCACAATGGGCGTGTGGCGGCTGCGCAATATGGCCGACCCGCTGCTCGGCGGGCAGATGGCGTTCGCCCCAGGCGATCACCGCCTGCAGACACAGGGCGCGCTGCGCTTCCTCCAGCCGGCGGCCATCCGGCCAACGCCCAGTGGCCACTGCCTCCTGCAGCTTCTGGTACAGCTCTGGGGTGATCCGGGCGAGCAGGTCATCGAGCATCATGGTGTGCGACTCCGATATCAGGCGCGGCTGCGCGCGGAAACCCCGGCCAGGGCGCCGAACGCGGCGCCGATCAGCAGTCCGGTGACATGGGCGCCGTTGGCGACCCCGCCCCGGATGAACCAGTCCACCACGCCGACCAGACACAGCAGCAGCCAGGCCAGCATCAGCGGCGCGATGCCCGGTGGGAGCCGCAACAGCGGATGGGGCGCCAGCCGGTGGCGGACCCAGATATAGCCGAGCAGGCCGTACACCACTCCCGACAGGCCGCCGAACAGGCTGTCCGGTTGCCACAGATATTGGCCGACATTGGCGCCAATGGCGGTGGCGAGAAAGATCACCAGAAAATTGCCGTGCCCGACCAGCACTTCCACGCGGCGCCCGAACTCCCAGATCCACAGCGCATTGAAGACGATATGAAAGATGCCGAAATGCAGAAAGGCGGGGGTGAGCAGGCGCCAGTATTCGCCACGGGCAAAGGCGGCGCCCGGCGACTCCAGACGCAGTTCACCACTGCCGAGCAAAGTGAAATCCTGGAAGGTGAGACTGGGCACCAGATAAGGCGCGAAACTGACCAGCAACGCACCCGCCAACCCCAGCAGCAACACCGCCACCACCATCGGCACGGCCCGGGCCTGGGCGGCCAGTCCCGGCGGTGCCGTGGCGACGCGCTGGCCGTACTCGCGCAGCACCAGCAGCACCGTGGGAATATCCTCGCGCCGCGCCACGCGCAGCAAGCGGCGTTCGCCCGACCCCTCGATCCGGTGGGCGACACCGCGCGCGGTCAACTGCAGGGACAGGATCTCGCCGTCCAGGCCCGGCGGCAGTTCGGCGACCGTGATCCAGGGTTCGGGATCAGTCATCCGTCGCGTTGCCGTCGTCGTGGTGCACCGAATCCAAACGGCTGCCCCAACCCAGCTTGGTGCGGCAGATCTGATAGAAATTGTGATCCACGGGATGGATCAACCGCACCGGCCGCGGCTGTTTGTGGATGCGGATGGCATCGTCCGGTTCGGTAGGCAGTTCGTACTGGCCATCGCAGGTGATCGCCGCGTGCAATTCATCCCGTATCCCGACCCGGATCTCGATGGCGCTGTCGCCGTCGAGAACGATGGGCCGGCTGTTGAGGGAGTGGGGATTCATGGGCACCAGAACGATGGCATCGAGCTGTGGGTGCAGGATCGGACCACCGGCGGACAGGGCGTAGGCTGTGGAGCCCGTGGGCGTGGCGACGATCAGGCCATCGGAGTGCTGGCTGTAGACGAACTGGTCATCCACGTAGAGCTCGAATTCCATCATGCGCACCGACCGTCCGGGGTGCAGCACGACATCGTTGGCGGCGGTACCGGAGGCGACCACCGCACCTTGCCGCCACACTTCGGCTTCGAGCAGAAAACGCTCGCTGAGTTGATATTCACCGGCCAGCACCCGGCCGATGCCGCGCTCCATTGCTTCCGGCGGGATATCGGTGAGGAAGCCCAGGCGCCCCCGGTTGAGGCCCAGCAAGGGCACGTCGAGGCCGGCGAGGGCGCGGATCGCGCCCAGCATGCTGCCGTCGCCGCCCACCACGATCACCAGATCCACGGCATCGGGTTTCAGGGTGCGGCCGTCGGCCACCTCGATGGAATGGTCATCGAGCAGTTTCGCGGTCTCCCGTTCGACCACCACTTCGCGGCCGTCGCTCTTCAGAAAGGCGACCAGACGGTTGAGGCTTTCCACCACCTCGCGGTTGCGAAGCCGGGCGACCACGCCGATGCGTCGAAAAGGGAACATGAACGGGAGCTGCGCGAATGATGGTCGATTATACACAAGGCCCTCCACGGGCCCGGCGCCCGCGGATCCGGCCTGGACTACTGTTTTTTTATACAGTATCTTGGCTCTTCTTCAGTGATCATGGTTCCCCATGCGCCCAGGCCCCGCCCATCTGCTGCGTCATCCCGGCCTCCGCCCGGCCGTGGCGGCTGCGACTCCGTCCCCGGGCATCGCCACCGGACACGCCTCCCTGGACGCCCTGCTGCACTGGCGCGGCTGGCCGGCGGCAGCCCTGACCGAACTGCTGGCCGAACCAGGGCTCGGAGAGTTCGGCCTGGTGATTCCCGCGCTGGCGCGACTGACAGTTGCGGGCCGACTGGTGTTCCTGATCGACCCGCCCCACCTGCCCCATGCCCAGGCCTTGTGCCAGGCGGGATTGCCCGGTGAGTGCCTGCTGGTGCTGCGCTGTCCCGCCAGCCGCGACCGCTTCTGGGCGGGGGAGCAGATCCTCCGCTCCGGCACCTGTGCCGTCCTGATGCTCTGGGAGGGCAGCGAACCCTGGCGCCACGCCCAGCTGCTGCGCCTGCAGAGTACGGCGCGTACCACAGCCACACCGATCTTCCTCTACCGCCGGCCACAGGCGATCCGCGCCGCGTCGCCGGCCCCACTGCGCATCGGGCTGCAGGGCAGCCGCAACGGAACCCGGTTGACCATTCACAAACAGCCCGGCCCCAGTGGTCAGACCCTATCGCTGGCGCCATCGACGGCAGCAGCCATCGGCCCTGCCCGGGCTGGGCCGCCGCAGCTCCTCGGCCGGCAACCGGCCCTCCAGATGGCGGACTGGCCACCCGGGAATGGGGCTCCCCCTCCCCGGCTGCAGGTGTCGCCCTGATGCTGTGGCTGGGGATCCGCTGTCTGGACCTGCCCCTGGCGGCGCTGGCGGTCGACCAGGCTCCCGAGCGCCCGCTGGCTGTGCTGGACCGGCAACGGATCTGCGCCTGCAATGCCGCCGCCGCGGCGGCGGGTGTCGTCGCGGCCCAGCCTGTCGCCAGCGCCCTTGCCCTGTGTCCGGCACTGGAGACCGTATCGCGCGCTCCGCAGCGGGAGACGGCGGCCCTGGAAGCCCTGGGCATGGCCTGCCATAACTTCACGCCCAGAGTGACGCTACGTCCCCCCGCGGCACTGCTGCTCGAAATCGGCGGCAGCCTGAGGCTGTTCGGTGGTCCCGCCGCACTGCTCGCCAAGCTCCGAGCAATGCTCGATCTCCACCAGCTGTCCGCCGCCCTGGGCGCCGCAGCCAACCCGGCGGCGGCCCTGCTGTTGACCCATGCCGGCAGGGACCCGCTCGACTATCTGGATGATCGCGGCGGGCTCCGGCACCAAGCCTTCACCGGGCTGCTCGACAGCCTGCCGCTGGCCGCCCTCGACTGCCCGCCGCCGGTACGCGAGGCCCTGGCGCAGGCCGGTCTGCGCAGGCTCGGCGCCCTGCTCGAGCTGCCGGGCAGAACCCTGGGCCGGCGCTATGGCAGAGACCTGCTGCACTACCTGCAGCGCATCCAGGGCCGGCGCCCCGATCCGCAGCCCTCCCTGGTGCTGCCGCCCGCGTTCCAGCGCGCCCTCGAACTCGGCCTCGGGGTCGAAGCGGCGGAGATGCTGCTGTTCCCGGCCCGCCGGCTGCTGCAGGAACTGAGCGGTTATCTGCGCGCCCGCCAGCTCTGCTGCGGCAGCCTGCACTGGCGGCTGACGCTGGAAGACGGCACCGCCACCGAGCTGCCGCTGCGCCTCACCCATCCCCGCAGCGATCTGCAACACCTGCTCGAACTGACCCGCCTGGGCTTCGCTGGGCTGCGCCTGCCAGCGCCGGTGACCGCCCTGGGCCTGGAATGCCGCGACCTGCCTCCCCCCGCCGGCCCGCAACCCGATCTGCTCGGCGCGTCCGGCACGACAGCCGATATCCCTGCCTTTCAGGCCCTGTGCGATCGCCTCGGTGCCCGCCTCGGCCCCGAAGCGATCCGACGCCCGCTGGCCTGCGACGAACATCTGCCGGAACGCGCCGGAATTCTGGCGTCACCCGGGTTCGCCGGGCACAGCGACCCGCCCCCACCACAGGCACAGCGACCGCTGTGGCTGTTGGAATCGCCGCAGCCACTGGTGGTGCACGGCCGCCGGCCGTGCCTGGCGGGAGATCCGCTGGCGCTGGAGAGCGGCCCGGAGCGCATCGAGGGCCACTGGTGGTGCACCCCCGCGAGCCGCGACTATTACCAGGCTCGGAGCAGCCACGGCCACCGCTGCTGGGTGTATCTGGACCGCCGCAGCGGTGCCTGGTTTCTGCACGGCCTGTTCGGCTAACGGCCTGCCGAGCACGTCGCGGGAAGCGCGGATGCAAGACACAGGACAACCCATCGGGCAGCGCGAAAACGGACGCCGTGTGCCACATGCCACCTCAGCCGGTACTCGATGCCATGTACGCCGAACTGCACGCGATCAGCAACTTCAGTTTCCTGCGCGGCGCCTCCCACCCCCGGGAGCTGGTGCAACGGGCCGCAGAACTGGGCTATGCCGCCATCGCGCTCACCGACGAGTGCTCCCTGGCCGGCGTGGTACGCGCCCATCTGGCAGCCAGGGAATGCGGCATCCAACTCATCCTGGGCAGCGAATTCCGGCTTCAGGAAGGGATCCACTTGGTTCTCCTGGCACCGGACCGGATCGCCTATGGCGATCTCGCCAGCCTCATCAGCCTGGGCCGGCGGCGCAGCGTCAAGGGCGAATACGACCTGGGATTGGACGACCTGGCCCCCTACGCCAGGCATTGCCTGGCGCTCTGGCGCCCCACCCGGGACTGTGACCCGACCATCGGCGCCCGGCTGCGCGCGCTCTTCGAGGAGCGCCTGTGGATCGGCATCGCCCGCCACCTGGACGGTGACGACGACGCCTGCGCCGCGCAGCGCCGCACAGCAGCCCTGCTGGACATTCCCGCCGTCGCCTGCGGCGCGGTGACCATGCATTGCCCTCAGCGCAAGCCGCTCCAGGATGCCCTGACCGCAATCCGCCGCAACACCCCGGTCGATGCCCTGGGCCGGCACCTGGCGGCCAACGCCGAGCGCCATCTGCGGCCCTTGCCCCGCTTGCAGGCCCTGTACCCGCCGGAGCTGCTCGCCGAGACTCTGGCCATCGCCGCGCGCTGCCGCTTTTCGCTCGACGAACTCCGCTACGAGTACCCGGACGAGGTGGTACCGGCCGGCACCAGCCCCTCCGCCCACCTGGCCGCCCTGGTCGCCGAGGGCGCCGCCCGACGCTGGCCGGCGGGCGTGCCGGCGGCGGTACAGGCCACCCTGGAACGCGAACTGGCGGTGATCGCCGAACTCGACTACGAGCGCTATTTCCTGACCATCCATGACATCGTCGTCTTCGCTCGCGGGCGCGGCATCCTCTGCCAGGGGCGCGGCTCGGCGGCCAATTCCGCGGTCTGCTACTGCCTGTTCATCACCGAGGTCTCCCCGGAACAGGTCGAATTGCTGTTCGAGCGTTTCATCTCCCGGGAGCGGGACGAACCGCCGGACATCGATGTCGATTTCGAACATGAGCGACGCGAAGAGGTCATCCAGTACATCTACCGAAAGTACGGCCGTGAGCGCGCCGCCCTGGCCGCCACCCTGATCACCTATCGCCACCGCAGCGCGGTGCGCGATCTGGGCAAGGCGCTGGGCCTCGACCCATTGCTGGTCGAACGCCTGGCCCAGGCCCAGACACGCTGGGAGCGCAGCGACGGACTCGCGCAGCGGTTGCGCGAACTGGCCGGCGGCGACGACCCGCGGCTCGACTGGCTGGTGCGGCTGGTGGCGGAGATCCGCGGTTTTCCCCGCCACCTGTCCCAGCATGTCGGCGGCTTCGTCATCAGCCGGGGGCCGATCACCCGCCTGGTACCGGTGGAAAACGCCGCCATGGCCGAGCGCACCCTGATCCAGTGGGATAAAGATGATCTCGAAGCCCTGGGGCTGATGAAGATCGACGTGCTGGCGCTGGGCATGCTGACCGCAATCCGCAAATGCCTGGCGACCCTGGCGGAGCTGGGCGAACCGATCGACCGCATCGACGCCATCCCCCTGGGCGATCCGGCCACCTACGACATGCTGTGCCGGGGCGACAGCGTCGGTGTCTTTCAGGTGGAATCCCGCGCCCAGATGGCGATGTTGCCGCGGCTGCGGCCGCGCTGCTATTACGACCTGGTGATCCAGGTTGCCATCGTGCGCCCCGGCCCCATCCAGGGGGACATGGTGCACCCCTTCCTGCGCCGCCGCGCAGGCAGCGAGCCGGTCACCTACCCCAGCGACGCCATCCGCGCGGTGCTCGAACGCACCCTGGGGGTGCCTATCTTCCAGGAGCAGGTCATCAAGCTGGCCATGGTGGCCGCGGGTTTCAGTGGCGGCGAGGCCGACCGCCTGCGGCGCGCCATGGCCAGCTGGGGCAAGAGCGGCCACCTGCTCGCCTTCGAGCACAAGCTGATCGAGGGCATGACCACACGCGGCTACGACCCCGACTTCGCCCGCCGCCTGTTCGAGCAGATCAAGGGCTTCGGCGGTTATGGCTTCCCCGAATCCCATGCCGCCAGCTTCGCGCTGCTGGTCTATGTCTCGGCCTGGCTCAAGTGCCATTATCCGGCAGCCTTCTACTGCGCCCTGCTCAACAGCCAGCCCATGGGGTTCTATTCCCCCTCGCAACTGGTCCAGGACGCCCGCCGCCACGGGGTCGAGGTGCGCCCGGTGGATGTGGCTCACAGCCACTGGGACCACGCGCTGGAAGCCACCGCCGATGAGCGGCAGGCGCTGCGCCTGGGCCTGCGCCTGGTGCGCGGCCTGCACCGGGCCGCCGGTGAACGCATCGCCGCCGCGCGACAGCGGCGGCCTTTCGCCGGGCTCCCGGAGCTGGCCCGACGCGCCCGTCTCGACCGCGGCCAGCTCGCCGTCCTGGCCGCCGCCAACGCCCTGCAATCCTTCAGCGGCCATCGCCACCAGGCCCAATGGGACGTCGCCGGGCTGGAGCGCCCCCTGCCGCTGACCGCCGCAGCCCCGACCCGGGAACCCGGTATCCGCCTGCCCGCACCGGCCACCGGGGCTGATTTGCTCGCCGACTACCGCGCCATTGGTCTGACCCTGGGACCGCACCCGATGGCTCTGCTGCGCGCCCATCCGCTGTTTCACCGCTGCGCCCGCCAGCGGGAGCTGCCGAACCGGCGTAACGGCAGTTTCGTCCGCATCGCCGGGCTGGTCACCGGTCGCCAGCGTCCGGGCACCGCATCCGGCGTCATCTTCCTCACCCTGGAGGATGAAACGGGCAACATCAACGTGGTCGTGTGGCGGAATCTGCAGACCCGCTTCCGCTCGGCACTGCTCAATGCCAGGCTGCTGCTGGTCAAGGGCGTGCTGGAGCAGCGCCACGGCGTCTGCCACGTGATCGCCGGCGAACTGATCGATCACAGCGTCCTGCTCGCGGACCTGGCGATCAGGTCTCGGGATTTCCACTGACCCCGGGCGCGGAGCGAGCTCGAGCGGTCACCGAAACCCCCGGAATCTCTTGCTTTACGTCAATCGATTGCAACAAAATGAAGTGTTTTCTACCCGGGGGTAAACTCATGCAACAACTTGATAAATGCGACATCCTGATCCGTAACGCCCTGGTCTTCGACGGCAGCGGCGCAATGCCCAAGGTCGAGGATCTGGCCATCGGCAACGGCAAGATCCAGGCCCGCGGCGCCGACCTGCAGGTCCAGGCACCCGCCGAGATCGTCGATGCCACCGGCAAGTGGCTGCTGCCGGGGCTGCTCGACATCCACACCCATCTGGATCTCGAAGCCGAGGTCAATCCGGGACTGCACGAAGCGGTACGCCATGGCAGCACCACCTTGGTGGTGGGCAGCTGCTCCCTGGGCCTCGCCTTCGGCAGCCAGCGCAGGAACGGCGAAGATCCGATCGTCGACTGCTTCACCCGGGTGGAGAATATGCCCAAGCGGGTGCTCGAGAAGTGCATTGAGAAGATCACCTGGGACAACACCGCCGATTACCTCAACCACTTCCAGGATCTCCCCCTGGGCCCGAACATCGCGGCATTCGTTCCCCATTCCATGATGCGCATCGAGGTCATGGGCACCCAGACGTCGGTCACCCGCCCCCCCAACCAGGCGGAGCGGCGCAAGCTGGCGGAAATCATGGAGGCGGCCATGGAGCAGGGTTACCTGGGCCTGTCCACCGACCAGATCGTGTTCCACTACCTGGCCAATGATCCCAACAAACAGATCCGTATTCCCTCTCATTTCGCGGAAGACGACGAACTGCGTCCGATCATCGAGATCGTGCGCAGGAACAACGGCGTCTGGCAGACCAATCCAGACGGGCAGAAGATGCTGCGCACCCTGAAGCGCTACTTCTGGTCGGCCGGCCGGTTTCGCGGCAAGCCCTTGAAAATCTCTGCCCTGACCGCGGTCGACTTCGTCTCCGTGCCTGGTGTCTGGCAGAAGATGCTCAAGCTCGGCAAGGTCATCAATTCGCCGATCTTCAAGGGCAAGATCCACTTCCAGGCCCTCGGCGGCGCCTTTCGGATGTGGTCAGACGGCATGATCTGCCCGGTATTCGAAGAACTGCCCTCGACCCGCAAGATGGTGGCCTGCGAAGCCGACGACGTCGCCGGCCGGCAGGCGCTGCTCAACGATCCCCAGTGGCTCGAAGAGTTCAAGGTCGACTGGGCGAAGATGACCAATACCACGGCCAATATCACCCAGATTGGCGGCAGCTCCGATGAGCGCGCCACCTTCCAGATGGATTTCGGCAAGATGCACTTCGACGACTGTGCAGTGCCCAGCTGGAACGGCGATACCCTGGCCGAGGTGCTGGAGCGCCTCAAACTCCACAAGCAAAGCGGCGGCAAGAACGGCGCCAAGGACGCCGCCGAGGCAGCCGAATTCGACCGCTTTCCCGAATCGGCCACCGACCCGCGCGAGTTCTGGCTGCAATGTCTGCGTCTCTACGATACCGGTTTTCGCTGGTGGTTCGACGTGGCCAACACCGATGAAGACGTGGTCGAGCAGATCCTGTTCGACAAGAATGCCTTGCCCGGCTTCAACGACTCCGGCGCCCATCTCACCAACCTGGCGTTCTACGACGGCAACCTGGGCACCCTGCGCATCGCCCAGAAGCGCGGTGTGGCGCGGGTGGCGGAGGCGGTTCACCGCCTCACCCGGGAGCCGGCGGAGTTCTTCGGCCTCGACGTGGGCCGCATCGACCCGGGCTGCCAGGCCGACGTGATTCTGATCGACCCGGAAAACCTGAAAAATCACGATATGAACACCGGCCGGACCAAGATCTTCCACGAAGTGTTCGAGCAGGACGTACTGGTCAACCGTTCGGACGGCGTGGTCGATCAGGTCTATATCAATGGCCAGCGGGTCTGGGAGAACGGCTCCCGATTCACCCCGATACTGGGCAAGCAAACCCTGGGTCGGGCATTGCGCGCCAACGGCCACTGATCCTCCCACCTGCCCTGCTCCCGGCCGCAGTGCGCGGCCGGGAGCACCTCTTGGCCGGCCATGAACTGGACAAACTCTATCTGATCACTGAGCCGGACATGCTCGGCCTGGTGCGCAAGGCGCTCTCGAGGCAGAGCCCGGCAACTGGTCGCGCAGGAGATCGCCAAGGACGTGGTGGCGAGATCGCCGACAGAAATCCGGGATTTCCTGCCGGCGCGGTTATAGCCCGGGATCGGGCAATAAGGGTGGAAAGAATGGTCGGAGCGGCGGGATTTGAACCCACGACCACCACACCCCCAGTGTGGTGCGCTACCAGGCTGCGCTACGCTCCGAGTTTTCCGGCGTCGCCGGAAAGGCCGCCATCATACTCGATGCGGCGGCTAAAGCAAGGAAATCAGTCCTTCAGGGCGGCCAGCACGTCCTCGAGTTCGCTCACCGTCTGCTCGATGAGTTGCCGCGTCTGGGTCGCCTCCTGCTTGATGTGCTCGCCCCCCAAACGCAGGCGTGCTCCGCCAATGGTGAAGCCCTGTTCGTAGAGCAGCGAGCGGATCTGGCGGATCATCAGCACGTCCTGGCGCTGGTAATAACGACGATTGCCACGTCGCTTGACCGGGTTGAGCATGGGAAATTCCTGTTCCCAATAGCGCAGGACATGGGGCTTGACATCGCAGAGCTCGCTGACTTCACCGATGGTGAAGTAGCGTTTGCCGGGGATCGGCGGCAACTGGCTGTTGTTACCGGGTTCCAGCATGGCTCTCCACCCTGGCTTTCAGCTTCTGTCCTGGTTTGAAGGTCACCACCCGGCGCGCGGCGATGGGAATCTCCTCTCCGGTCTTGGGATTGCGGCCGGGCCGGGGATTCTTGTCGCGCAGGTCGAAATTCCCGAAGCTCGATAGCTTCACCGGGTCGTTGGATTCCAGCGCGGTGCGAATCTCCTCGAAAAAGTACTCGACCAGCTCCTTGGCCTCGCGCTTGTTCAGGCCGAGCTCAGTGTACAGCAGCTCAGCGAGCTCGGCCTTGGTCAGCGCAGCCATTTATCCTCCCCGCAATCTGGCACCCAACTCGGAGGCGAGCATTTCGACCACCGCACCTTCGGCGGCCTGCACGTCCGAATCTCTGAGGGTGCGCTCATCGTCCTGAAAGGTCAAGCCAATGGCAATGCTTTTTTTATTGTTTTCAAGACCTTCGCCCTGATAAACGTCGAAGATTCTCACCTCCGCCAGAATCTCGCCGGCGGCGCGGCGCACTACCGCCAGCAGTTCCTCCGCCAGGGTCTCAACGGGTACCACCACGGCGATGTCGCGGCGTACAGCGGGGAACCGGCTGGGCACACTGAAGCCTTGGTCACCGGCCAGGGGCAGGCGATCGAGAAAGAGCTCCAGGAGAAACACCTGCTGATCGAACTCCAGTTCCCGCGCCACCGCCGGATGCAGGGCGCCGGCGTAACCCAGGCAGCAGCCCGTGGCATCCGCCAAGCGCAGCGACTGCCCGGGGTGCAGGGCGCGGTGGTCTGCCCGCTCGGCGGTCACCAGAGCGGCGCTGCCCAGGGTCTCCAGCAGCGCCTCCAGATCACCCTTGAGCGCATAGAAATCGACCCTCCGGCGGGGATTGGCCCAGCTCTCGGGATCGCGATCACCGCTGATCAGGGCGGCCAGGGTCTGCCGCTGGCCAAAGCCCGCTTCGCCGCTGAACCGCAGTCCGGTTTCGAACAGCCGTAACCGGCCAACCTGACGGTTCAGGTTGTGCCGCGCGGCCAACAACAGGCCGGGCCAGAGGCTCGGCCGCATCACCGACATCGCTGCGCTGATCGGGTTGGCAACGGCGACACCGGCATCATCGCCGCACACCACCGCCACGATTTCCGGCGGTACGAAGCTGTAGGTAATCGCCTCCCGATAGCCGCGGTGTACCAGGGCCGCCCGCAGTTCCTCCACAGGCGAGGTCCGGGGAGTGCGGAGCTCCGGCGCCAGCGCCGGCATGATTGCCGGTAGTTGATTGTAACCCTGGATACGGGCCACCTCTTCGATCAGATCGGCCTCGATGGATAAGTCAAAGCGCCAGCTGGGAACCCGAAACGTCCAGCCACCGGGGATTTCGGCGAGCTGCGCCAGTCCCAGGCTGAGCAGGATCTCCCGCACCCGAGGCCCGGGAATCTCCGCACCCAGCAATTGCGTCACGCGTGCCGACCGCAGCGAAATCTGCGCTGCTGTCGGCAGGTGCTCCGGCGACTCCGCTATCTCTACCGGGCCCGCGCGGCCACCGGCGATCTCGAGCAACAGCGCAGTGGCGCGCTCCAGGGCGAGCCGCGGCAATTCCGGATCGACACCGCGTTCGAAACGGTGCGAGGAATCCGTGTGCAGCCCGAGCTGGCGGGCCTTGCCGGCGATCGCCAAGGGGGCGAAATGCGCACTTTCCAGGAATATGTCGCGGGTCGCCTCATCCACTCCGCTGTCATTACCGCCCATGATGCCGGCCAGCGCCAGCGGCCTGGAGTCGTCGGCGATCACCAAGGTCTCCGCGTCGAGCGCGATCTCGGTGCCGTCGAGCAACTCCAGTCTCTCTTCGGGTAGCCCGAGACGCACCTCGATACCACCCTGGATGCGGCCGAGATCAAAGCCGTGCAGGGGCTGGCCGAGCTCGAGCATCACATAGTTGGTGACATCCACCACCGGGTGGATCGTGCGAATGCCGGCGCGCCGCAAGCGCTCCTGCAGCCATTGCGGCGTACGCGCCCCCGGGTCGATACCGCGCACCACGCGGCCGGCATAGCGTGGGCAGGCAGCACCGGCGCGGAGCCGGATCGGCAGACGATCCTCGATCTCGGGCGCTACAGGGACAATCGGAAGATCGCGCAGCGCCGTCCCGGTCACCACCGCGGTCTCGCGCGCCAAGCCGCGGATGCTCAGGCAGTCGCCGCGATTGGGTGTGAGATCCACCTCGATGATGTCATCGTCCAGATCCAGCGCCGCCCGCAGGCCGGTGCCGGTGACCAGCGCCGGATCGAGCTCCAACAGCCCCTGGTGGTCCGCGGACAGTCCGAGCTCTGCCGCCGAACACAACATGCCACTGGACTCCACACCCCGCAGCTTGACAGCGGCGATGGTCAGGCCATCCGGCAACCGGGCGCCGGGCTCCGCGAAAGGGGCCTTCAGGTTCTGGACTGCATTGGGGGCACCACAGACCACCTGCTGTACGGCTCCGCTGCCGCGCACCCGACAGACGCGCAGCTGATCGGCATCCGGATGGGGTTCGACGGCCTCGATTTCACCCACCACCACGCCGCTGAACCCGGCGCACGCGGGCTCGACGCCGTCCACCTCCAGCCCCGCCATCGTCAGGCGCTCGACCAGTTCCGCCGTGCCGATTTCGGCATCCAGGTGCTGCATCAACCAGCGTTTGCTGAATTTCATCGCCTACCCCGGATCAGAACTGTTGCAGGAAGCGCAGGTCGTTCTCGAAGAACAGCCTCAGATCGCCGATGCCATGGCGCAGCATGGCCAGGCGCTCCACCCCCATACCGAAGGCGAAGCCCGAAAACTGCTCGGCATCCACCCCGCAGTGACCGAGCACATTGGGGTGCACCATCCCGCAACCCATGACCTCCAGCCAACCGCTCTGTTTACACACCCGGCAACCGGTGCCCGAACACTGGGTGCATTGGATATCGACCTCGGCCGAGGGCTCGGTAAAGGGGAAATAGGACGGCCGGAAACGAACCGGCAGGTCGCTACCGAAAAACGCCTTGAGGAACTGATCGACGGTGCCGCGCAGGTGGGCAAAACTGATCTCCCGGTCGACCACCAGCCCCTCGACCTGGTGAAACATGGGCGTGTGGGTGAGATCCGAATCGCACCGATAGACGCGCCCCGGACAGATGATCCTCAGCGGCGGGGCACGCCGCTCCAGGGTGCGGATCTGCACCGGTGAGGTATGGGTGCGCAATACGTGCGCCTCATCGACGTAGAAGGTGTCGTGCATCGCCCGCGCGGGGTGATGCGCGGGAATGTTGAGCGCCTCGAAGTTGTGATAATCGTCCTCGATCTCCGGGCCCTCTTCGACCCGGTAGCCGGCACTGACGAAGATCTCCTCGATGCGCCGCAGGGTACGGGTGATGGGGTGCAATCCGCCCACGTCGACACGGCTGCCGGGCAAGGTGACATCCAGGGTTTCGGCCGCCAGTCGCCGCTCCAGCTCCGCCGCGGCCAGCTGCTGGCGGCGCGCCTCGATACGCGCCTGCAACTCGTTCTTCGCGGCATTGATTCCGGCACCGGCGGCCCGCCGCTGATCCGGAGGCAGCTGCCCCAGCCCCTGCAAGAGTGCGGTCAGCGCGCCCTTTTTGCCCAGGTAGTGAACGCGCTCCGCCTCCAGTGCCGCCAGGGTCTCCGTGCGATCCACCGCGGCGCAGGCCTGCGCGACGATAGTCTCGAGATTGTCCATGTTCGCTCGCTTCTCCACTCGCCGAATTGCCATCTGAGTTCGCGGCGACAAAAAACGGGGAAAGAGCGTACCCTTTCCCCGCCGTTCTTGCGTTCGCCGCAGGGGCGTGCAGCCTTAGCCCAGAGCGGTCTTGGCCTGTGCGGCAATGCTGGCAAACGCGGCTTTGTCATGCACCGCCAGGTCCGCCAGCACTCTGCGATCGAGTTGGATGTTGGCCCGCTTCAGGCCGGCGATCAGCTGGCTGTAGGTGATGCCCTCGGCGCGGGCCTGGGCGTTGATTCTGGTAATCCAGAGCGCCCGGAAAGTGCGCTTCTTGACCCGTCGATCGCGGTAGGCATATTGCCCTGCCTTGATGACCGCCTGCTTGGCTACCCGAAAGACGCGGCTGCGTGCTCCGTAATATCCCTTGGCCTGACGCAGGATCTTTTTGTGCCGGCGGTGCGCGGTAACACCACGTTTTACTCTTGCCATGATGGTTCCTCCCGTCGAGTTTCGATCAACGCCGCAGCATGCGATCGACCAGGGGCGCGTCGGACAGATTCAGAATCTGAGTTCCGCGCAACTGGCGTTTGCGTTTGGTCGTCATCTTGGTAAGGATATGGCTCTTGAACGCCCGCTTGTGCTTGTATCCCGCAGCGGTTTTCTTGAACCGCTTGGCGGCTCCGCTATGGACCTTCATCTTTGGCATTGGCTACCTCCTGGTAGGGTAGTGATAAAACCGCCGGTCAGCCTGCCAAGCGGCTGAGCACGGTCGGCGATTACTTCTTCTTGCTGCGCGGCGCGATCACCATGGTCAGCTGACGGCCTTCCATCTTGGGAAACTGTTCCACCGCACCCAGCTCTTCGAGATCCTTTTCGATGCGCTTGAGCATCTCCATGCCCAACTCCTGGTGGGCCATTTCCCGGCCCCGATACCTCAACGTCACCTTGGCCTTGTCCCCTTGTTCGAGGAAGCGCCGCAGGTTGCGCAGCTTGATCTGGTAATCCGCCTCGTCCGTACCCGGGCGGAATTTCATCTCCTTGACCTGGGTCTGCTTCTGCTTCTTGCGTTGTGCCGCCTGCTGCTTCTTGGCCTCGAAGATATGCTTGCCGTAATCCATCAGCTTGCAGACCGGCGGCTCCGCATCCGGAGCAATTTCGACCAAGTCCAGGGTAGCCTCCGAAGCGGCCTTCAGCGCCTCCTCGATGGGCACTATGCCGGCCTGTTCTCCATCGCCGTCGATCAGGCGCACTTCACGTACATCGTCGATTTCGTCGTTCAGCCGGGCGCGCTTGCCTTGGCCCTTGCCATAACTTTTTTTGATAACCCGCTACTCCGCGCTAGTTGTCTTGGTGCCCCTGCCGCGCTCACGCACGCTGTCGCCGAGAAGGTCAACGAACCGGTCCAAACTCAGAGAGCCTAGGTCCTCACCTTCACGGGTGCGAATCGCAACCGATTGGGTTTCCGTCTCCCGATCTCCAACGATCAGCAGATAGGGAGTCTTGAGCAGGGTGTGCTCGCGAATCTTAAAGCCGATCTTCTCGTTTCTCAAGTCATTTTCAACCCGGAACCCCTTGTTTTGCAAGGTTTCTGTCACTGACTTGGCGTAATCCGCCTGGCGGTCGGTAATATTGAGCACCACCGCCTGCACCGGCGCCAGCCAAGCGGGAAAGGCACCTTCGTAGTGCTCGATGAGAATACCGATGAATCGCTCGAAGGAGCCCAGCACCGCACGATGGAGCATCACCGGCACTTGGCGGGAATCATCGGCCGCCACGTATTGGGCTCCGAGGCGCTCGGGCATGGAAAAATCCACCTGGATGGTACCCAGCTGCCAGACCCGGCCGAGGACGTCCTTGAGCGAAAACTCGATCTTGGGGCCGTAGAAGGCGCCCTCCCCCGGCAACAGCTCCCACTCGAGCCCCTGGTGATTCAGCGCCTCGGCCAACGCTTGCTCGGCCCGATCCCAGATCTCATCCGAACCGACGCGCTGCTCGGGCCGGGTCGAAAGCCGATAGATGACCTCATCGAAACCGAAATCCGCATAGACGCCGTGCAGAAAATCGATGAACCTCGCCACCTCCTCCTGAATCTGCGCCTCGGTACAGAAGATGTGGGCGTCGTCCTGGGTAAAGCCGCGCACGCGCATCAGCCCGTGCAGGGAACCGGAAGGCTCGTTGCGGTGGCAGGAACCGAACTCGGCGAGCCGCAGCGGCAGATCACGATAGCTGCGCAGACCCTGATTGTACACCTGGACGTGGCAGGGACAATTCATGGGCTTGATGGCGAAGGCGCGCTCATCCATCTGCAGCGAAAACATGTCTGCGCCGAACTTGTCGGCATGCCCGGAGCGCTGCCACAGCGAGAAGTCGACCAGTTGCGGGGTGCGGATCTCGCGGTATCCGTGGGCACGCTGCCGGTCGCGCATGTAGCGCTCGATCTCGGTATACAGCATCCAACCGCGCGGGTGCCAGAACACCATGCCCGGCGCCTCTTCCTGGATGTGGAACAAGTCCAGGCGGCGGCCGAGCCGGCGATGATCGCGCTTTTCCGCCTCCGCCTGACGATGCAGGTAGGCGTCGAGCTCCTTGCGGTTCGGCCAGGCTGTGCCATAGATCCGCTGCAGCATGGCGTTGCGGGCGTCACCGCGCCAATAGGCACCCGCGACCTTGGTGAGCTTGAACGCAGGAATCTTACCGGTACTGGGCACGTGGGGCCCGCGACACAGATCGACGAAATCTCCCTGACTGTAGAGGGAGATCGCCTCCGCTGCCGGGATGGCGGCGATGATTTCCGCCTTGTACTCCTCGCCCATGCCGCGAAACAGGGCGACAGCCTCATCGCGAGGCATCTCTCGGCGCTGGACCTGCAGATCGGCCTGCGCGAGCTCGCGCATGCGGTCCTCGATGGCCTGCAAATCCTCCGGAGTAAAGGCGCGATCGAAGGCGAAATCATAGTAAAAACCGTCCTCGATCACCGGGCCTATGGTCACCTGAGCGCCGGGAAACAGCTCCTTCACCGCCTGCGCCAGCAGATGGGCGCAGGAGTGCCGGATGACCTCGACGCCCTCGGAATCCCGGGCAGTGACGATCTCCAGGGCGGCATCACCCGCGATGGGGTAACTGGTATCGACCAGGCGACCGTCGACCCGTCCGGCCAACGCGGCCTTGGCCAGGCCGGCGCCGATATCCGCGGCGACCTCGGCCACAGTGACAGGCGCGGGATATTCCCGGCGGCTGCCATCGGGCAGGGAAATACTCGGCATGAAATTGACCCCGGCGTTCAGTGGTGGCCCCTACCAAAGGCCACGTGCGAATTGCCGACTACAGATAGCGAAGCTCGTCCGCCTATCCGCACCCGATCGTTTGGTAGGCACGAGTGGACTCGAACCACCGACCCCCACCATGTCAAGGTGGTGCTCTAACCAACTGAGCTACGTGCCTGAAAAGGCCGGCTAATCTACCAGCCAAACTGCTACCTGACAAGCGCAGGCCTCATCCTTTATTGCGAGCTGTCGTTACCCCCCAGCGCGGCACTTTTTTCCAGCAACAGCTCTCCCAGCCGCCGCACTGCGGGCCCACGATAATCCGCCTCTGCATAGACCAGATACAGCTCGGCGTAACGCGCCCCACCCTCTTCCAGCGTCAGCGGTTGCAACTCACCGCGCTGCAATTCAGCACGAATCTTCGCCTGCGGATACCAGGCAAAGCCCAGCCCCATGCAGGCGGCACGAATCGAGGTGCTGAGGTGGCTGACCGTCCAGCGCTGCTCGGCGCCGAGCCAGCCGGCATCCAGGCGCCGACTGCCGGAATCACGCACCACCAGCTGGCGGTGCCGGCGCAAGTCCTGGTAGGTCAGCGGCCGACCCAGCTGGTGCAGCGGATGCCGCGGATGGGCGACGGCAATAAAACGTGCCCGCATCAAGGCACTGCCAATGAAACCGGGCGGCACCTGCGGGGTAATGACGATATCCGCCTCATGGCGCAGCAGTGCCTCATCGGTACCGCTGAGCACGGTTTCCATCAGCTCGACCCGGGTTTCCGGAAACTCGACAGCAAACTGCTTCAGGCAGTCCAGCAGCAACCACACCGGATAGATGCCATCCACCGCCAGCAACACTTGCGCCTCGACGCCGCTGGCCAGATTCTCCGCCGACAGCTCCAGGCGGCTGGCCTCCTCCACCAGCGCCTGGGCGCGACGATAGAGAATCTGGCCGGCTTCGGTGAGCACCGCGCGCCGCCCGCTGAGGCGAAATACCCGCACACCAAGCACGGTCTCCAGTTTCTGGATCGCATAGCTGACCGCCGACTGGCTCTTGTTCAACGCCTCTGCCGCCGCGGCATAGCCACCGGCATCGACCACCGCCAGCAGGGTGCGCCACTGCTCCAGCGCAACATTGAGCTGCATGATCTTCGCCTCTGGATTATCTATTTTTTCGATCAATAAGCGCCAATATATTCACTTCATGATCATAAAAGAAGAACCCATACTGGTCCCGATCCAGTCACTCAGGGAGTTTCTTCATGGCCAACCTGCTTTATCTGCGCGCCAGTCTGTTCGGCGACAACGGCAACAGCAGCCAGCTCGCCGCAGCCTTTATCGAGCGCTGGCAGGCGGCCCACCCGGACGGCGCGGTCACCCTGCGCGATCTGACCGGCTCAGCGCTGCCGCATCTGGACGCAGAACGGGTCAGTGCCTTCTTTACCCCGGCGGCAGAGCGCAACGCGGCGCAGCAGGCGGTGATTGCCGAGTCCGACGTGCTGATCGAGGAACTGCGCCAGGCGGATCACGTCGTCATCGGTCTGCCGATGTACAACTTCGGCATTCCCAGCCAGCTCAAGGCGTGGATCGATCATGTGGCACGTGCCGGCGAAACCTTCCGCTACACCGAAAACGGCCCGGTGGGCCTGCTCGACAACACCCCGGTCACCGTACTGGCGGCACGCGGCGGGCAATATGCCGACACCGGCAGTGATCATCAGGTGCCGTACCTGCGCCAGTTTCTCGGCTTTATCGGTCTCAGCGAAGTGCGTTTTGTCTTTGCCGAAGGTATGAACATGAGCGAGCACAAGGCGCAGGCGCTGCAACGGGCGCTCGCCGAGGTGGCCGAACTGGCGCTGTAAACTCAGTCCATCAACGGGAGCATCATCATGGGATTACTGATTGACGGCCAATGGCACGATCAGTGGTACGACACCAAAAGTACCGGCGGTCGCTTCGAACGCTCGGCGGCCCAGTTTCGCAACTGGGTCACTGCCGATGGCCGCCCCGGACCGGATGGCGAAGGTGGTTTCGCCGCCGAAGCCGGCCGCTACCACCTGTATGTGTCGCTGGCCTGCCCCTGGGCGCACCGCACGCTGATCTTTCGCCAGCTCAAAGGGCTCGCATCGATGATCGATGTATCGGTGGTCAACCCGCTGATGTTCGAGCGCGGCTGGCCGCTCAACGACGACTTTCCCGGCGCCACCGGCGACCGCCTCTACGGACTGGAGCATCTCTATCAGCTCTACCAGAAAGCCAACCCGGATTACTCCGGGCGCGTCACCGTGCCGGTGCTCTGGGACCGCGCGCGGGAAACCATCGTCAGCAATGAGTCTGCCGACATCATCCGCATGTTCAATGCTGCCTTCGATGGCATTGGCGCCACACCGGGCGATTATTATCCCGAGGCGTTGCGGGAAAAGATCGATGCCCTCAATGCGCCGATCTACGATGAAATCAATAACGGCGTCTACAAGGCCGGCTTTGCCACCACACAAGCGGCTTACGAGGAGGCCGTCACCGCGTTGTTCGCTCGCCTCGACACACTGGATGCGTTACTCGGCCAGCAGCGCTGGCTGGCCGGCGACACCCTCACCGAGGCTGACTGGCGACTGTTCACCACCCTGGTGCGCTTCGATGCGGTGTACGTCGGTCACTTCAAGTGCAACCGGCAGCGCATCGCCGACTATCCGCACCTGAGCGGCTACCTGCGCGATCTGTATCAGCAGCCGGGCATAGCCGACACCTGCAACTTCACGCATATCAAGCAGCACTATTATCGCAGCCACCCGAGCGTCAACCCGACCCGCATCGTACCCATCGGCCCGGCATTGCATCTTGATCAGGCGCACGACCGGGCGGAAAAATTTGCCGGAGAGCACTTTACCGGAGAACAATTTACCGGAGAAAAATGATGACCAACCGAACCGTGCGCCGGGTGATTCCGGGCGTCAACACCAGCGATGGTGCCGGCGTACGCTTGCGCCGTACCCTCGGCCAGTCACAACTGGCACGGCTCGATCCGTTTCTGATGCTGGATGAATTCTCCAGCGACAACGCCGATGACTATATCGCCGGCTTTCCCTCGCACCCGCATCGCGGTTTTGAAACCGTCACCTATATGCTCGACGGCCATATGCTGCACGAAGATCATATGGGTAATCGCGGCGATCTGCGCCCCGGCGATGTGCAATGGATGACCGCCGGACGCGGCATTATTCATTCGGAGATGCCGCAGCAAAAGGAAGGCCGCATCCGCGGCTTCCAGCTGTGGCTCAACCTCGCCGGCAAGGACAAGATGAAGCCGGCCGCCTATCGCGATATCCCGGCCAGCGATATGCCCTGGCAGGATCTCGGCAACGGCCAGCGCATCAAGATGATTGCCGGCACACTGACCATTGACGGGCAGCTGCTGCGCGGGCCGATCGCGGCGCCGGTCACCGAGCCGATCTATGCCGATATCGAACTTGCCGCCAAGGCATCACTGACAGTCCCGCTGCCAGAGTCACACAACGCCTTCGTCTACGTCTTCGAAGGCAGCGCCGATATCGCTGGCGATACCGTGGGCACCCATGCTGCCGCCCTGCTCGATGACGGCGAGCAGCTTCCCCTGCATGCCGGCAACGACGGTGCCCGCCTGCTGCTGCTCGCCGGCAAACCGCTCGACGAACCCATCGCCCAGTACGGCCCCTTCGTC